>JBMLOS010000141.1:0-6103 GCA_049242845.1 Prochlorococcaceae cyanobacterium
CGACTTCGACCCGCGCCCCCGGGAAGAGGGAGGCAACGCCGTGGCCTGCGCCGATCTGCCCCTGCTGGATCGCTGGATGCTGCAGCGCACCGCCTCCCTGATCGACGCGGTGACGGGCGACTTCGAGCGCTACGAGTTCTACCGCTTCTTCCAGGCCCTGCAGAACTTCTGCGTGGTGGACCTCTCGAACGTGTATCTCGACATCGCCAAGGACCGCCTCTACGTGAGCGCGGCCGACGACTTCCGCCGCCGCAGCTGCCAGACCGTGCTGTCCCTGGTGGTGGAACGGCTGGCCGGGCTGATCGCGCCGGTGCTCTGCCACATGGCCGAGGACATCTGGCAGAACCTTCCCTACGGGGTGCCCGAGCGTTCGGTGTTCGAGCGGGGCTGGCCCACCGCCCCCGCCACCTGGCGGGATCCCGCTCTGGAGGAGCCGATGGCCCAGATCCTGGCCCTGCGGGCCCAGGTGAACCGCCAGCTGGAGAGCTGCCGCCAGGGCGGCAAGGACGCCGGCGGCGGTGGCATCGGCGCCTCCCTCGAGGCCCAGGTGCAGCTGGCGATCGATCCGGACGAGAGCACCACAGCCCTGCGGCAGGCGCTGGCCTGGCTGGAGGCCAGCCCCCACGGCGAGGTGGACAACCTGGCCGACTGGCTGCTGGTGTCGGCTCTGCGGATCGGCGGCGAGGCGCCGGAGGAGGTGCTGGCCGAGGCCGCCGAGGGGGGCATCCGCGTGCGGGTGGCCCGGGCCGCGGGGCAGAAGTGCGAGCGCTGCTGGCACTACGCCGGCGACATCGGCGAGCACCCGGCCCACCCCACCCTCTGCGGGCGCTGCGTGTCCGTGCTGGAGCGCAGCGCCGGCTAGAGCCAGGCCGCGGGGTCGAGGAACCGTTCCGCCGGCCCCGCCTGCAGCACTTCCTCCGCCGCCGGATTGAGGGGGCCCCGCAGCAGTTCGGCGTCCTCGATGCGGGCCTCCGCCGGCAGGGCGGGCTGGTCGGGATCGAAGGCGGTGGGGTGGCTGACGCTGCTGGAGAAGCCGCGGAAGATCAGCAGTTCGAACGGCTCCTGCGGCTCGGCCAGTCGGCCGCGCAGGCGCAGCACCCGATCGGGGCGCTCGCGGCTGCGGACCTCCAGCTCCGCGAGCAGGCCATGGCAGGAGGGGGAAGGTTCCATGCTCAGAAGCCCCCCGCCACGCGGCCCTGCTTGGGCAGCCGCACCAGCAGCCACTGGAGCAGGCCCACGCCATAGCCCACCAGGCCCAGATAGCCCACAAAGGCGGCGATCACCGGGGTCCAGTCGGCTCCGAACACGAAGCCGAACACCTGATCCAGCACGGCGTGGATGCGCTCGGGAGCCTCCAGCCAGGCGCGGCAGGCCGTGCGCTCCAGGATCGCCCCCCCCTGCAGGCAGGGCAGGGCGAGGGTGGCCAGGGCCGCTCCGGCCAGGGCCAGCAGCGACACACTCCAGCGCCAGATGCTCAGGGTGAGCGGCAGGGGGCGCCAGGGGGGCAGATCCGCCAGCTCCTCGTTGAGGTCCACCCAGAACCAGAGGCTGGCCACCAGCAGCAGCTGGCCCAGCAGCAGGGTCACGAAGCCGAGCGGACGGGCGTCGGTGAGCAGCAGCAGCGCCACCAGCAGCAGGCTGGCCACCTTCCAGTAGATCGAGAGCAATCGCACCAGGGCCGCCTCGCGCCGCAGCGCCGCCCAGACCAGCAGCACCAGGGGAAGGCCCACGGCGAACACACCCGCCAGTCGCACGTCCAGCCACACGAGCGAGCGAACCAGCAGATCGGACACGGCAGCGGTACGGGAAGACGCCATTATCCGCAGCCTCCCGGAAGCGATAGGGTCCGGCTATGGCTCCTTTCCCCCTTCTGCCATGGCTGGCTCCGCGCGAGCCGGCTGCCTGGTGTCGCACGGCCCTCAGCCAGGAGGTCTCCCTGGAGGCCGCGGTGGAGGCGGTGGTCCGCCAGCTGAACCCCGGGGAACCCGCCGATCTGGCCCTGGTGTTCGTGTCGAGCGCCTACGCCAGCGACCTGCCCCGCCTGCTGCCCCTGCTCTCCCAGCGGCTGCGCGCTGACCACTGGCTCGGCTGCGTGGGCGGCGGCGTGGTGGGCACCGAGCCCGGCGGCGTGCCCCACGAGCTGGAGCGGGAGCCGGCCCTGAGCGTGAGCCTGCTGCGCCTGCCGGGAGCCGAGCTGCATCCGTTCCATCTGGAGACCACCGAGCTGCCCGATCTCGATGGCCCTGCCGAGGCCTGGATCGAGCGGGTGGGGGCACCGGCCAGCGGGGCGATGCTCCTGCTCGTGGACCCCTCCAGCCCGGCGATCAACGACCTGATCAGCGGCCTCGACTACGCCTACCCCGACGTGGTGAAGGTGGGGGGAATCGCCGGCCAGCACAGCGCCAGCCACGGTTCGCTGCTCTACGAAGGCGCCGTGCGCACCGGCGCGGTGGGCTGCCTGATCGGCGGCGCCTGGAACCTGGAGGCCGTGGTGGCCCAGGGCTGCCGGCCGATCGGGCCCGTGTTCGAGGTGGAGCAGGCCCAGCGCAACGTGGTGCTCGAGGTGAGCCGCGGCAAGCGGCGCAACACCCCCGTGGCCGCCCTGCAGGAGATCCTCACGGCCCTCAGCCCGGAGGAGCGGGAGCTGGTGAAGCACTCCCTCTTCCTCGGGGTGGGCCACAGCAGCTTCCACCTGGGCGCCGACGGCATGGAGCCGGCCGCCTTCCTGGTACGCAACCTGATCGGGGTGGATCCCCGCAACGGCGCCGTGGCCGTGGCCGAGCGGATGCGGGTGGGTCAGCAGGTGCAGTTCCAGCTGCGGGACGCCGCCGCCTCCAGCCAGGAACTCAGCCAGCTGCTGCGCCGCCAGGCCGAGCGCCAGCCCCAGCCCCTCGCCGCCCTGGTGTTCGCCTGCCTCGGCCGGGGGCAGGGCCTCTATGGCCGTCCCGACGGGGACGTGAGCCTCTGCCGGGCGGCCTTCCCGGAGGTGCCGATCGCCGGCGCCTTCTGCAACGGTGAGATCGGCCCGGTGGGGGGCACCACCCATCTGCACGGCTACACCGCCAGCCTCGGCTTCCTGGTGCGGCAGTGAGGCGGCCGCCATGGTGCGTCAACACGTCAATCCCCTGAGTCGTCTCCACCAGCAGCCGCGGCCTCTGCCGCCGCTGGAGGTGCTCTTCGCCGATCCCTGCCTGCCGCTCCATCTGGACATCGGCTGCGCCCGGGGCCGTTTTCTGCTGGAGCTGGCCGGGCGGGATGCCGGGCGCAACCACCTCGGGGTGGAGATCCGCCGGCCCCTGGTGGAGGCGGCCGAAGCCGAGCGGCAGGCCCTGGGGCTGGGCAACCTCCACTTTCTCTTCTGCAACGCCAACGTGAGCCTGCAGGACTGGCTGGCGGGCCTGAGCGCCTGCCGGCTGGAGCGGATCTCGATCCAGTTCCCGGATCCCTGGTTCAAGAAGAAGCACCACAAGCGGCGCGTGCTGCAGCCCCCCCTGCTGCTCTCCCTGGCCGCGGCCCTGGCCCCGGGCCGGGAGCTCTTCCTCCAGAGCGACGTGCCGGCGGTGATCGAACCGATGGTGCAGCTCGTGGAGGCGAGCGGCGTCTTCGCGCGGCCGGCCGGGGATGCACGCCCCTGGCGGGCCGACAACCCCCTGGGAGTGCCCACGGAGCGCGAGCGCCACGTGCTCGCCCAGGGCCTGCCGGTGTACCGGGTGCTCTACCGGCGCACGGCCGCCCCCCTGCCCTCGCGGGAGGAACTGGAGGCCAGGGGCGGCCGATAATCCGCCCAACGAGCCGGTGCCCCCTGCCGGCTTCTCCGCCGCGGAGTCCTCTCCCCCTTGACCTCCCCAGCCTCCCCGTCCTGCCCCGCGCCCTGGCTGCTGCGCTGGCAGGGCCTGCTCGCCGGCGCGCCGGACGGACCGCTCAGCCGCCGGCTGCCCCTGGTGGCCGGCGTGGTGCTCTGCGCCCTGCTGGCCGGCCTGCCCCTGGTGACCCGGGAGGGCCTGAGCCTGCTGATCCTGGCCTCGGGCCTGCTCTGGCTGGTCTGGGCCCTGCGCACACCCCCGGGAGCTCTGGGGGCGATCAACACCTGGCTGCTGGTGGTGCTCGGCCTGGCGGTGGTGGCCACCGGCTTCTCCCCCGTGCCGGTGGCGGCCGCCAAGGGGCTGACCAAGCTGGTGAGCTACCTGGGGGTCTATGCCCTGATGCGGCAGCTGCTGGCCAGCGCACCGGTGTGGTGGGACCGGCTGGTGGCGGCGCTGCTGGCCGGGGAGCTGGCAAGCAGCGTGATCGGCCTGCGGCAGCTCTACGGCAGCACCGACGCACTGGCGCGCTGGGCCGACCCCAACTCGGTGGCCAGCGGCACGGTGCGCATCTACGGGCCGCTGGAGAACCCCAACCTCCTGGGGGGCTACCTGCTGCCGATCCTGCCCCTGGCGGTCGTGGCCCTGCTGCGCTGGCCGGGCCTGATCCGCCGTCTCTATGCCCTCGCCGCCCTGGTGCTGGGCGCCGCGGCCCTGGTGCTCACCTACAGCCGCGGCGCCTGGATGGGCATGGTGGCCTCCCTGGCGGCCATCGGCCTGCTGCTGGCCCTGCGGGCCACCCGCCACTGGCCGCCGCTCTGGCGGCGCCTCTTCCCGGTGCTCCTGCTGGCCGGTGGCACGGCGCTGCTGGTACTGCTGGTGACCCAGGTGGAGCCCCTGCGGGTGCGGGTGATGAGCCTGCTGGTGGGAAGAGAGGACAGCTCCAACAACTTCCGCATCAACGTGTGGCTGGCCGCGCTGGACATGATCCGCGACCGCCCCTGGATCGGCATCGGCCCGGGCAACAACGCCTTCAACCTGATCTATCCGCTCTACCAGCAGCCCAAGTTCAACGCGCTCAGTGCCTATTCGATCCCGCTGGAGCTGGCGGTGGAGGCGGGCATCCCGGGGCTGCTGGCCGGGGTGGGCGTCACCCTGGCGGGGCTGCGCACGGGGCTGGGCCAGTGGCGCAGCAGCGGGCCGCTCGCCCTGCCCGCCCTGGCCTCGGTAGCGGTGATCGCCGGCCTGCTCGTGCAGGGCCTCACCGACACGATCTTCTTCCGTCCGGAGGTGCAGCTGATCGCCTGGTTCTCCCTGGCGACCCTGGCCGTGGCACCTGCGGCGGCAGGTGCGGCGGCAGCAGAGTCGCCGTGACGGCGGCCGATCCCGGCCTGGTGGCCGGCTTCGACGCGGGCCAGACCCACACCAGCTGCCGCCTGGCCCGCCCCTGCCCCGACCGCCCCCCGCAGGAGTGGCCCGTGCTGGCCAGCGGCGAGGGGCCCGGGGTGTCGCACCTGGCGGCGCCGGGGGGGGAGGAGCGCTTCCGCCGGGCGCTGCGCAAGAGCCTCAGCCAGGCCCTGGCCGGCCTCGGGCCCCAGCCACCGGAGCTGCGGGCCGCCGGCATCGGCGCCAGCGGCATCGAGCAGGGCACCCCGGTGCAGGAGCGGGGCCGGGCCGTGGCAGCCGAAGCCCTGGGGCTGCCGGGCAGCCGGGTGGTGGTGACGGGCGATGAGCGCACCGCCCTGCGGGGTGCCTTCGGGGCGGAGGCCGGCATCCTGGTGATCAGCGGCACCGGCACCATCGCCGTGGGGCAGGACTCCCAGGGCCGCCAGCACCGCTGCGGGGGCTGGGGCTGGCTGCTGGATGGCGCCGGCTCGGCCCACGACATCGGCCGGGATGGCCTCGCCCTCACCCTGCGCATGGCCGACGGCCGTCTGCCGGAGGGGCCGCTGCTGCCGCGGCTCTGGGCGGCTCTGGGGCTCGAGCCCACCGATCCCCTGGCGCCCCAGCGGATCAAGGCGCTGGTGGTGGCGGCCGGCTTCGGTCCCGCGGACTTCGCGCGGCTGGCGCCGCTGGTGGAGGAGGAGGCACGCCGGGGAGATCCCGGCGCCGCGCGGATTCTGGAGTGCTCCGCCCAGGCCCTGGCGGAGCTGGTGGCGGGGGTGGCCGGCCGGCTGGATCTCCAGGCGGTGGCGGTGGTGGGCAGCGGCGGCGCCCTCACCCATCTGGAGGGGCTGCGCAGCCGTTTTCTGGAGGCGCTGGCCGATCGCGAGCTGGGCCGCAAGGGCTTGAGCTACGAAGAC
>JBMLOS010000142.1:0-6039 GCA_049242845.1 Prochlorococcaceae cyanobacterium
GAAATGCTGTATAGGGGCAACTCTATCGAGGGTTCGAATCCCTCCCTCTCCGTTCCAGAAGCCGGTCCTCGGGCCGGTTTTTTTGTGCCGATCTCGCTGCGGTGGAAGTGGCGATCTGCGCAGGATTGTGTTGCATTCCGATCAGCAACTCCGCCGGTGGATCGTTCCATCGCCGTTCGGCATCTCCGTCGCTGGATCCTTGTGCCGGGCCAGGCCGCACGCTGAAGCTGCGCTAGTCGTGGGAATCGCTCCCGCTTCCGATCGCGGATGGCCTCACCTCACCTCGAGAGGGGTCGCCACGGCGACCCTCCCCGCACCCAGCGCCAGGACTACGGCCTGGTGCTGCTGCAGCTGCTCTGGCGGATGCGGCTCGACCTGCTCCTCTACGGCCTGATCTGCCTGATGGCGGCCCGGCTGCCCTCGCTGCCGGGCGACTGGACCCTCAATCCCATGGGACTCTCGGTGTTCGGCATCGCCGTGTCGGTCTTCATCGCCTTCCGCAACACCCAGGCGATCGGCCGCTGGTGGGAAGCCCGCAGCCTCTGGGGCGCGATGGTGAACCACAGCCGCAAGTGGCGCGACACCCTGCTGGCTCACGTGGCGCCGGAGCGGATGGCCACGTCCCGCGGCCGCTGCCTCGTGGAGGTGCAGGTGGCGCAGGTGTGGCTGCTCAATTTCGAGCTGCGCAACTTCTGGCGCAGCGATCTGCGACGCGGCATCGAGGCTCTGCTGGCCGACCTGGATCTGCCGCTGCAGCTTGATCTGCAGGAACTCTGCCGCCACCGGGCCCGGATGGTGCAGGAACTCTTCCGCGATGGCTGGATCGACGCCTGGGGCCGCCATCAGCTGGTGGATGTAGCCAACCAGTGCCTGGATGCGATCGGCGGCCTGCAGCGGATCCGCAACACCCCCATCCCCGCCTCCTACGACGTGTTCGTGCGCCTGATCAGCTGGCTGTACGGCCTGCAGCTGCTGCTCAGCTTTCAGCGGGATCAGCGCTACGGGATGGGGCTGCTGCTCTTCCTGGGCTTCCTGGTGGCCGAGCGGATCGGGGCCTACGTGGAGGGTCCGTTCGACCGGGACGGCAGCTGCTTCTCCCTGCCCCTGAACAGCCTCTGCAGCGGCATCAGCCGCGACCTGATGGAGCGCCCCCTGGACTTGGGGAGCTTCCGTGCCAGTGCCGATCCCGCCCGCTGGGACTGAGCCGATCGCACGGCGGTGCCCCGCACGGATGCTCCGGCCCCACTTGCGCGACCCTGCTTTCGGTGGCGCCGCGACCCTCTGCCGGCGCTTGCGGGAGCGGTTGCTCGAAACCATGGGCCGCCAGCAGGGCACCCATCAGGGGGAGGATCTCCCCGCTCACCGGCGTGATCGCCGCCTCCGGCACCCTGGGCCAGATCACCCCGTCCAGCATCGTGTTGGCGGTGCTCGGCGGTCAGCTCCACGTGCCGGTGGGGGATCACTTGCTCGGCTCGCTCCTGCCGGGCCATGCCGAAGGCGGCCGTGTTCGCGATGGATGGGCTGGCGATGAGCACCCTGCAGCCCCCAGTTGCCCCCCTCGACATCCGCGCTCTGCCCCCGCTCTCGGTGGGCCGGCTGCTGCAGGTGCTCGCAGCTCCCCTGGCCCTGATCCTCCGGGTGCTGGGCACCATCCAGCGGGGCCACTCCCCGCCGCAGGTGAGCACGGGCTCGATCTGCCGGGGAGCGATCCCCTTCCTTGCCCTCCGGCTGCTAGTGCTGCTGTTGGTGCCGCTCTTCCCTTCTCCCGTGACCCTGCTGCCCTCCCTGGCCCGTGCCTCCGGCTGATTCCCCCCTGCGCGGCGCCCCCTACCTCGAACTGGAGAGGGTGGATGCCTATCTCGGTGCGCGGCTGGTATTCCGCAACCTCTCCCTGCAGCTCCACCGGGGCGAGCACACGGTGGTGCTCGGCCCCAACGGCGCCGGCAAGAGCGCCCTGCTGCGCCTGCTCGGCCGCTCCCTCTATCCGGTGGTGCAGCCCGGCTCGCGCCTGCGCATCTTCGGCCAGGAGACGGTGAACCTCTGGGAGTTGCGCTCCCGGCTGGGGCTGGTGTCCGAGGAGCTGCAGGGCTCCTACGGCCGGGCCGTGCCCGCCGCCGACGTGGTGCTCTCCGGCTTCTTCGGCTCGGTGGGGATCGGCCGCAGCCAGCAGGAGCAGGCCACGGCCGCCCAGCGGGAGCGGGTGCAGGAGCTGATGCAGGAACTGGCCCTGGCGGACCTGGCGCTGCGGCCCTTCGGCCAGCTCTCGGAGGGGCAGCGGCGCCGGCTGCTGCTGGCCCGGGCCCTGGTGCACCGCCCGGAGGTGCTGGTGCTCGACGAGCCCACCAACGGCCTCGACCTCCGCTCCCGCCACCAGCTGCTGGCACTCCTGCGGCAGCTGGCGGCCCATGGCACCACCCTGCTGCTGGTGACCCATCAGATCGAGGCGATCGTGCCTGAGGTGAGCCGCGCCGTGCTGCTGCGCCGTGGCCGGGTGGTGGGGGACGGCCCGGCCGAGGAACTGCTGCAGGCCGAACCGCTCAGCCGGCTGTTCGACACCCCCCTGCAGCTGATCCGCTCCGGCGGCGGCGCCAGGTGCTGCCGGCCTGAGGGGCTGTGGCTAGGTCTGAGGGGGAACGTTGGAGTTGCCGATGTCCCAGCCTTCCCTCTCGGCGGGCGCCACCACCCACTATCGCGGCCGCAGCCTGGCGTTGGAGCGGCTGGCGGAGGGCTGGACCGTGGTGCTGCTGAGCAAGGCCGGCCACGCCGCCGACGTGGTGCTGCACACCCAGCTGGGCCAGTGCCCCTGGGCCGGCCCCGAGGAGGCCCTCGCCGCCGCGCACCACTGCATCGACGAGATGGCCGAGGAGGAGAACTCCTACTGAGCCGGCGGCTGAATGGTCAGCTGCCGCGCCGCCCCGGGCGGAACGCCAGCATGGGCGCCGTGCCCGGTGCGCCGATGACCCAGCTGCAGGCGATCAACATCGCCAAGGTGACCACGATCTTCGCCCTGGTGATTCCGGCCGTAGTGCTGGGCCTGCAGGGGGAGCGGGTGGTGCTCTATCTGGCCCTGCACGTGAGCTACTGCGTCTGGTGGCTGGTGGAGCAGCTGCTCCTGCCGGCGCGCCGGGAGCAGATCTTCCGGGAGCCAGTCGGTCCGGGCCTCGTGGTGGCCACCGTGCTCTACGTGGGGCTCTTCTTCTCCCTGCCGGGCTGGCTGGCGATGGCGAACCCGGCCCCCCTGGCCCCGTTCACGGCCGCCCTGGCCGTGGTGCTGTTCAGCTTCGGCTCCCTGATCAACACCACCGCCGATGTCCAGAAGACCACCGCCCGCCAGCTCGGGGTGGGGCTGGTGTGCGATGCCGCCTGGCGGCGGATCCGCCACGTGAACTACCTGGGCGACCTGCTGCGCTACAGCAGCTTCGCGGTGCTGGCCGGCTCGCCCTGGGCCTGGCTCCTGCCCCTCTCGGTGCTGCTGGTGTATCTGCAGCGGATCGCGGCCAAGGAGCAATCCCTGGCGGAGCGCTACCCCGACTTCGCTGCCTACAGCGCCCGCAGCTGGCGTCTGCTGCCCGGCCTCTGGTGAGGGCAGGCCCCGTTGAGACGGGGACCGAGCCTCAGCCCAGCTCCAGGCAGGCGAGGCCATACACATCCGCCAGCGAAACGGGCGGCTGGCTGCCGCGGTACATGCGCACCGTCTGCGAGAGCGGCCGGAACCCCAGCCCTTGCAGCAGCGGTGCGGCCGCGGGATTCGCCCCCGGCGCATCGAGCAGCACCACCCCGTCGTGGCGGCGGAGCAGCCCCCGCAGCAGCCGCTCCGCCAGGGCCGGGCTGTCGGCCAGCAGGGGGCCGATCCGCCAGCCCTCCCCCTGCCGCAGCAGGCAGGGACGGATCCGCCCGAAGCCGTGGCAGTTCCCGGCGCCGTCCAGCAGGGCCAGCACGGTGCCGGCCCTGTGGTGCAGCCAGTCCGCCAGGAAGTAGGGCCGGGGGCTCGGCTCCCGCTGGGCGTCGTAGGCCTGCACGGCCCGCTCCGGGATCTCGGCGCCGCTGAGGCACACCAGATCCTCGGAGCCAGCAGCCTCGAGAGGATCCTCCGGGTCACCCGCGGCGCCGATCCACTGCCAGCGGGTGGTGGTGGAGGCCTCCACGAATCCCCAGCCGGCGTAGTCCGTCAGGCGGTCGGGGGCCGCCTCCAGCCCGATGCAGGGCAGGTCGGCGAGGTGCTCGAGGGCGTGCTTCCAGAGGGCCACCCCGTGGCCCCGGCCCCGGTGCTGCGGCACCACCAGGAACAGGCCAAGGAAGCCGTAGGCCGCGTTGTAGCGCACCCCGGCGATGCAGCCGATCCGCTCCTGGCCCAGCCATCCCACCCACAGCCCCTGCCGATCGGTATGGCGGTAGATGGCCACATCGCCGGCGCCGGGCGCAAAGCCCTCCGCCCGCGCCCAGGCCGTCACGGTGGGGATGTCCCCTTTCTCCAGCGGGCGGATCTTCAGGAAGGAAGCCATCGGCGGCGCAGCCCTGGGGCAGGCGGTTCTCCCATGCTGGGCGCGTCGCCGGATCCGGCCCACTCCGGTGCAGGTGATCGGGAATGCCGCCGGATCCCGCCGCCCGTCTCAGCATGGGGCTCCGCGCTCGCCAAGGATGGATCGCCGTTCCCTGCTGCTGCAGATGCTCGGCTGCGGCGTCGCCGGCCTGGTGGGCCCGGCCCTGGCGCAGGGACAGCAACGCAGCGCCGGCCCCTCCGGCCCGTCCTCTGGGTCCGCCCGGCCGTTCACGCCCCTGCGCGGACCGATGCCCCTGCCGGGCGATGGCCTCAGCGCCGAGGCCCAGCGCCAGCTCTACGGCCGCCTCACCCTGGTGGACCGGGTGCAGGTGCCCACCGGTTACCGCAGCGACCTGCTGCTGGCCTGGGGGGACCCGCTCGGTGAGGGGCGCTTCGGATTCAACAACGACTACCTCGCCTTCCTGCCGCTCGGGGCGGAGCGGGCCCTGCTCACGGTGAACTTCGAGTACATCAGCCCGGTGCCCTGGATCGCCGGCTACCGGGAGGTGAGCGGCGTGGATCTGCCCTTCGAGGCCCTGGCGACGGCGCTGGCGGCGCGGGGGGGCCGCGTCGATGCCTCCCGGCTGGCCGCCGACGATCCCCTCCGCAGCGACGTGCTGGCGGTGGCCACCGCCGCCCTCGAGGATCTCGGCATCGGTGTGGTGGAGCTGGAGCGAGCCCCCGGAGGCTCCTGGCGTGCCCGGCCCGGCCAGCTCGAGCGCCGCATCAGCGGCCTGACAGGCTGGCGGGATCCGGCACGGCGGCTGCGGGTGAGCGGGCCGGCCGCCCGGGTGTTCCGCCGTTCCGCCCGGCTCGGCTACGACGACGGCCTCGGCGACGCGGTGATCGGCACCTTCGCCAACTGTGCCGGCGGCCAGACCCCCTGGGGCACCGTGCTCTCGGCCGAGGAGAACATCCAGACCCACGTGGTGGAGGCGGTGCATGCGGACGGCTCCTCTCCGGATCCGGCGGCTTTGTCCTTCCGCTTCGAGCCCACCCGCCTGGAGGGGCTCGGCAACCCCTTCGGCCTGGCCGGCAACAAGTACGGCTGGATGGTGGAGCTCGACCCGCGCCGGCCCGAACGCCCCGCCGTGAAGCACAGCTGGCTGGGCCGCTTCCGACACGAGGCGGTGGCCGTGAAGGCCGTCGCCGGCCAGCCCCTGATCGTCTATTCCGGCTGCGACCGCCACGGCGGCCACCTCTACCGCTTCGTCAGCGACGCGCTGATCCGCGATCCGTCCGACCCGGCCAACTCGGAGCTGTTCAGCGCCGGCCGGCTCGAGGTGGCCCGCTTCGATCCGCCCAGCTCCAGGGGCGGCGAGGGCCAGGGGCGCTGGCTGCCCCTGGAGCCCAGCACCCCGGTGGCGCCGCTGGGGCCCGGCCATTTCGCCCGCTTCGGGGTGGAGCAGGCGCTGCTGCTGCCCCACTCCGACCGCCTCCAGCCCGGGGCCGAAGCCTTCAGCAGCGACGCGGCCGTGGCGGCCTACCGACGCCGCTTC
>JBMLOS010000143.1:0-7548 GCA_049242845.1 Prochlorococcaceae cyanobacterium
GCTGGGGTTCATCGTGGTGTACAGCTCGATGTCCATCACGAAGGCGCTGGCGCCCCACTGGCGGCAGAACTCCGGATCGGGCACCGCCATGTCGAGCTGCTGGCTGCTGGCGATGTTGCCCTGATTGCCCTGGGTGGTGCTGGTGACGGCGCTGCCGATGCCGATGCCCACCACCAGCACCCCGGCCAGGATGGCGATGCTGCCCATGTTCAGGGCGATGGAGGGCCCCTTCCCGGAAGGTCCTCCTCCGGATCCCCGGCCTCCGGGGAACCCACCGCCGCCGCCGCCACCGGAGCGGCGCTCCGGATCGCGCTCGTAGGCCCTGGAGCCGTAGTCGTCGTCGGCGTAGCCGGCGGAGCGGCCGCCGCTTTCCCGGTAGCCGCTCTCGCGGTACCCCGGCTCGCGGTATCCCGTACGGCGGCTGCTGCTGCCCTCCGGGTAGGAGCGTCCTCCGTAGACCCCGTCGCCGCGGCTGCGGGAAGGGCTCACAGGGATTCAGGACTGCGGGGCAGCCCCATCGAGTAGTTGAGCACCCGTGCCGAGGGGTTGTAGCGGATGGCGCCGGCCTGGAGCATCTGCTGGATCAGGCCCTCGAGATCGGAGCCGATCCGCCGCAGGGTGTAGTCGGTGAGGTCGTCGCCGGCGTGGCGGTCCACCAGGGAGCGGAATTCCTCCTGCACCTTCTGCAGGGAGGCGTCGTCCCAGAGGAATTCGTTGTCCGGGTCCACGTCCAGGGTCAGGTGGGCGGGATCGAAGACCAGATCCGCGTCCTCCACCCGGGCCGTGAACAGGCGGATGTGGCGGGTGGTCGACTTCAGCAGGGTTTCGGCCATCGGCTGGACGTGCTGGCGCCCGGTGGCGCGGGCGGGGATCGAGAAACGCTACCGGGAACCGGGCACGGCGGGCGGTTCCCTGCTCACGGCCCCAGGGGGCTCCCTTTAAGGTTGCCCTTACTTTCGATTGGGTCCATGCGCGTCGCCATCGCCGGGGCAGGCCTGGCAGGCCTGGCCTGCGCCAAGTACCTCTGCGACGCCGGCCACACCCCGGTGGTGCTCGAGGCCCGGGACGTGCTGGGCGGCAAGGTGGCGGCCTGGCAGGACGACGAGGGCGACTGGTACGAGACCGGCCTGCACATCTTCTTCGGGGCCTACCGCAACATGCGGCAGCTGTTCCGGGAACTCGACATCGAGGACCGTCTGCAGTGGAAATCCCACTCGATGATCTTCAACCAGAAGGAGACCCCCGGCACCTACAGCCGCTTCGACTTTCCCGATCTCCCGGCCCCCTTCAACGGGGTGGCGGCGATCCTGGGCAACAACGACATGCTCACCTGGCCCGAGAAGATCGCCTTCGGCCTGGGTCTGGTGCCGGCGATGCTGCGGGGGCAGGAGTACGTGGAGGAGTGCGACAAGTACTCCTGGACCGAGTGGCTCAAGCTCCACAACATCCCCGAGCGGGTGAACGACGAGGTGTTCATCGCCATGGCCAAGGCGCTGAACTTCATCGATCCCGATGAGATCTCCAGCACGGTGGTGCTCACGGCCCTCAACCGCTTCCTGCAGGAGGGCGACGGCTCGAAGATGGCCTTCCTGGATGGCAATCCCCCCCAGCGCCTCTGCCAGCCGATCGTCGACTACGTCACCGCCCGCGGTGGTGAGGTGCACCTCGATTCCCCCCTGCGGGAGATCGAACTCAACGCCGACGGCAGCGTCAGCGCTTTCCGCATCGGCGGCATCAAGGGCCGCGAGGGCCGCAACGTGACCGCCGACGCCTACGTGAGCGCCCTGCCGGTGGACCCGCTGAAGCTGCTGCTCCCTGAATCCTGGAAGGCGATGCCGTACTTCCAGAAGCTGGAGGGGCTGAACGGTGTGCCGGTGATCAACATCCACCTCTGGTTCGACCGCAAGCTCACCGACATCGACCACCTGCTCTTCAGCCGCAGCCCGCTGCTGAGCGTGTATGCGGACATGAGCAACACCTGCCGCGAGTACGCCGACCCGGATCGCTCCATGCTCGAGCTGGTGTTCGCCCCCGCCAAGGACTGGATCGGCCGCTCCGACGAGGACATCGTGGCCGCCACGATGGAGGAGCTCAAGCGCCTCTTCCCGATGCACTTCACCGGCGACGACCAGGCCCGCCTGCGCAAGTCGATCGTGGTGAAGACGCCGCTGTCGGTCTACAAGACCGTGCCCGGCTGCCAGAAGCTCCGCCCGGATCAGACCTCCCCGATCGCCAACTTCTTCCTGGCGGGCGACTACACCATGCAGCGCTACCTCGCTTCGATGGAGGGAGCGGTGCTCAGCGGCAAGCTCTGCGCCGAGGCGGTCTCCGGCTCCCCCCTGCTCCGGGATGGCGCCGCTCCGGCCCGCACCCCGGTGGCGGCCTGAGCGTGGTGGCCCTCAGCCTGGAAAGCCAGGCCACGGCCTGTTCCCTCCCCTCTCTTGAGGAGGCCTACGAGGCCTGCCGCCGCGAGACCGAGGAGTGGGCCAAGACCTTCTATCTCGGCACCCTGCTGATGCCGCCGGCCAAGCGCCGGGCCATCTGGGCCATCTACGTGTGGTGCCGGCGCACCGACGAGCTGATGGACAGCCCCGAGGCGATGCAGCGCCCCGTGGAGGAACTGGCCGAGCGCCTCGACCGCTGGGAGCAGCGCACCCGTGAGCTGTTCACCGGGCAGGTGCGTGATGGCCTCGACCGGGTGATGCTCGACACGATCGAGCGCTATCCCCAGCCTCTGCAGCCCTACCTCGACATGATCGAGGGCATGCGGATGGACCTCACCACCACCCGCTACGCCAGCTTCGAGCAGCTGCACCTCTACTGCTACCGCGTGGCCGGCACCGTGGGCCTGATGACCCAGGAGGTGATGGGCCTCGATCCGGCCTACACCTCCGCCCCCTGGAGCGAGCGGCCCGACACCTCCGAGGCCGCCGTGGCGCTGGGCATCGCCAACCAGCTCACCAACATCCTGCGGGATGTGGGCGAGGATCGCGCCCGCGGCCGCATCTACCTGCCCCAGGAGGATCTGGCCCGCTTCGGTTACTCGGAATCCGACCTGATGGCAGGGGTGATCAACGACCGCTGGCGGGAGCTGATGCGCTTCCAGCTCCAGCGCGCCCGCGACTGGTTCGCCCGCTCCGAGGCGGGTGTGCGCTGGCTCGCCCCCGATGCCCGCTGGCCCGTGTGGGCCTCGCTGCGGCTCTACCGCGGCATCCTTGCGGTGATCGAGCGCCACGGCTACGACGTGTTCAACCGCCGTGCCTACGTGCCGCGGGTGGGCAAGCTGCTCGATCTGCCCCTCTCCTTCGTGATCGCGCAGGCCCGCTGAGGCTCTCCCTGCGCGGCGGGACCCTGCCCGCTGGCCGATCAGGGTCGCCAGGAACGGCAGCCCCGGAGCCGGCAGAGCGAAGCAGCCGCTGCGCACCCCAGAGGAGCAGCAGGGGAGGGTGGTTCAGGTGCCCTCCTCCTGGGCCAAGGCCAGAGCCTGCAGCAGCAGTGGGTTCACCTCCTCGGGTGACTCGTCATGGGGGCAGTGACCCAGCCCGGGCAGCACCTGCAGATCCCTCACGCAGGCGAAGCTCTGCCAGCGGCGGGCTTCCTCCACGGGCTCCCAGGGGTCGGCCTCTCCACACACAATCCGCACAGGTGTGCTGAGGCCAGCCAGCAGATCGGGGGCCATATTATCCTCGAAGAGGTTGATGAAGCCCCGGAAGGCCTCATCGGCGCCGGGTTCGCGGGTGGGGCGCAGGAGCAGCTGCACCAGCTGGTCGTCGAGGTTGCCGCCGCTTGGATAGGCCACTCCCAGCACCCGGCGGATCACCCGTGCGCTGCTGAGCCGCGGGAACAGCCAGCGGGTGAGCCAGCGTTGCCGCACCAGGCTCTTGAGCAGGGGCCGTCCATAGCGCTGCAGCAGCGGCTGCTCCGTCAGACGCTTGTCGTCCAGGGCCCGCTGGGCGCAGTTGATCAGCAGCACCTGGCACACCGGACGGCCCTGGGCTTCCAGCAGGGCAGCGCTGCGCAGCACCACCACGCCGCCGATCGAGTTGCCCACCAGGGTTACCGGTGCGCGCACCACCTCCTCGAGGAAGGCCAGTACCTGCTGGGCCCAGAGTTCGACGCCGTAGGTGCATTCGCCCGCGCTGGCGGGCTCCCCCGCCAGGCGGGAGGAGGGCTTGTCGCTGTCACCGAAGCCGAGCAGGTCGAGTGCGTAGACATCGTGGTGCGCGGCGAGAACCGCCAGGTTGTGGCGCCAGTGCTCCTTGCAGGCTCCGAAACCGTGCACCAGTACCACCGCTGGCCTGGGGGTGGTGCTCTCCGAAGGGGACTCCCGGCAGGGGCATGACACGTAGGCCACGCTGCGCCCCTGCCAGGTCCAGTGGTGCTGCCAGTCCTCGGGGAAGGGCCTTTCGCTCTTGCCGCCTGCTGCACTTGCCATGGGCGAATCCTTCTGTCTTCGCTCCGCCAGATTCTGTCCGAGTCGTTCGGCAGCCGGATCGCGGGAGATCTGCACTCTGGTCGGATCTCCGGCCCGCTGACACCCTCTGCGCCCAAGGACGACGACCGGGGGGAAGTTCGCGCAGTGCCGGAAGAAAAAGTGTGAAGGAAAAGCGCGAGAGAAACACCCTGGCCAGGCGGCTCCATCGCGCTGTGCGTTGCTTTCCTCCTCTTCTGCCGCTTGCTCCTGCGGGCGGCAGCTCTGCCTCAGACGGCGGCGGTCTGCTTGGCGAGCAGATCCTTCAGCTTGGCCAGTTCACCGGCCCAGCGGGGATCGGGGGCCTGGCTGTCGACGGTGTCGGCATGCACCACCTTGTTGATCGCCTTGCGGGCGGCAGTGGGGGCGCTGCCGGGGCGACCACCGGTTGCGGCGGCGGGACGGGCATCGCGGCGCTCGGAGATCTCGATCCGCAGGGTGCTGCCGCCGAATTCCCGGCCGTTCAGCTGCTCGATCAGGGCATCGGCCAGCTTCGGATCCTCCACGTTGGCGAAGCCGAAGCCACGGCAGACGCCGGTGTCGCGGTCGGTGACGGACTTGAAGCGGATCCCCTTGCCCACGCCGGCCAGGAGAGCCTCGAGCTCCTGGGCATCAAAAGACTGCGGCAGATTGCCGATGTAGAGACGAACGCTCATGGAAGGGAAGGGGATAGGAGGAAAAGCTTCAGCAGGCGAGGAAAAACCTCTTCGACACGCCTTTGCACTCCAAAGTTAATCACGTCGCCGGTCTGCTCCCTCCGCACTCCGGTTGCTCCTCCCACCAGCGCCGGGCCCGTTCCAGCACCGCTCCCCCATCCTCCTGAGGCCCCGGCAGGCGTCCGTAGGCCCGCTCGCGGGTCAGGAACGCCAGCAGTTGCCCCAGCCGCGGACCGCCCCGGATCCCCAGGGCCTCCTGCAGCCGGCCCCCATCGATCGGCGGGCGGGGATGGAAAAGGGGATCGCCCGGATCCCTCCAGCGCCGCAGGTGGTTGGCGGCCGCGGCGGCGGGGAGCTGCAGCAGCAGCGCCGGCAGCACGGCTTCGAGCTCCTGCTGCAGCCGCAGGCGGGCTTCCTCGGCGAGGGCGTCCAGGTCTGGGGTGCTGCCCAGAGCCTCGCGCCAGCGGCGCAGCCGCTCGCATTGCTGCTGCAGCCTCCGGCTGCCGTGCAGCCGGCCCACCACCTCGCTTGCCAGCAGCAGGGAGAGCCGGGCAAGGGGCAGGGCCCAGGCCGCCTCCTCGGTGCTGAGCCCCCGCTCGGCGGCGGCGGTGCGATCGAGCTGCGTCAGCGCAGCGCCGGTGTATGCCTCGCCGCTGGCTCCCCAGGGGCGCAGCAGCTGCAGCCGGCACACATCCGCCAGCCCCTCCTCCCCGCCCGGGGCCGCCGCCAGCTTCTCCAGCTCCTGCAGCACCCGCTCCCCCGCCACCGAGCCGAGCCGCTCGCCATGCCGTTCCAGCCAGGTGCGGGTGCCGCCGCTGAGGCGGAAGTCGAGCTCGGCCGCGAGCCGCAGGCCCCGCAGCAGACGCAGGGGATCGGCCAGCAGGTTGGCTTCGCTAACGGCCACCAACTGCCGGCTTTGCAGGTCTGCCAGGCCGCCGGTGGGATCCACCAGGGGAGCGCCCGGCTCCAGGGGCAGGGCGATGGCGTTGATCGTGAAATCGCGGCGCTCCAGGTCGCTGGTCAGGTCGGGGCCGCAGCGGCGGGCCAGGTCCAGGGTCCAGCCGCGCAGCACCAGCCGGGCGATGCTGCGCTCCGGATCCAGCACCACGCAGCTGCCGCCGTTGCGGCGGGCCAGGCGGCGGGTCAGGGCGATGGCGTCCTCCGCCACCACCAGGTCGAGATCGGGCCGCTCCGGCAGGCGCCCCAGCAGTCCATCGCGCACCGCGCCCCCCACCAGCGCCGCATCGGCCGGCAGCTCGTGCACCGGCAGGGGCCACCGCTCCAGGCGCAGTCGCCGCCGCAGGCCCGCGGCATCCTGGGGATCGTCATCCGGTGGACCCTCATCCGGGAGATCGGCTCCGCTCCGGCCCGGCAGAATGGTGTCCGGCCGGCTCCCTTGCGGCATGTGCATCTGCGTGGATTGCCACTGGGTGGATCGCTGCCAGGCCTACCACGCAGTGGAGCGCCAGCACGGCGTCCCCCACCTCACTCCGACACCCGATTTCCGTCCCCGCGAGCCCCGCATTCACGTGCAGGTGCTCGATCTGGATGGCGGTGCCGTGGGGGTGGAGTGGGATGTGCGCGGCTGTGACAGTTTTCAGGCGGAGCCGGGGCGTTGGCATCGGCTCCGCCCGGGCGAGAAGCTGCCCTCATGAGCGCGCCTTCTTCTCCCTCAGCTGTGGGTTCTGCGGCCCCCGTTGCCCCGGAGGCGGAGCCCGTTGCCCTGGAGGCGGAGCCCGCGGCTGGCTGGTTGCTGGCGCTCCACAGCTCCAGCGAAACCTTTGCCGTGGCGGCTCGCCCCCTCGAGGGGGCCGGCGAGGTGATGGCCCGAGCCTTTCCCCTCGGACGCTCCCTCTCCAACCAGCTGCTCCCCTGCGTGGAGACCGTGCTGCCCGCCGGCCACTGGCCCCGGATCCGTCGCCTGGCGGTGGCCACGGGCCCGGGCGGCTTCACCGGCACGCGCCTGTCGGTGGTGTTCGCCCGCACCCTGGCCCAGCAGCTGGGTCTCCCCCTGGATGGGGCTTGCAGCTTCAGCCTGATCGCCGAGCGGTTGCTGGCGGAGGGGAAGGCTCCGCCGCACGATCCCTTCTGGCTGGTGCAGGTGCTGCCCCGCCGCGGTGTGGTGGCCGGCCTCTATGCCGCGGCCCCGGAGCGGCCCGGTGGCGTGGAGGAGCAGCGGCCGCCGCGGCTGCACCCCGGCGAGGAACTCCTGCAGGAGCTCGAGCCCGGCGCGGTGCGGCTGCCCGCCGAGGCCTCGCTCCCCGCCGATGTGGAGCGACTGCTGGAGCGCTCGCGCCAGGCGGCCCTGGCTTCCCTGGCGGCCCCCTGGCAGCCGGTGCTGCCGCTCTACCCCACCAGCCCAGTGGGGGCCTGCTGATGGCGGCCACACCCCGCCGCTCCCTGCCCCCGCCGCGGCGGCCC
>JBMLOS010000144.1:0-3413 GCA_049242845.1 Prochlorococcaceae cyanobacterium
CCGGTGGCCGAGGTGGTGGACGTGCTGCAGATCCCCGCCTTCCTCTGCCGCCAGACCGACCTGCTGCTGGCGGCGGCGGCCGCCACCCGCGGCACCGACAAGTCGATCAACGTGAAGAAGGGCCAGTTCCTGGCCCCCTGGGACATGGCCCAGGTGGTGAAGAAACTGCGGGAGGCCGGCGTGGAGAACCTCTGGCTCACCGAGCGGGGCACCAGCTTCGGCTACAACACCCTCGTGGTGGACTACCGCGGCCTGCCCCAGCTGCAGGAGCTGGGCTGCCCGGTGATCTTCGATGCCACCCACTCGGTGCAGCAGCCGGGCGGCAGGGGCAGCAGCACCGGCGGCCAGCGCGAGTTCGTGGCGCCCCTGGCCCGGGCCGCGATGGCCGTGGGGGTGGACGGCCTGTTCATGGAGGTCCACCCCGACCCCGACAACGCCCTCAGCGACGGCCCCAACATGGTGCCGCTGCACCGCCTCGAGCCGCTGCTCAGGCAGCTGCTGGCGATCCGCGCGGCCGTGGGGGAGGAGCTGCAGCCCTCGAGCCTCTGAAGGAACAGCGGTACAGGCGCAGGTGGGGCTGCTCCAGCAGCTCGCGGCGGCAGGTGTACCCCATCGCCTCCACCTTCTGCAGCAGGGGATCGATGCGGCGCTGCACTGAATCGGGGCCACCGGTCTCGGTCAGCACCAGGGAAGCGGGCGGTGCCCCGCGGCGCACCTGCCGCCGCAGCTCCCGGAGATCCCCCCAGCGGCCGGAATCCTGGGGCGGCAGGGCGCCGGAGCGGCGCAGCAGCCGCTCGGCGGTGCGGAAGTGGTGGGCGCGGGGACTCAGCCGCACGGCGCTGTCCTGGCTGGCCAGCACCAGCTGGCGGAAGTCGTTGCTCTCCCGAGAGCCATGGAAGGGGGGCGCAGGATCCAGGGGCTCGAAGGCCTGGAACCAGAAGCTCAACCCCAGGGCGATCGCCACCCCGGCGCTCAGAAGGCGGGCCCCGCCACCCCCGGGGGCGGGGAGGGACGCGCAGGCCAGCGCGAGGAAGGAAACGGCCGCCGGCAGGACCACCACGAAGTAGCGGGCATAGGCCAGGGGCTTCACGAAGGACACCGCCACCACCAGGGCCACCATCAGCAGACCCCCCAGCAGGACGGAGCGATCCAGCCAGAACAGCCAGGGCCGCGGCCAATGGGTTGCGCCGCCTGGGTGGGAGCGACTGCAGAGGCCCAGGTAGAGCACCAGAAGCAGGCCCACCAGGAGCATCCGGGGCAGGGGCCAGGGGCCGAGGCCGCGGGCCAGCGCCTCCTCGAAGAGGCTGAAATCCGGCCGGCCGATCCAGTCGCCCGCCTCCGAACCCTGCAGCAGATAGCGGCGGCTGAACCAGATCCAGCCGAGGCTGGGCAGGGCCGCCAGGCCGCTGGCCACCACCGCCGCCAGGCGCCGGCTCCGCGGAGAGGCCAGGGCCGGAAGACACCACAGGGCGAGATCGGCCAGTCCCAGGGCCACCCCGTAGAAAAGGCCGTAGTAGTGGATCAGTCCTGCGGCGGTGAGGGCCAGCCCATAGGCGATCAGGGCGCGTCGGCGCCCTGCGCTGGCCGCCGTCGCAGGGGCCAGCCAACGGCAGCGGGCATGCAGAGCCAGGGCGAGCGCCAGCACCAGCAGGGAGTAGCCCTTCGCCTCGATCGAGAAGCGCACTGGGAACGGACTGCAGAAGGCCAGCAGCACCGCCACCGCCAGGGCCACCGTCCGCCGTCCGCGGGGCAGCCCCAGGGCCATGCGGTCCACCTGCCGCACGATCACCAGCCCCCCGAGCAGATAGGCGAGCCAGGAGAACAGGCGCAGGGAGGCGGCCGTCTGGGGCAGCCAGCGGCCCCAGAACCAGAGCAGGCTGTAGTAGAGGGGCGGGTGGGTGTCGCTGCGGAGGTAGTCGAACAGGTAGGCCAGCGAAGGCTGAAACGACTTGCGCGCGGTGCTGAGCTCATCGCCCCAGAGGCTGGTGGCATCCACCAGAACCAGGGCGCGCACCACGCAGAGCAGGGCGAGCAGCAGGGCGGCCGCGAGCCAGCCGCTCCAGGGCGGGGCATCGGAACGCTCGGCAGAAACGCGCTGCATGGCCGGATCCTCCGCGGGGCCCTCCCTCAGCCGAGCGGCTCGATCGGAGCCAGGCGGGGATCGAGGATCTTCGGCCCCATTCCCTCGAACTTCACGGCGATCGAGATCTTCTCGCCGCTGCCGAACAGGTGGGTCACGTGTCCCTCCCCGAAGGCGGCATGGCGGAGCCTGTCGCCCACCGCCCAGGGGCGGGCTGCGGTGGCGCGACGCCGCACCGCGTTCACCGGCGCTCCCTCCGCCCCGCCGGCGGCCACCCGCCGGCTCTCCTCCCGGTCCACCCGGGTGAGGCGATCGAGGCGCTGCTCCCGCCGGATCGCGGCACCGCCGCTGCGGGGCAGATCGCCCTGCACCAGCTCTTCGGGCAACTCGGAGAGGAACACCGAAGGCACCGCCGGCTCGCGCATGCCGCCCCAGAGGCGCCGCTCGCTGGCGTGGGAGAGGAAGAGCCGCTCCTTAGCGCGGGTGATGCCCACGTAGCAGAGGCGCCGCTCCTCCTCCAGGGCGGCGGGATCCTCCAGGGAGCGGTAGCTGGGGAACAGCCCCTGCTCCATCCCCACCAGGAACACCACGGGGAATTCCAGCCCCTTGCTGGCGTGGAGAGTCATCAGGGTCACCCGGTCCTGCTCGGTGTCCTTGGAATCGGCATCGCTGGCCAGGGCCGCCGAGGCGAGGAAGCCCTCCAGATCGCCCTCCTCGTTCTCCTCCTGGAACTGCAGGGCGGCGTTCACCAGCTCGTTGAGGTTGCGGCGGCGGTCCTCCGCCTCATCGGTGCCGGCCGCGATCAGCTCGGCCAGATAGCCGCTCTGCTCCATCACCCGCTGCACCAGCTCCGATGGAGGGGCGTCCTGGAGGCGGCGCTGCAGATCGGTGATCAGCTCCTGGAACTGGAGCAGGCCCCGGGCCGAGCGCCCCCCCAGGGAGCGCACCGCCTCCGCGTCGCTCACCACCTCCCAGAGCGGAATGCCGAGCTGATTGGCCGCATCGGTGAGGCGCTCGATCGTGGTCTTGCCGATGCCGCGGCGGGGCACGTTCAGCACCCGCAGCAGGCTCACCGTGTCGGCCGGGTTCACCAGCAGCCGCAGGTAGGCGAGCACATCCTTGATCTCGCGCCGGTCGTAGAACCGCAGGCCGCCCACCACCAGGTAGGGGATGCCCCAGCGCACCAGCGATTCCTCCATCGCCCGGCTCTGGGCGTTGGTGCGGTACAGCACCGCCATGTCCCCCCAGCTCAGGTCCGGGTGGGCCGCCTCCAGCATCCGCATGCGGTGCACCACCGCCTCGGCCTCGGCGATCTCGTCGTCGCAGCGGGTGA
>JBMLOS010000145.1:0-5225 GCA_049242845.1 Prochlorococcaceae cyanobacterium
TGTGTTCAGCGCCGAGGGAGTGCGCAGGGCCGTGCTGCTGATTCCCGTGCGCCTGCAGAACAGCCTCGGCCATTTCGAACGGATCACCAACCACAATCCCTCCCTGCGCCAGGGGCTGCTGCTCGACGCTGATGGGCTGATCCTGAACCCCCTGCCCGAAGGGCTCGACGCCCCCGGCAACAGCACGGCCCCCGCCAGGCTGCAGCAGCTCTACCCCGAGGTCTGGAGGCGGATCAGCACCAGCGCGGCACCGGAGGGCTCGCTGCTCACGGACCAGGGGCTGTTTCTTTGGCAGCGTTTCCATCCCCTGGAGCATTCGCTCGGCCATGTGCTGCCGGCGGGGGAGGTGCTGAGCCCCGGCAACGAATTGATCAGCGTGCTGCGCCTTCCGCCGGCCAGCCTGGGGGAGCACACCCTGTTCCGCCAGCTGGATGTGCAGGTTCTGCTCTCCCTGCTCGGCGCCCTCTCGGCCCTTGCCTGTCTCGGCCTGGCCCGCAGCGAACTGACCCGCGAGGAAACGGCCGAGCGCGAACGGGTGGCGAAGGAGCGGCTGCACCGGGCGGTGGACACCAGCCCGCTCGGCTTCTGCCTGGTGGGTGTGGATGGCCGTTTCCATCAGCTGAATCCAGCCCTCAGAGCATTTCTGGGCCGCTCCGCCGAAGACCTGCTCACGACCCCCTGGGAGCAGACCCTCCATCCGGAGGAGCGCAGCAGCGACCGGCAGCTCAGCGGCGAACTGCAGGAGGGGCTGCGGGAGGGCTACCGCCTCGGCCGGCGGTTCCTGCGGCCGGATGGCTCGGTGGTGTGGGGCGATCTGGCGGTGGCCGCGGTGCGGGATCCGGCGGGGGGTCTGCTCCACCTGGTGATCCAGATCGCGGACATCACCCAGGCGATGACCTCCCGCGCCGAACTCCGCCGCTCGGAGGCCCGCTTCCGCCAGGTGATGGAGCGCTCCCCGGTGGGCATGTGCCTGTTCTCGGCCGACACGGGTCGCCTGCTGGAGGTGAATGGCGCCCTCTGCCGATTCCTGGACCGCACCCCGGCAGACCTGTGCACCTTCACCTGGCCGGAGCTGCTCCATCCCGAGGACCAGGCTCAGGAGGCGGAGGGCTGTCAGCCGATCCTGCGCGGCGACCAGGAGAACCAGCCCCTGAGGCTCCGCTTCCTGCGCCCGGATCGGAGGGTGGTGTGGGGAGATCTCAGCGTGACCCGGGTGGAGGCGGAGGATGGGCCGGCGCGGGTTCTGATCGGGCAGGTGGTGGACCGCACCGAACTGGTGGAGCGCACGCTCTATCTGAACACCGCCCTCTCCGCCGGCATCATCGGCCTGTGGGACTGGGATGTACCCCGCGATCAGCTCACCTGGGATGCGGTGACCTCGCGGCTCTATGGACGTGAGCCAGGCCGTTTCGGCGGCACCTGCGCCGCCTGGGTGGAGCTGGTGCATCCGGACGATCGGGCTGCGATGGAGCGCTATCTCCAGGCCGCCCTGATGAACTGGAAGGCGTTTCAGTTCCGCTTCCGCATCCTCTGGCCGGATGGATCGATCCACCATCTCCAGGCCAGTGCGATCACCCGTTTCCAGCGGGACGGCATGGCCGATCGCATGATCGGCGTCACCTACGACGTGACCGAGGCCGTGCAGCGGGAGGAAGCGCTGGCGGAGCAGCGGCGGTTCCTGCAGTCCGCGATCAATTCCATGCTCGATCCCCACCTGGTGCTCGATGCCGTGCGGGATGGGGAAGGGGTCCTGGTGGATCTGCTCCTCGCGGACGGCAACACCGCGGCCTTCACCTTTCTGCGCCGCAGCCGCGAACGGCTGATCGGCACCCGCCTGTCCCACTGCCTCCCCCCCCTGGCCAGCCCCGGGCAGATGGCCGCCTTCGCGGAAGTTCTGGAGCGAGGCATCCCCCTCGTGTGCGACGACCTCGAGGTGGATCTTCCCCAGCTGCAGGAGATCGATGGCGAGCATCCGCCTGCTGCCCATTACTTCGATCTGCGGGCGGTGAAACTCGGCGATGGACTGGAGCTCACCTGGCGGGATGTCACCGATCGGCATCTCGCCGCCCGCAGACTCGCCGACTCGGAATCCCACTACCGCCTGCTGGCCGAGAACTCCCTGGATGTGGTGCTGAAGGCGGCGGATGATGCCGAGATCCTCTGGATCTCGCCGGGAATCGAGCGGATGCTGGGCTGGCTGCCGGTTCAGTGGGTGGGTTGCTCCCTCCTCGACTACTGCCACCCCGAGGACAGGGACCAGCTGCTGCAGTGCCGCGAGAAGGTGCTGGCCGGCAATGTGCGCGTGGAGCGCCTGCGGCTGAGCGATTACCACACCAGCTGGAGATGGGTGACCCTGCATGCCGGTCCGTACCACCGCGAGGACGGCGAGCGGGAAGGGATCGTGGCCTCGTTCCGCACGGTGGATCAGGAGGTGGCGATCGAACAGGAACTCGATCGCCGGGCCCGCACCGATGCCCTCACCGGCCTGCTCAACCGCCAGGAGGTGTTCGATCGGCTCGATCAGATGGCGGGGCGCACCCGCCGCCGGGGCGAGCAGCTGGCGATCCTCTTCTGCGACATCGACAGGTTCAAGACGATCAACGACACCTACGGCCATGCCGCCGGGGACGCGGTGCTCAAGAGCCTGGCCCGCACTCTGAAGAAGTGCACCCGCAGCGGCGATCAGATCGCCCGCATCGGCGGGGATGAACTGCTGGTGGTGCTCGACGGCATCCAGACCCTCGAGGAGGCGGTGGCGGTGGCAGAGAAGATCCGCCGGGAATCTCACACCCCGATCCGTTTGCCCGGCGATGGCAGTGTCACCCCCTCCCTGAGCATCGGGGTCACCCTGGCCTGCGAGGGAGAGGATTTCGACGCGATCGTGGTGCGGGCCGATGCGGCCATGTACGAGGCCAAGCAGGCAGGGCGGGACTGCGTGATCGCCATCGGAGCGGAGAGCTGCACCGTTTCCCTGGTGCAGCAGGCCCCACAGGCGCTGTGATCCTCAGCCCTGCAGGCGCACGCGACGCACCGCCAGGCCCGCCTCCGCAGCGGTGACTCCCGCCAGCACCACCAGACCGATCAGCCCCACCAGCTGGTTCTGGGCCTCAGCGGAGGCATCGGCGCTGCGGCCGAGGAACGCCCCTGCGGCGAACCAGCCGGTGGCCAGCGCCGAAGTGATCCAGTAGGCCTTCCAGCGGCGCTGGTAGAGATAGCCGGCTCCGAGGCCGGGCAGCACATTCAGCACCACGGCCACCCAGCCGGCGGAAGCGGCCAGGATCTGCTCTCGCGAGGGGGTCATGGGGATGCCATCCGGGCGTTCACTCTGGCGGAGCCGGACCCTTCCCGCGGAAGCGGAGCCTGAGCCGAGTGCTAGATCGGCTCAGTGAAGCCGCTCTCCCCGCCATGGGTCCGATCCTGCTCGCCGTCCTCACCGCGCTGCTGGGCTACGGGCTGGGCAAGGGCGTGCCCCAGCTCGTGCGGAACTCCGGTGCCCTGGCGCGGCGTTCGCGCACCCATCAGCTGGCCTTCGGCAGCCTGCTGCTCGTGCCCTGGCTCGTGGGTCTGCTGCTGCTGCTGCAGGTGCTCCCCAACCCCTGGCTGCTGCTGCCGGCGATCGGCTATGCCGCCGGCATGGCCTGGGGCCGGCGCAAGGCCTCCCTCTAGCGAAGCAGCGAGAGCGGTTCTGCCAGAAGAACTGCCAGCGGTTCTGCCCTGGGCCTCGGGGCCGAAGAGAGGACCCAGCTCCTCGAGGGCGGAATGCTCACTCAGCCGCCGGCGCATCCACTCCAGGGCATCGGCAGCTCTGGGCTCCGGCGGCTGGGAGCGATCCGGCTGGGAGCGGTGGGGGGTCGGATCCATGGCAGCGCTGCGGAGGGGAAGGGATCAGGCGCCCACCGGCCTCTGCAGCCGGGAGCCGCCATCGATCCTGGAGGCGGCGCCGGGTTGGGCGGCGATCCGCTCGAGCCCGGCCTCGGGCTCGGCCACGGGGGCACTGGCCGGAATCACTCGATCCACCACTGCTGCACCACCCCCTCGGATTCGCGATGGGGATCGGAGGGGGTGGTGATCACCACCAGATGCTTGCCGGCACGGCCGTAGTCGTAGCGGCAGAAGCCCATCCCCGACTGGGAGCAGCTCGACAGACTCGGCAGATCAGTGCCCGAGAGACGGCGCTCGAAGGAATCCGGGGTGCGGTCGGGCCGCGGCAGCCAGCCCCGGGCGACCAGGGCTCCATGGGCCACCCCGATGCGCACGCCGCTGGTGAGGGGCAGGGGATTTTCACCGCCGCGGGCCCAGCCCATCGCCGCGAGCAGGGTGACCAGGGCGATGGCTCCCGCCGCCGTGTGACCAGCCATCAACGGAGCTCACCGTGCCCCCTGGTTGGCGGCCCCGCCGAGGCGCGTCAATCGAGGCGGGTGAGGCCCGGCAGCGGCCTTCAGACGGCTGCGCTCAGCGCATGTCGATGGCGTTGAGGCGGTCGCGGAAGGAGCGGGAGCTCTCCCCGCCGCTCTCCACGGCCTCGAAGTTGGTGTTGATCTGGGGGCGGCGGAAGCGGCCCTGGCCGGAGCGGGGCCGCACCTCCACGGTGCGGATCACGGCCCGGCCCCGGCCGGCGCCGGCGGCGGGATCGGTTTCCACCTGACGCTCGAGCGGATGGGCCTGCAGCTCGCTGCGCAGCTGGTTCAGCAGCCGGAAGTGGCTCGTGGAGCTGAACTTGCGCAGGATCAGGGGGTCCCAGGCCATGCAGGGGCGGCAGACGATGGGACCACCCTATGGCGGCGGCGGACTCGTGATAAATTGTTGAGATCCAACTGGAAACCGATCCGACTTCGCCTTTGTGTCCGAGGGGATGTCCCCGGCGGGCGGCGTGTCGGCCGGCAGGAGCCGGGAGCCGGCCCCTGCACCAGTGCGGATCTCGCTGTTTCCGCTCCTCGTCGTCCTTACTGCCATGTCCAGGCTCGTCGGTCTGCAAGCTCCCGACTTCACCGCCACCGCCGTGGTGGATCAGGAATTCCAGGAGATCACCCTCTCCAGCTACCGCGGCAAGTACGTGGTGCTGTTCTTCTACCCGCTGGACTTCACCTTCGTCTGCCCCACGGAGATCACCGCCTTCTCCGACCGCTACGCCGACTTCTCCAGCCGCAACTGCGAAGTGCTGGGCGTGTCCGTGGACAGCCAGTTCTCCCACCTGGCCTGGATCCAGACCGACCGCAAGAACGGCG
>JBMLOS010000146.1:0-13757 GCA_049242845.1 Prochlorococcaceae cyanobacterium
GTGCTCAAGGGCCGCGTGGACGGCCTCGAGGCCAAGGTGGGCGAGCTGGAGGCCAACCAGTTCTCCACCACCACCAAGCTCTCGGGCCTGGCCACCTTCGTGCTCGGAGCGAATTCCTTCGGCGGCAGCGCCCGTGATCTGGTGGACGAAAGCCGCAGGAACTTCGGTGCCACCACGTTCAACTACGACGTGCAGCTGAACTTCGACACCAGCTTCAGCGGCAAGGACCTGCTGCGCACCACCCTGCGGGCCGGCAACTTCGACGGTGACAGCAACAGCTTCGGCGGTGCCGGTCCGAGCAGCCTCTCGCAGCTGGAGGCGGCCTTCCAGGAGGATTCAGGCCCCAATGTGGTGGGCATCGATCGCCTCTTCTACCAGTTCCCCCTGGGCGACTTCACCTTCACCCTGGGCGGCCGCGTGGGCCAGGAGGACATGCTCGCCCTCTGGCCCAGCGTGTACCCCAGCGAGACCGTGCTGGATGTGCTCACCCTCGGCGGCGCGCCGGCGGCCTACAACAAGAATCTCGGCGCCGGCGCCGGGGTGTGGTGGCAGAAGAATGGCTTCTCGATCAGCGCCAACTACGTGGCGGCCAATGGCCATGAGGGCAATCCCAGTGAGGGGGGCATCGCCACCGATGGGGCAGGCGGAACCGGCACCGTGCAGATCGGCTACGGGGCCGAGCAGTGGGGGATCGCCGCGCTTTATTCCTATATCCAGAATGCCAACGATCTGATCGTGTACGGCACCAACTTCGCCCTGGACAGCTTCAGCTTCCCGGGTCACACCTCCGCCTTCGGCCTGAGCGCCTACTGGCAACCTGCCGAGAACGGTTGGATCCCCTCGATCAGCGCCGGCTGGGGCGTGAACACCACTACCTACAGCAACACGATCAACGATCAGGGGCTGGTGAGCACCAGCCAATCCTGGAGTGTGGGCCTGCAGTGGGAGGATGCCTTCCTCAAGGGCAACGCCCTCGGCATGGCGGTCGGTCAGGCACCGTTCGCCACCAGCCTGCACGGTGGCGAGACCCCCAACGATGGCAACTACGTGTGGGAGTGGTGGTACAGGTTCCAGGTGAGCGACAACATCGCCGTGACTCCGGCGCTGTTCTATCTGAGCCGTCCCCTCGGGGGCGACACCCCGGAAGGCAGGAGCTTCCATCAGCTGGGCGGGCTGATCAAGACGAGCTTCAGCTTCTGAAGCCAGGGGGCCTGTCTCCATCCGAGCGCACCGAAGACTCGCTGGCTTGCCAACCTGATCCAGGCAACACCGGAAAGAGAAGCTGGGGATGAAACAGGCCGTCGTGGCTCTGCTTTCGGGGCTGTGGATCACGGCCGCTTGCGCCCGCGCCGAACCCTCCGGCCCGGGTTCCGCCCCCACACCCATCGCCAGGGAATTTCGCCAGACCGTGCTGGTGCGCGATCTGGAGCACCCCTGGGGCATGGCCTGGCTGCCGGACGGCGATCTGCTGATCACCGAGCGGCCGGGCCGGCTCCGGATCGTGCGCAATGGCGTGCTGGACCCCAGGCCCATCGCCGGCGTGCCGGAGGTGCTGGCCGCGGGCCAGGGCGGCCTGCTGGATGTGAGCCTGCATCCCCGCTTCGTGGAGAACCGCTTCGTTTACCTCACCTACGCCGCCGGCACCCTGGAGGCGAACCACACCCGGCTGGCCCGGGCCCGCTTCGACGGCCACTCCCTCCAGAACCTGGAGGTGATCTACGCGGTGCCGCAGCGCAAGAGCGGCAGCCAGCACTTCGGCTCGCGCCTGCTCTGGCTCCCCGATGCAACCCTGCTGCTGGCGATCGGCGACGGCGGCAACCCACCGCTGCAGCTCGAGGGCGAACTCATCCGCCGGCAGGCCCAGAACCGGGGCAGTGCCCTGGGCAAGATCCTGCGCCTGCATGCCGATGGCACCCCGGCGGCCGGCAATCCCTTCCGCTCGGAGGCAAAGGCTCTGCCGGAGCTCTGGAGCCTGGGGCACCGCAACATCCAGGGCCTGGCCTACGACCCGCTGCGGCAACGGGTCTGGGCGACGGAACACGGCGCAAGAGGAGGGGACGAACTCAACCGGATCGAGGCCGGAGCCAACTACGGCTGGCCGCTGGTCACCCACAGCCGCGAGTACAGCGGTCCGGAGATCACGGATCGCCGCTCAGCCACCGGGATGGAGGATCCCCGCCGCGTCTGGTCGCCGGCGATCGCCCCCTCGGGCCTGGCCGCCGCCAGCGGCCGCGTGCCCCAGTGGAAGGATCAGCTCTTCGCCGGTGGGCTCGTGTCGGCGGACGTGCGCCGGCTGCGGCTCGATCCGGTCGGCCGGGTGCTGGGGGAGGAGAGGATCCCCATCGGCCAGCGCGTGCGGGATGTGCGCGAGGGCCCGGACGGCCTGCTCTACGTGCTCACCGATGGTGGGGGGGATGGTCAGCTGATCCGGCTGGAACCAGGCTGAACGGCACCCACCATCGACCGTTCCTGGCGGAAGCGTTGTTCGATGTAGGCGCAGCAGTGCCTGAGGATCTCGCGCGCCACATTGATTCCGGTGGCCTGCTCAAACCCCGCGAAACCTGGGGCGCTGTTCACCTCGCAGACGCTGTAGTGATCGCCGTCGAAGAGAAGATCCACACCGGCGATCTGGAGATTCACCGCCGCTGCACTGGCCAGCGCCAGCTCCCGGATGGCGCCATTCAAGGGAAAGTGCTCTCCATCTCCCCCGCGGCTGATGTTGGCCTTGAAGCTGCCGTCGGTGCTGCGGCGCCGCATGGCGCCGAGGACGCGGCCGCCCACCACCCACACCCTCAGATCCTCACCGGGCCGTGTGCCGAGATACTCCTGCAGAATCAGCGGCTGGCTGCGATCGAGGCTGGAGACCAGCTCCATGAGATCACGAAAGCTGCCAGGATCCCGGCTGAGGTAGATCCCCTCGCCATAGGAACCCACCAGCATCTTGACCACGCAGGGAAAGCCGATCTGCTGGGCCACCAGCTCAGGATCTACCGGAAATCGCACCAGCATGGTGCGGGGAATGGGCAGGTTGCACTGGGCGAGGATCTGGTGTGCGTAGAGCTTGTCCTTGACGGCCTCGATCGCCTGGCTGGGATTGATCACGGGCACGCCGAGGTGCTCCAGCTGCCGCAGAATCGCGAGGCTGAAATAGTCCGTCCCGCTGCCGGTGCGCGGCAGCAGGCCATCGGGGAGTGTGACCTCCTGGCCGCAAAGGCGGATCGATCGAGGTCCGCCTTTGCTCACCACCAGGTCGATCTGCTCCGGCACCAGGGTCTTGAGGCCGATCCCCAGCTCCCTGGCCTCCTCGCGCAATCTCGCCGATTCGTAGGGCTCCACGAGGCCCGCCGGCTTTTTCTGCAGGATCCAGAGGTCCATGGGGGCAGATGCAGGGATTCAGCCTTGCCTGCGGAGCCGGCGGAACGCGTTGTTCAGAACACACCCGTTCTCCTTCCTGCACCTTGTCAATCCGCACGGCTCCGGCTACCGCCGAAAGCGGCCCGCAGATCCGGTGGGGCGTCCTGGGTGTGCTCTTTCTCGTCGTAGCGCTGAAAAGAAGGCGTCCTGGCGCCAAGAGATTCAACTATTCACCATCCTCGGATAGACATGAAGCTTCCGTATTCCCGAGACCTGCAATAGGGCTGCCGGTCGCGTCCCTTGGAGTGGCGTAAATCGGGCCTCCTGAGAAAGTGTGAACCAGCCTCGAGTCTACAGACTGGTGAGTCCTCGCCCGTCGCCGATTGATCTTGAGGCTGCAGCCGGTTGATTGCCGGGCAGCTGCTTCTCGACTCTCCGGATGGCATCATCCCTGATCAGCAGCCGTAGCGAGAAAGCAAATAAGGAAACTCTGGAAAACCACCCGGATCAACGCGGAATGGCCTTGTGATCGCAGGCCAGCACTGGGGTAATGTGTAGCAAGCAGCTCGGATTCAGCGACTACAAGCAGTCCATAGCCAAGAAGCGCACCCGCCAGGAGATCTTCCTTAGCGACATGGATACGGTCGTTCCCTGGCAGGCTCTCATTGACCTGATCGATCCGCACTACCCCAGACCAGCAATAAGGGTGGTCGGCCCTCCTATCCACTGGTGACGATGCTACACATCCACCTGATGCAGCAGGCACAACCTCAGTGATCCGGCCATTGAGGAGCCTCTGATCGATGTGCCCACGATGCGGCTTTTCGCCGGGATCGATCTCATCAGCGAACGGATCCCGGATGAGACCACCATCTTGACCTTCCGCCATCTACTGGAGAAGCAAGGCTTCGGTGAGCAGATTTTTGATGCGGTGACTGCGCGCATGAAGGGCCGCGACATGGCCTTGAAGATGGGCACGATCGTCGACGCCAACTTGATCGCCGCTCCCAGCTCCACCAAGAACAATGCCCGCAAGCGGGATCCGGAGATGCACCTAACCAAGAAGGGGAATCAGTGGTCTTTCGGGATGAAGGTCCACATCGGAGTTGGCAAGGACACCGGCCTGATCCATTCGGTGATGACGACTGCTGCCAACGTGCACGACCTCACCCCAGTGGCTGAGCTGCTGGATGGCGAGGAAGAGGTGGTCTACGCCGATGCGGGATACCAGGGAATGGAGAAGCGACCGGAGATGGAAGGCTTGTCTGCGCTGTTCCGCGTGGCGATGCGGCTGGGGAAGCGGCGAGCACTGCCGGATACGCCAGAAGGGCGACTGAAGAATTGGGTTGAGACCGCAAAGGCGCACATCATGGCCAAGGTGGAGCATCCCTTCAGGGTCATGAAACAGCCATGGGCTCTAAGAAGACACGGCTGCGCGATGGCCAAGAATCGCTGCAAGGTGAAGATGATGGCAGCGATGACCAACCTGTATCTGGCACGTCGCCAACGGATTGCGACGGGATAACGAGGGGATGGCACGCCTTCTGGATATCATGCACCCGAAGAATGATTCCAAGAGACCATCCAATCGCACTGATCAGGTGAATTCTCGGCCTGATCAGCACCAATCTGGGCCCAAGCCGGCTTCTCTGGTGACAAGATGCTCGTCAGAGGGTGGTGTCCAGAGCTTTACTTTTTGCATTCTTCATCATAGCGTTCATCATTGCCGGGGCTTGTGCTGAGTGTTGTTGGTGATTTCTTGGCCATCCTGGCTGTCGGTTGTCTTGCGTGAAAGGACTCATAGAACAGGAGGGATGATCAGTTGTATCGATCTGACGCTGGGGCAAGACGGCACGGTGGTCCACCCTTTCTCCCCTGTTCCCCAATGAGCTCCCCAGGCCCGGAGGTTGCCCCTGGTCCGTCGGAGAGCACTCCGGGGTCCGAGCCGGGTGCCCTGCTGCACATCCTCGGGGCGGGCTTCGGCATCGCCGGTGCGGTGGGGAGCTCGATCGGTGCCGGCATCCTGCGCACACCGGGCCTGGTGGCTGCCCAGCTCGGCAGTGGCCCCCTGCTGCTCGCCGCCTGGCTGCTGGGCGGTGTGTATTCCCTGCTGGGCGGCCTGGCGGTGGCCGAGCTGGCGGCGGCCCTCCCCTCAGCCGGGGGCTGGTTTGTGTATGCCCGCCGTGCGGCGGGCGATGGTGCCGGCTTCGCCGTGGGCTGGATCGACTGGCTGGGGCAGTGCGCCGGCCTGGCCTGGGTGGCGGTGACCATCTCCGAGTACACCCTGGCCCTGGTGCCTGGCCTGCCCCTCAGCGGCCGGGCGATCGCCCTGCTGGTGCTGCTGGGCTTCGCTTTGCTGCAGTGCTTCGGCCTGGCGGCGGGAAGCCTCAGCCAGAAGCTGCTCACCTTCGCCAAGGCCTTCGCCTTCCTGGCCCTGATCGCCGCCTGCTTCCTGCTGGCGCCGCCCGCTCCCCTGGGGCCGCAACTGGCCCCCCTGCCGCCGCCCCAGGGCCTGGCCCTGGCGGGGGCGTTCGTGTTCGCCCTGCAGGGCGTGATCACCACCTACGACGGCTGGCACAGCCCGATCTACTTCGCCGAGGAGTTCGCTGCCCCCGCCACCGATCTGCCCCGTTCCCTGGTGGGGGGTGTGCTGGCCGTGAGCGGCCTGTACCTTCTGGTGAATCTCGCCCTCCTGCGGGTGCTCTCCCTGCCGGAGCTGGCGGAATCTCCCCTGCCCCTGGCCGCCGCCGCCCGGGTGCTGTTCGGCGGCGCGGGCGGCCAGCTGATCACGGTGCTGGCGCTGGTGTCCTGCCTGGGGCTGATCAACGCCGTGATCATGGCGGCGCCGCGGGTGCTCTACGGCCTCTCCCGCGATGGCCTCGGCCTGCCCCTGCTGGTGCGGGTGAACGCCGGCGGCACCCCGGTGGCCGCCCTGGCGCTCACCGCCGCCGCCGCCGCCGCCCTGGTGCTGGTGGCGGATTTCGCCGTGCTGCTCGGCATGGCCGCCTTCCTCTACGTGCTGCTCTATGCCACCGGGATCGCCTCCCTCGTGGTGCTGCGCTGGCGCGAGCCGGAGCTGCCCCGCCCCTTCCGGGACTGGGGCTATCCGCTCACGGCGCTCACGGTGGGGCTCACCTCCCTGGCCTTCCTGCTCGGTGCCCTCTGGAGCGACACCCGCAACAGCCTTCTGGCCCTGGGGTTGATCCTGCTGAGCGTGCCGCTGCACTGGGGGCTGCGCCGGCTGGCCGCCGGGTCGTCCGCCTCCGACCTCCCGCCGCTGGCCTGATCAGAGCCTCTGGATGAGCTCCTGGGCCGGGTAGCGCACCTTGGCGAGGCTGGCGTATTTGTCGTCGCTGCGGCGATAGCCCGCGGCGCAGACCACACAGGCGCGGTACGGGCTCTCCTCCAGGTCGAGGACACGGTCGTAGTCGGCGGGGCTGAATCCCTCGATCGGGCAGGTGTCCACCCCCAGCAGGGCGGCACTGGCCATGAAGGTGCCCAGGGCGATGTACACCTGGTTGCTGGCCCAGCGGTCGAGCTGCTGGCTTCGGGGACCTTCCACCAGGTCGCGGGCCATCATCTCCCGGTAGGGCGCCAGGCTTTCCGGGCTGACGCCGCGCAGCCGGGCCGTCTGCTGGATCAGCCGGTCGAGATCACCGGCCTCGACCGTGCGGCGCTGCAGGAACACCACCAGGTGGGAGCAGTCGGTGATCTGGCTCTGGTTCCAGGAGTGGGGCCGCAGCTCCGCCCGCAGAAGGGGGTTGGTGATCACCAGGAAGCGCCAGGGCTGCAGGCCGTAGCTCGAGGGGCTCAGCACCAGGGTTTGCTCCAGGGCGGCCCACGTCTGGGAATCGATGCGCCGGTTCTCGTCGAAGACCTTGGTGGCGTAGCGCCACTCCAGGGCGCTGAGCAGTTCGGACGGGGAGCAGGCCATGGGGGGTAGGGACGGCAACCCCCATCCGGAAGGGGTGGAGGCAGCGGCATTCTGGAGCCGAACAGCGGTTCTGGGTCGATGGCCTCGTTTCCCCTTGCCTTTGAGCGTCTGCTGCGGGTGGCCCCGGGTCCTGTGTTCCCCCGGGCGCGGCAGCTCTACCTGCGCAAGTACTGCCTGGAGGGGCCCACGGCGGACGGTGCCTTCCGGACCTTCCTGCTGGAGGAGGACATCCAGGAGGGCCCTGAGGGGGTGGTGCGGGTGCGGGCCCTCTCCTTCGCCCTGGTGCACTGGCAGGCCCCCCAGACCACTCCCGAGGCCTACGCCGCCTACCTGTGCAGCCAGTGGGAGCTCGAGCCGGCGGAGCTGCAGCTGGCGGATGAGCAGTGGTTCCGCCAGGGCGGTGCCTATGCCTGCTTCCGGCAGCCCCTGGTGTTCGAGCGGGGCTCCAGCGGGGAGCTGCTGCTGGCGGATGGCGGCGATCCGCTCAGCCGCTGAGGCCATCGATCAGGCTCTGCAGCTCCTCGCGGCTGCAGCGGGTCACCACGAACACCTCCTGGGCGCTGCTGCCACGCCGGGCCACCAGCTTGTGGCCACCGGTGATCGGGGTCGAGACCCGCAGCCGCAGTTCGGGGCTGCGCCCCCGCACCCGGGTGATCACGGCCGGGGTGACGGTGTCGATGCCCGGCCGGCGGGCCAGCTCCTTCAGCAGGGGCACCAGCCCCTCCACGTAGGTGCTGTGGGTGATCACGACACGGCCCATGGGGCGACCCTATCGGGGGGATCGCCCCAGCCGCGCTCCAGCGGAGCCATGGTGAGCCCCTCGGCCGCCAGCAGCTGGTGGTAGAGCTCGGCCTGCTCCAGCGGTCCGCTCCAGACCACCGCCGAACCCTCCCCGTCGATCCGATGGGCCAGATCCCAGGCCCGATCCGGCATCATCCCGGGAATGTGGCGCACCAGGCAGTCCACCACGTGCTGGAAGGTGTTCACGTCGTCGTCGAGCACCACCACCCGGGCATCGGGATAGGGCGCGCGCTCCAGCAGGGAGGTCTCCGCCGGCCGGGTGGCCGGCGATGCCGTCGCGGAAACCGGAGGGGGGAACGGGGTGGCCATGGATCGGGCGAGCGAGAACGGCGGGGACGCGGTCGCGGGCCGCAGGCCTTCCGATTCTGAAGCTCCCTTCGCCCCGCGGGGCATCCGCCTGGGTAAGCTGCCGCCAACGCCGCCGCGCCACGATGCTGATCACCCTGGGTTGGGCCTCCCTCGCCGCCATCTTCAGCTTCTCGATCGCCATGGTCGTGTGGGGTCGCAACGGCGACGGCACCCTCAACTTCTGATGAATTCCGCGCTTCGCGGTCCTCTCCGTGCCTGAAACCCTCGGTGGGATCAACCTCCTGGCGATCAGCGCCGTGGGGCTGCTGTTGTTCGTGAGCGCAGGGGTGCTCTACCTCTCGGCGGTGGAATGGCGGGATCGTCGCCGCCGCTATGCCCACGAGCGCGCCGGCAGCCGCACCCCTGCCCGCAAGGGATCCCGCTGAGCCCTCTCCCGTGACCCCGCCCCATCCCCTGCTGGAGGCCTGGGCCTGGGATGCCGCGGCTGATCTGCTGCAGCCGGTCCGGACTGGGGGGACACCTCAGGCTGACCCGGCAGGTGTCAGCTCCGCTGAAGCCCTCAGCACCGCCTCTCTGCTGGAGGAGATCGAGCACTGCCATCGCGCCCTGGAGGATCCAGTGGCCGATGCCCCGGCCTGCTTTGAGCAGCTGGCTGCTCTGGCCCTGGAGCTGGACCTGCGAGCCGCGGCAGATCCAGCTGCCCGCGAGCTTCTCCGCCGGGCCGCCGACCGCCTCCGCCGCAGTCTGGTGGGGGACACGGTCACCTACGTGGTGAACCGCAATCTCAACTTCACCAACCACTGCCGGCAGCATTGCAGCTTCTGTGCCTTCCGCCGTGACCCCGGCGAAGAGGGTGCCTTCTGGCATGACAACGTCACCTTGTTGGAGCGGGCCCGGGAGGCGCGCCGTGCCGGCGCCACCGAACTCTGCCTGCAGGGGGGACTCAATCCCGCGGCCCGCCTGGAGGGCAGCCAGCTGGCCTATGCCGTGCGGCTGCTGCGGGATCTGCACCAGGCCGTCCCCGGGATTCACCTGCACGCCTTCTCGCCGGAGGAACTGCTCTTCCTCGCCTCCCAGGATGGTGTGCCCCTGGAGCGCGTGCTGGAGGCCCTGCAGGCCGCGGGTCTGGGCTCGATCCCGGGCACCGCTGCCGAGGTGCTGAGCGAGCCGGTGCGGCGCATCCTCTGCCCCGAGAAGCTCTCCGCACGGGAATGGGTGGCGGTGATCCTGCAGGTTCACCGCCGCGGCCTGGCCAGCACCAGCACCCTGATGGCCGGCCACCTGGAAACCCCGGCCGACCGCATCGCCCACCTGCTCACCCTGGTGGCCCTGCAGCGCCACGCCCGTCAGCGGGGCTGGGCGGGCCTGAGCGAGTTCGTTCTGCTGCCCTTCATCGGGGCCGCCGCCCCCGAGCCCCTGCGCCGCCGGGTGGGCAGGGATCAGCCGGATCTGCCGGCGATGCTGCGGCTCACGGCCCTGGCCCGCATCGTTCTGGGGCCCTGGATCCCGCACCACCAGCCCAGCTGGGTGAAGCTCACCCTGGCCGGCGCAGCCGAGGCGCTGGACTGGGGCTGCGACGATCTCGGCGGCACCCTGATGGAGGAGCACATCACCACCATGGCGGGAGCCAGGGGCGGCACCTCCCAGACCGCGGCCGATCTGCAGGCTGCCGCAGCGCAGCGGGGCCGGCCCGCCCGGCAGCGCACCACCCTCTATGGCAGCGTGCCGGCACCTGCCGCCTGCGCCTGATGGCCCGGCTCCGCCTCCCCCGCGCCCGCCTGCCGGTCACGGCCCTCACCCTGCTGCTGCTGCTGGCCGTGCCCGTGTGGCAGCTGCAGCGGCAGCCCCGGCCCCGCGCCCAGGGTCTCGAGCGGGTGCTGGCCCTGGCCGATCTGATCCAGAGCTTCAGCATCACGCCGGCGGCGGCTCCGCCTCCGCTCTGGCGTGAGCGCCTCGGGGCACCCCTGGCCCAGCGGCTCTGGCGCGCCCAGAGCGGCAACTGGTGGCAGCTCTGGAGCCGCAACGGCGAGGGGCAGGCGGTGCTCGCCCTGCCGGCCGCTCCCCTGGCCGCCCTGCCCCCGGCCCAGCTGCCGCCCCACCGGCTCCGGGTGGACGATCTGCTGCTGGTGGCCCCCGATCCGCTCACCCGCCACTGGCTGGCGCAGCAGACCCGCTCCCGTCCCCGCCCGCCCCGGGGGCTGGAGCGCCGCTGCCTGGATCGGTTGGAGAAGGGCCAGGCTGTGTTCTGGCGGCCCACGGCCGTGGCCTCGATCGCCGGTCCGCTGGCACCCCTCCTGCAGCGCTTCCAGGAAGGTTGCCTGGATCTGCAGCTCGCCGGTGCGGTGCTGCGGTGGCGCGGGGAGGCCGCCAGCTCCCCCGGGGTGCTGGTGGAGGCGATCGGCTCCTCTGCCGGCGGGTCTGCCTCTGCGGTGGCGGTGCCGCCGCCCCTGCCGCCGCAGGTGTGGCTGGAGCTGGAGGGAACCTCGCTCGATCTGGTGCTCGAGGCCCTGCTCGGCCGGCAGCTGATCCGCGAGCCCCTGGCCAGCCGCTATGGCTTCGGGCCGGCCCAGCTGCCCCTGCTGCGGCAGGCGCCCTTCCGTCTGCGGGTGCTGCCGCTCGAGAAGGGCCCCTTCCAGGCTGCCCTCGAGCTGCAGCTGGCCGTGGGCAACGACCGGCCTGCCTGGATCACGATTCTCACCGCCCTGCGGCGGGCCCTGGAGGAGCAGGGGCTCCAGGCCGCGCCGGCGCCGGAGGTGGCGGCCCTGCCCACCGTCACCTGGACCCGGGAGGACGGCGTGCCCGTGGGGGGATGGCGCTGGCTGAGCCTGGGGGGTGCAGCGCCGCAGCTGCAGTTCTTCCTCGGCCCGCCGCCCCGGGGGCTTGTGGGTGACCGCGCCCTCCCGGCGGACCCAGCCGGCACCTCCGGCCTGCGGCTCCGGATGCGGCCCCAACTGCTCGAGGCCCGCGGTCTGCTGCCGCCAGGCCTGCCGGAGGTGATCCGCAAGGCCGGCCGGCTGGAGGCCGAAGCCCGCTCCGGCCGCAGCGGCCGCAGCGCCGAGCCCCTCAGCCGGCTGACGGGACGCCTTGATCTGAACCCTTGACCTCGGCGGCGATCTGCCGCTCCTGCTCGCTGCGGCTGGCCTGGCGCTCGCGGCGGCGCCGGTCGGCAGCCACGGTTTCCTCCATCAGCTCCACCGCCTGGGCCATCTTCTCGAGATTGCTGGCGTAGAGGCTGAGGTCCTTGTCCAGGCGCTCGCGCAGCAGGCCCATCGCCTCGCCCACCTCATGGGCCCACTGCCGCAGCGCCTCGGGATCCATGGTCTCGGCTCCGCGTGCCTTCTCGAGCAGGCTGAGCAGCCCCACGGCCATCAGGCGGGAGTAGTGGAAGTCGGGGCGCTTCACATTGGCCAGGGCGGAGGCCACGGGCTCGGGGGCGCCTTCGCCCTGCTGCTCGATCCAGCGCTTCACGTCTTCGACGCTGTGCTCGCCCATGGCGGCCATGGCCTGGTCGCGCTGCTGCCGCAGCGCCGCCACATCGAAGCCGGAGGAGCTGCACAGGGCCTCCAGCAGCTTCTCGCGCTGCTCGGGGGGGCGGTAGCCCCGGGCGAACCCTTCGAACACCTGCAGCAGGCCGGCCGCGAACAGAGGATCGCTGCGGAAGCCCTTCTGCTGGCTGAGCAGGTGCAGCTCCACAAGCAGCTCATCCACCATGCGCCGGTAGAGGGGCGCGATCACATGGGGGAAAGCGCGATGGAAGGCGCGCTTGCTGTCGGCGACGGTGAGACGGTCGCTCACGCTCCTCGGGCAGGGTGATCCCGACCATAGCCCCCGGGGATCAGTAGGATCGCGCCAGCGATGTTGTCCAGCCCATGATCCCGATCGTGATTGAAGAGTCGGGAAGGGGTGAACGCGCCTTCGATATCTACTCGCGCCTGCTGCGTGAGCGGATCATCTTCCTTGGCGAACCCGTCACGGCCGAATCCGCCAACCGTGTGGTGGCGCAGCTGCTCTTCCTGGAGGCAGAAGATCCGGACAAGGACATCTTCCTCTACATCAATTCGCCGGGTGGTTCCGTCTACGACGGTCTCGGAATCTTCGACACGATGCAGCACATCAAACCCGATGTGCAGACCGTCTGTGTCGGCCTGGCCGCCTCGATGGGTGCCTTCCTGCTCTGCGCCGGCACCCGGGGCAAGCGCAGCAGCCTCACCCACTCGCGGATCATGATCCACCAGCCCCTCGGGGGCGCCCGCGGCCAGGCCAGCGACATCCGCATCCAGGCCGATGAGATCCTCTACCTCAAGAAGAAGCTCAATCAGGAGCTCTCCGATCGCACCGGCCAGCCCCTCAGCCGGATCGAGGAGGACACCGACCGCGACTTCTTCATGTCCCCCGAGGAGGCCGTGCAGTACGGCCTGATCGACAAGGTGATCGACAAGCGGCCGATGCGCCCCGTCTGAACCGCTGCCCACCATGGCCCGCCGCCGAGGCAGCGTCCCCGCCGCTCGGGGCCTGCCCCCCAGCCAGCGCCCCCAGAAGGTCTGCCCCGTGTGCGGCAGGCCTTTTTCATGGCGCAAGCAGTGGGCCCGCTGCTGGGAGGAGGTGATCTACTGCTCGGAGCGATGCCGCCGCCGCCGTGCTGGCCGCTCCTGAACCGCCCCACAGCAAAAAGCCCGCGGCTGGAACCGCGGGCAAGGAATGATGAGCAGTGAAAGAAAGGAACCGGCAGCTACTCAGCTGGGAGAGTGCTGACCCGCCAGCAGAGTGCCGCTCAGCTGGCGGAGCTGACGGCAGGCTCGCCGCTCGGCGCAGGGGTGGCGGCGGTGGCGGCGGAATCCAGCAGCGGGGAGAAGCGCTCCTTCTCGGGAATGGAGGTGAATTCGCTCACGATCGCCCGGAATTCATCGCCATCGAGGCTCTCCTTCTCGATCAGCAATTCCACCAGCCGGTCCATGCAATCACGGTGCTGGGCCACGAGCTTCACGGTTTCGGCGTAGGAGTTCTGCACGATCTCGCGCACGGCTGCGTCGATGCGGCTGGCGAGGCGATCGGAGCCGTCGCTGCGGGTCATCAGGTCGCGGCCGAGGAACACCTCCTGGTTGCCGGCCTCCAGGGAGAACTGGCCGATCTCGCTCATGCCGAAGCGGGTCACCATCTGGCGGGCGATCGAGGCCACCTGCTGGATGTCGCCGCCGGCGCCGGTGGTCACCTCCGCATGGCCGAACACCACGTCTTCGGCGGCGCGGCCGCCCAGGGCTCCCATGATCCGGGCGCGCAGCTGGGCGCGGCTCACCAGCATCTGCTCCTCGTCGGGGGAGAACCAGGTGAGGCCCTGGGCCTGGCCGCGGGGAATCAGGGT
>JBMLOS010000147.1:0-5739 GCA_049242845.1 Prochlorococcaceae cyanobacterium
GCCTGATCCGCGCCACCTACAGCCTGCTGGGCCTGCGCACCTACTTCACCACCGGTGAGAAGGAGACCCGCGCCTGGACCATCCGCGCCGGCATGACGGCCCCCCAGGCTGCCGGCGTGATTCACACCGATTTCGAGCGGGGCTTCATCCGCGCCCAGACGATCGGCTGGCGGCAGCTGCTCGAGGCCGGTTCCCAGGCGGAGGCCCGCAACCGCGGCTGGCTGCGCAGTGAAGGGAAGGAGTACGTCGTGGAGGAGGGCGATGTGATGGAGTTCCTCTTCAACGTCTGAACTCTTCCCAAGCCAGCCCAGCGCGCGATGTCTTCGCGGCCCGGTTCAGCTGGGCAGCACTGCGTTCTCCCCGCTGAGGCGGAAATCCAGGCAGAGCACGAAGGGCTGCGGAGCCCGGGCGTGCTCCAGCACCACGGCCACGGTGCGGCAGGGATTGCCCGTGGCGAGGCTGATGTAGTTCTCCGTGGTGAAGCGGGTGAGCCCCGTGTCCATGAGGCTGTAGAAGTACTCCTTGAAGGAATGGTTCGAACCCCGCTCCGCCGGTTCGAACAGCCGGCTGCGCTGCACCTTGAGGTCGGTCGGCATGTGGGTGGCGGACACCTGAATTCCCTGGCTGTCGAGCAGGTAGGTGGCCTCGATCGAGGCGTGGGCGTCCAGCAGGGAGCGCAGGGCGCTGTCGAAGTCGTTGGGAGGGACCGCCTGCAGCCGGCGGCAGCCCTCCTCGGCGAGGTGCTGCAGCTCCAGGCTCTGGTTGCGGCGGGCCCGCAGCCGCTCTGTGGCCTGGAGCCGCTGCCGTGAGGCCGCCTCGCCAAGGGGCCCCATCAGCCCATCGAGGTCGAGCCTCTCGGCGGGGCTGGGCCGGGCGAAGTAGAAGCCCTGCAGCAGTTCGGCCCCGAGGGCGGCGCAGGTGTCCACCTCCCCCTGGGTCTCCACCCCTTCGGCCAGCACCATCGCTCCGATGCCGCGGCTGAGGTTCACCAGCGACTTGATCGTCTCCTGCTTGAAGAAGTCGCGCTCCACCCCGGCCACCAGATGGCGATCCAGCTTGATGATGTGCGGCCGGATCTGGGCGATGCGGGGCAGATTGCTGTCGCCGGCGCCGAGATCGTCGAGGGCGATCAGAAAGCCCTCCTCGCGGTACTCATCCACGAAACGGCGCAGGGAGTCGAGATCGAGAACCTGGCTCTCATTCACCTCGATCACCACATCCTCCGCCGACAGACCCGCCTCCCCCACGCTGCTGCGCAGCCAGCCCGATCCCACCACGCCGGCATCGATCACCGAGGCCTCGAAGTTGAGGAACAGCAGCGGCCTCTGCACCGTGGCCGGCAACTGCATGCTGCGGAAGGTCTCCAGGGCCCGCTGACGGCAGAGCCGGTCCACCTCGAGCATCCGCCCGCAGCTCTGGGCGGCGAGGAACATGCGCAGCAGCGGCATGGTCTTCGGCCGGGCGAGGGCCTCGAGACCCACGATCGCGAGCTGCCGCAGGGAAAGGATGGGTTGGAATTCGACGTTGAGGGAGCGATGACGCAGCAGGGCCTCGATCGCCTCGCCGTCGGGCCCGGAGGGGGGGGCGGTCTTCATGGCCTGGGGACGTTCCCTCTCCGTTCTGCGGCGGCGGCGACGTGACCCTAGGGGAGCACCCCTCGGCCTCGGTAGCAATGGCTACGGAATGGGGCTGCAGCGGGCCGCTTCAGGTTGTGGCCTTGAAGTCGATGCAGAGCACGAAGCTCTGGCCGCTGATGTGATCGAACACCACGGTTACGGTGCGGCAGGGCTGACCGGTGGCGAGGCTGATGTAGCTGTCGGTGGTGTAGCGCTGTAACCCGGCGTGGATGAGGCTGAAGAAGTATTCCTTGTAGGAATGATCGGTTCCGCGCGAGGCCGGGCCGAACAGGCGGCTCGGCAACCCGGAGACCAGGTGGGTCATGTGGGTGTGGCTCACCTGCAGGCCATGGCTGTCCAGCAGATAGGTGGCCTCGATGCCTTCATCGCTCTGCACCAGCTCCTGCAGCACGCTGTCGAAATGGGCAGGATCGGTGATCTTGAGGCGTTCGCAGGCATCGCCCGCCAGTTTGTGGAGCACGCTGCCCACCAGGCGGCGGGCCTGGAGGCTGTCCACCGCATGTTCCCGCTGGCGCTGGGAGGCGTTCACCAGGGCCGGCAGCAGGGACGGGAAATCCAGGTGCACCGGGGCCTTGGGGCGGTCGAAGTGAAAACCCTGGAAAAGTTCGGCGCCGAGGGAGGCGCAGGCATCCACTTCCTCGAGGGTTTCCACCCCCTCCGCCAGCACGAGGCTGCCGATGCTGCGGCAGAGATTCACCAGGGACTTGACCGTCTGCTGCTTGAAGAAATCGTGATCGATGCCGGCGATCAGATTGCGGTCGAGCTTGATGATGTGGGGCCGCAGCTGGGCGATGCGGGGTAGGTTGCTGTCGCCCGCGCCGAGATCATCCAGGGCGATCAGAAAACCGAGGTCGCGGTGGCAATCCACGAACTGGCGCAGGGAATCGGGATCGAGAACCTTGCTCTCGTTCACCTCGATCACGATGTCGCTTGGCCGCAGCCCATGGGCCTCCACCGAGCTGAGCAGCGTGCCGGAATTCACCACGGCCCGGTCGATCACCGAGGCCTCGAAATTCACGAACAGCAGCGGCCGGGTGCGGCCCACCGTGGACAGCAGCCGGTACGACTCGAGTGCCTTGCGCCGGCAGAGCTGATCGAGTTCCAGCAGCCTCCCTGCCGCGGCCGCCTTGGCGAACATCTCCCCCACCCGCATGCGGTGGGGCCGGGCCAAGGCCTCCACCCCCACCACCGCCTTCTGGCGCAGGGAAAGGATCGGCTGGAAGTGGATGTCCAGCAGCTCCTTTTCCAGCAGGTCGTGAAGATCGGGCAGCCAGGCATCCACGCGGGAGGGCTGGCTGAACTCCTCGAGGGCCTGGAGATAGGGGCGGGGAGCGGCGCGCAGCAGCTTGCGCGGCAGCTGGGTGTGGCGGTGGGTCTCGAGCGCGGCCGGGGGAGAGGGATCACCCTGCCGCGGATCCGCCTCTCCCCCACTCTCCGGGCCCGGCTCCGGGGAGGAATGGCCGAACTCCTCGCTCTGGGCGGAGTCTTCCGGTCGTGTCATCGAGCTCCCCCCACGACCTGAACGGGCGCAACGTTCTCCACACTAAGCAAACTCTCAGAAATTGCCCGGTCCACTGCGACACCACAGCGTCGTCGCTGGGCTACCGCAAGGCTCCGGGGGCGGTGTTCCAGGTGGCCCTGCGGCCGGCCCCATGGGCAAGAATCCAGGCAGATGAGCAGGCCGGCGATGCCCTCCGCCCAGGAACCCACCCCCGAAGTGCATCACAATTTCGACGTGCAGAAGGAACTGCACCGTCGCATCCGCAACGATCCCGACTACGACGACTGGGAGTACGGCACCGAACCCCTGCCCCATGAGGCCTGGGTGGCTCCGCCCACCGATCCGGCCACGGCCCCGTCTTCAGACCAGGACGGCGGCGGCACGGGAGCGTAGGCGCCGCACCAGCTCCAGGGAGAGGACGCAGCAGAGCGCCATCCCCAGCCAGAGGGCGGTGCCGTGGCCCTGCCGCTCCAGCACGGCGCCGGCCAGCAGCGGCGCCACCAGGGCGCTGATCGCGAAGCACTGGGAGAAGAGGGCCATCGCCAGGCCCTGATGTTCCAGCGGCGTGACCTCCACCACCGCCTCGGTGGCGATCGGCAGGAAGGCGGCCTGGCCCAGCGCCAGGGGCAGCTGGGCCACCAGAACCCACCACAGGCCGGCCGGGCTGAAGGCTGAAGCCGCCAGCAGCAGGCTGCCGCCGCAGAAGCAGAGCAGGCTGAGGCCGAGGCCGTGGCCCACCGGGCGCCGGGCCAGGGACTGACCCACCGGCCATTGCAGCAGCAGCAGCAGGGCCAGCTGCAGGCCGATCAGCAGGGCCCCCACCGCCTCGGGCAGCGGCGGCCGACGCCAGCCGCCCCGCACCAGCTCGAGCGGCAGCGCGCTCTGCATCAGCGCCGGCATCGCCGTGGCCACGATCGCCACCCCCAGCAGCGGCAGCAGCGGCGGCAGCCATTCCCGCCAGGCGCCGGAGGGGCCGGAGCGCAGCCGGGGACGCGGGTCCGGCAGCGGGTGGCGCAGCAGCAGCAGGGCCATCACCCCCAGGCAGGTGATGTCCACGAGGTAGACCGCCCGCAGGTGGGAGGCCCAGGCCAGCAGCGACCCCAGCAGGGCACCGGCCACGATCCCCGCCGCATCGGCGGTGCGGGCCAGCGCGAAGCCCCGCGCCGAGGGCACCGGCGGGCAGCTGAGCGCCACCGCCAGCTCGATCGCGGGCCAGTAGAAGCCCATCGAACTGCCGAGCAGGGCCTGGCCGAGCAGGTAGGCCGCGAAGTCGTGGGCCCCCAGCAGCACGCTGTCCCCGAGCAGGGAGAGCAGCAGTGCCAGCAGCACGGGCACGCCGCAGTTCAGCCCCCGATCGAGCAGCAGGCCGCACAGCAGGCGGCCTGCCGTGCCGGCCAGGGCCGCCAGAGCCACCCCCTGGGTCACGCCCGAGGCCCCCAGGGCTGCCTGGTGGAACACCATCGGCGTGAGGTACAGAACCCCTCCGGCCCCCAGAGAACCGATCAGCCGCAGCAGCGCGAGTTCCCGCAGGGGCGCGGGAAACTGGTGGAACCAGGAGGTCCCCCGCCGGCGGAGCCCTCCGGTCCCTGACCCCGACCCCGACCCCGACCCCGTCTTCTGCCCTGTCACCGCCAGCTCGCCGATTCGGGTCCGTGCTCGCCAGTCTGCTGCTGGCCCTGGCAGGCCCCTGGCTGCCGCCCGCGGCTGCGGCCGAGCGGCTGCACCTGCGCTTCGACGGGCTGGAGCTGCCGGTGGACCTCGGCCAGCTGGCGGAGTGGGCCCGCCGGCGGCCACCGCGCTCGCCGCTGCAGAGCGGGGCCATCCCGGTGGAGGGCGGCGATGTGGCCCTCTGGCTCGGGCTGCTGGATGGCCGCAGCCGCCAGGACCTGATCCGTCTGCTGCGGGCACCGCTGCTGCGCTCCCGCAGCTTCGGGGAGCAGCTGCTCACGAGCTGGGCCGGCCGCAGGCTGCTGGAGTCGGCGGGCTCGCTGCTCACCGATGCACGGGGCCAGAGTTCCGCCCCGCTGCTGCAGGAGACCCTGCGCCGCCTCCTGGCCGAGCAGCAGGAGGTGAGCACCCTCGATCTGCTGCGGGCCCTCCCCACCGACGACCTGCACCTCCAGCTCGACACCCTGCTCGATCAGGCCGATCTCTGGCGCGGCCAGCTGCGGGAGCAGCAGCGGGCCCTGCGCCACCTGCGGCGCATGGATCTGCCGCAGCGCACCAGCCTGCCGCCGGTGTTCGGCGAGCAGCCCCAGGTGCGACGCACGCCGGTGCGGCTGCCGGTGCCCCACCGGCCCGATTCCCTGCCGCTGGAGATCTGGCGCGGCCGCACCCAGCTCGCCCGGGGCCCCTGGGTGGTGCTGATGCCCGGCCTGGGGGGGAACTCCGATCAGCTCAGCTGGCTGGCGGCGGCCCTGGCCGACCGGGGCTGGCCCTCGGTGGTGCTGCAGCATCCCGGCAGCGACTTCGGCGCCATGCAGGCGCTGCTCGCCGGTGAGCAGCCTCCCCCGGGTGCGGAGACCCTGCCCGATCGCCTCGCCGACCTGCAGGCGGTGCTGGCGGCCGAGGAGCACGGACCGCTTCCGCCCCTGGGGGACG
>JBMLOS010000148.1:0-8053 GCA_049242845.1 Prochlorococcaceae cyanobacterium
CGGATCAGGGGGTTGTCCGGGCGCCGCTGGATGTCCGCCGGCAGTTCCAGGCGTCGGCTGAGCAGCTGCTCGTCGTTGCCGCTGCCGTTGCCGATCGGAATGCCCAGATAGATCACCCCCTCCGGATCGGCGTAGAGGATGTAGCGGAGGCTGCGGCTGGAGCGCCAGAACCTCTCCGACACCCGCGCCAGCTCGCGGTCGTTGCCCTCCGCCACCAGGGGAGCCACGTTGGCCGAAAGCAGCAGCCCCAGGTCCCGGGCGTAGCGCGTGTCGCTCATGCGGGCGTCGCGCTGGATGCCGTTCAGGGCCAGGAAGGTGATGCCCGTCATCAGCAGGCTCACCACCAGGGTGGCCACCGCCAGCAGCTTGGTCTGGAGGCTGAATTCCGCCCACCAGCGGGCCAGCCGCTGCCGCCAGTCGCTGCGCGGGGCGGGGGTCGGCGGAGCCCAGGAAGAGCGGCTCATCCGCGGCTCCGCACCTGATGGCCGATGTCGCGGCGGAAGGTCATTCCCTCAAAGTGAACCTGCGCCAGTCCTTCATAGGCCCGCTCGAAGGCCGTGTCGAAATCCTCGGCCTGGGCCACCATCGCCAGCACCCGGCCGCCGCTGGTGCGGCAGACCCCATCGGCATCGAGGCGGCTGCCGGCATGGAAGAGCTGCCGCTCGCCGGTGGGCGGCAGCTGGCCCTCGATCGCATCGCCCTGGCGCACCGTGCCCGGGTAGCCGGAGGCGGCGGCGATCACGCAGGCGCTGCAGAGCGGGGCGATCGTGAGCGGCGGTGCCGTGTCGAGGCAGCCCTCGGCGCATGCCAGCAGCACGGCCGCCAGTTCGGGCCCCAGCAGCGGCATCAGGGTTTCGCATTCGGGATCGCCGAAGCGGCAGTTGAACTCGATCACGCTGGGCCCCTCCGCGGTGAGCATCAGGCCGGCGTAGATCACGCCGCGGTAGTCGATGCCACGCCCGCGCAGAGCCTCGAGCGTGGGCTCCAGCACCCGGCGGCGCACGTCCTCGAGGCCGGCGGCATCGAGCAGGGGGGCCGGGGCGTAGGCGCCCATCCCGCCGGTGTTGGGGCCCGTGTCCCCTTCGCCGATGCGCTTGTGGTCCTGCGCCGGCGGCAGCAGCAGCAGGCGTTCGCCATCGCTGAGGGCGAACACCGACACCTCCGGCCCCTGCAGGCGCTCCTCCAGCACCACCGTGGCCCCCGCCGCGCCGAAGCGGCCGGCGAACACCTCCTCGATCGCGGCGCGGGTTTCGGCCACGCTCTCGGCCACGGTCACCCCCTTGCCCGCCGCCAGGCCGTCGGCCTTCACCACCAGCGGCCGGTTCTGCTCCTCCAGCACCGCCAGGGCCGTGGCCGCATCGGTGGCGGCCCAGTGGCCGGCGGTGGGGATGCCGGCCTCCTGCATCAGCTCCTTGGCCCAGCGCTTGCTGGCCTCCAGCAGGGCGCCATCGGCCCCGGGGCCGAACACCGCCAGCCCCGCGGCCCGCAGCGTGTCCGCCAGCCCGGCCGCCAGGGGCGCTTCCGGACCCACCACCACCAGCTCGATGCCGTGGGTGCGGCAGGCCTCGAGGAGGCCAGCGCCATCGCTTTCCGCCACCGCCAGCTGGCGGCAGCCTTCCAGGGCGGCGGTGCCGCCGTTGCCCGGGCTCACCCACACCCCCTCCACCCCGGGACAGCGGGCCAGGGCCCAGCCCAGGGCGTTCTCGCGGCCGCCGCCCCCCACCACGAGGATCCTCCGGGGGGTGCGCCCGGCGGCGGAAGGGGTCGACGGGGGCGACACGGCCTGGTCTGTCATGAGCGGAGGGGCTGGGGTGGGGGCAGTGCCCTTAGGTTGTGGACCAGTGATGGCCCAGGCGGCCGACCCTTCTGCAGATGCCGGCTGGCCGGTCGCCATTGTCCTGCCTGATCGGGCTCTGCCTGGCGCTCTGCAGCCCGCTGCAGGGGGCTGGGACGGCCGCGGTGGCGCAGGAGGTGCCGGCGGCGGCGAGGTCCGCAGCTCCACCCGCCGGTGACGGCTCTGTGGCTCCGGGGCCTGCAGGAGCTTCGGCGGCACCGGCACCGGGGGGCTCCGGAGCTCCCGGTGCCCCTGCCGCTGCTGACGGCAGTGCCATTCCACCTGTGCCCGCGGATCCCTATCCGCCGGAGGTGTTCGCCCAGCTGCTGGAGAAGGGCACCCTCGATCAGTTCGAGCAGGCCTGCCTCACCCTGCTCGACCTCGGTGACGAAACCCGGCTGCGTCAGCTCCAGGCTCGGCTGATGACGCTCCACCCCTCCCCCCAGCCCCTGCCGGTGGTGCTGGCCAATGCTCACGTGCTGATCAGCTGCCGGGCGCCGCAGCACGCCCTCGCGGTGCTCGATCGCTACGGGCCTGCCGCCGGCGCCCAGCGGCAGCAGTGGTTGCTGCTGCAGTGGCAGGCCGCCCACGCGGGGCTCGACCACCGCCGGGCGGCGGAGGCCCTCTGGCGGCTGGCCGCCGGCGATCTGGCCCGCCTGGAAACGGTGATGCTGCCCCTGCGTCAGCAGGCCGACGGCACGATCACCACGGGAGTGGCCCTCGATCAGCTGGCGGAGCACTACGCCGCCCAGGGCCGCAACCGCCAGGCCGCCGCCGTGCTGCTGGCCGCCCGCCAGCCGGGCGTGGCCACCGCCGAGCGCCTGCAGAAGGCCGTGCCCCTGCTGGATGCCCTGCCCCTGGATGAGCGCGATCGCCTGCTGGAACAGGCCCTGGAGCAGGCCGCGGCGGCCGGTGCCTGGGGCTTGGTGACGCTCCTGCTCGACGATCAGTTCGCCCTCCAGAAGAAGAACGGCGGCGATCCGGCCCGTGCCCTGGAGCGTCGCCTGCGCCTCAGCCCCCGCATCGACGATGCCTACGGGGAATGGCTGCTCCGCCGGGGGGATCCGGCAGCTGCCGAGCGCGGTCTCCAGCTGGAGCGCCAGCTGCGCTCGCCCCGGGCCGCCGGCGGCCATGGCCCGGCGGTTCCAGCCCCCGCTGTCGGGGCCCCTCCTGTCGGGACCCCAGTACCCGCGACCGGGCAGGATCCCGCCCAGCCCGTAGTTCCCCAGCCATGACCTCCTTCTCCCTCGGGGCCCTGCTGCACGAAGGCAAGGCCAAACGGGTGCATGCCACCGACCGGCCTGATCTGGTGGCGGTGGAGTTCAAGGACGACGCCACCGCCTTCAACGCCCAGAAGAAGGCCAGCCTCGAGGGCAAGGGCTCTCTCAACTGCCGCATCTCCGCCCTGATCTTCGAGCGGCTGGCGGCGGCCGGCATCCCCACCCACTACCTGGGCGTGGGGGAGGACCGCTGGATGCTTGTGCGGCCCGTGCGGGTGATTCCCCTGGAGGTGGTGATCCGCAACGTGGCGGCCGGCTCGCTCTGCCGGCAGATGCCGATCGAGCCCGGCACGCCCCTGGATCCGCCCCTGCTCGACCTCTACTACAAGGACGACGCCTTCGGCGATCCTCTGCTCACCGAGGCCCGGCTGGAGCGCCTGGGCCTGGTGAGCCCGGCCCAGCGCCGGGAGATCGAGGTACTTGCGCGGCGCATCAACGAAGCCCTGCTGGCCCTGTTCCGGGAGGCGGAGCTGCAGCTGGTGGATTTCAAGATCGAGCTCGGCATCAGTGCCGATGGGGAGCTGCTTCTGGCCGATGAGATCAGCCCCGACACCTGCCGCCTCTGGGACCTGCGCGGCGGCGGTCGCGAGCCCCTGGAGGAGCGGATTCTGGACAAGGACCGCTTCCGCCGCGACCTCGGCGGCGTGGTGGAGGCCTACGGGGAGGTTCTCAAACGGGTCCAGGGGGTCTGTCCGCAGCCACGGGTCTACGGGTAAGGTCTGCCCAATTTGCGGCCTGGCCGCTCCGCCCTCACACCATGGCCGGTCTGCCTGGCATCACCGCCACCCTGCCCCTGCTGGCGCTCGCCCTGGCGGTACCGGCCGGGGCTCTGGCCCAGGAGGCCTCCCCGGCCCAGCCGGCGCCTGCGGAGGCGGCCCCCGCCGCCGGCGGGCCCGGGTCCGGCTCCACTCCCGCTGAGGGATCGCCTCCCGCAGAGGCGGAGGGGGGGTTCCCCATGCCGGCCCAGCCCACCACGGAGGGAGGCACTCCGCCGGCCGGCGCTGCCCCCGGCGATGCCGCCTCACCAGCCACTCCCTCTTCCCCGGATGAGCCGCGGGTGCTGATCAGCGAGGTGGTGATCCAGGGTCTCGAGAACCATCCGGAGCGCGACCGGCTCGAACTGGCGGCCTACGCGGCCATGGCCACCCAGCCCGGCACCCGCGTCACCCGCAGCGAACTCCAGACGGACGTCTCGGCGATCTACGCCAGTGGCTGGTTCTCCGATGTGCGGATCCAGCCGGTGGATGGCCCGCTCGGGGTGCGCCTGGTGGTGCTGGTCACCGCCAATCCGGTGCTGGAGAAGATCAGCATCCAGCCCCCCACCGCCAAGCTGCCCCCTGCCGTGGTGCAGGACACCTTCGCGGCGGACTACGGCAAGACCCTCAACCTCAACACCCTGCAGGGCCGCCTGCAGGAGCTGCAGAAGTGGTACGCCGACCAGGGCTATTCCCTGGCCCGCATCACCGGCCCGGGGCGCGTCAGCCCCGAAGGTGAGGTGGAGCTGCTGGTGCGGGAAGGCAACGTCGCCGGTGTGGAGGTGCAGTTCCTCAACAAGGAGGGCTCCGCCACCAACGACAAGGGCGAACCGATCCGTGGCAAGACCAAGCCCTGGGTGGTGACGCGGGAGATCTCCCTCAAGCAGGGCGATGTCTTCAATCGCCGCAACCTCGAGGACGACATCAAGCGCATCTACGCCACCGGCCTGTTCAGCGACGTCAAGGTGACGCTGAAGCCCGTGCCGGCCGAGCCGGGCGAGGTGGTGATCGTGCTCGGCATCGTGGAGCAGTCCACCGGCTCCCTCTCGGGCGGCCTGGGCTACAGCCAGAGCCAGGGCGTGTTCGGCCAGATCCAGGTGCAGGACTCCAACCTGTTCGGCCGGGCCTGGGACGTGGGCCTGAACTTCACCTACGGCCAGTTCGGTGGCCTGGCGGACATCTCCTTCACGGATCCCTGGATCAAGGGAGACCGGTTTCGCACGGCCTTCCGGGCACGGCTGTTCATCAGCCGGGAGGTGCCGCAGCTGTTCCAGAGCCAGGACAACGGCAGCATCTTCAGCGTCCGTGATTTCTACGAGGCCCCCGGAACCAAGGTGGCCTACAACATCGATTCCAAGAAAAACCCCGCGGGCAAGAGTTTCGACAGCGTCTCCGAAGCGGAGAACGCCGACCCCCGCACCAGCTGGTTCGATTACTCCGGCAACACGGTGCTGCTGCAGCGCGTAGGCGGCAATGTCCAGTTCGTGCGTCCGCTCAACGGCGGCAACCCCTACAAGCGGGCCCCCTGGAGCGTGGTGGTGGGTCTGAACATCCAGGAGGTGTCGCCGATCAACTACTCCGGCGATTCCCGGATCTACGGGGTTCCCTCCGACTCCCTGCAGAACGACAACAGCAAGGCACCCGCCGACGACATCATCTGCCTGTCGTACAACTGCGCCAACCAGAACCAGCTGCTGGGGCTGCGGCTGGCGGCCACGATGAACAACCTCAACGACCCCCGCAACCCCACCTCCGGCAACTTCCTCAGCCTCGCCACCGAGCAGTTCTTCTCCGTCGGCCCCGACTCCCCCACCTTCAACCGGATGCGGGCCAGCTACAGCCACTTCATCCCGGTGAACTGGCTGAAGATCTACAAGGGCTGCCGTCCCAAGCCCGGTGAGACCGCCGATTGCAAGCAGGCCCTCGCCTTCCAGGTGAGCGCCGGAGCCAACATCGGCCAGCTTCCGCCCTACGAGGCCTTCTGCCTGGGTGGCTCCAACTCCGTGCGCGGCTACTATGACTGCGACCTCGGTGTGGGCCGCAGCTTCGGCGAGGCCACGATCGAATACCGCTTCCCGCTGTTCAGCATCGTGAGCGGTGAGCTCTTCGTGGATGGCGGCACCACCTTCGGCAGCCAGGCGAACGTGCCCGGCAACCCCGGTGGCCTGCTCAACAAGCCCGGCAGCGGCTTCTCGGTGGGCACCGGCCTGATCGTGACCACCCCGGTGGGCCCGCTGCGGCTGGAGGTGGCCAGCCAGGACTTCACCGGCGACTGGCGCTTCAACCTCGGTGTGGGCTGGAAGTTCTGATGGCGTCCTGGCCGACGGACTACGAGCGGGGCTGGACCCTGGCCGATGCCGTGGAACGGCAGGGGGTGGGGCTGCACAGCGGCGCGAGCGGCAGGGTGCGGCTGCAGCCCTCCGAGCTGCCCGGTTTCCGGGTGGGCTGGCTCGAGCATCCCGGACGTCCCAGCGTGGCGCTCCATCCCACCCAGGTCTGCGAGACCCAGCTCTGCACCGCCCTGCGCCTGGGCAGCGAGCGCCTGGCCACGGTGGAGCATCTGCTCGCGGCCCTGGCCGGAACCGGCCTCACCCAGGCCGAGATCCTGGTGGAGGGTGAGGAGATCCCCCTGCTCGACGGTTCCGCCCTTCCCTGGGTTGAGGCGATCGCGGAGGTGGGGCTGGCGCCCGTGGCCCGCACCCCCGAGCGGCCGCTGCCGCAGGAGCCGATCACCCGGCAGCAGGGCACCGGCTTCGCCGTGGCTCTCCCGAGCGACCGCCTGCGGGTGGGGGTGGCAGTCGAGTACCCCCAGCCGGCCATCGGCCGCCAGCTGTATTCCCTCGAGCTCACCCCCGAGGCGTTCGTGGCCGAGATCGCCCCGGCGCGCACCTTCGGCTTCCGCGAACAGGTGGAGCAGCTGCGGGCCGCCGGCCTGATCCAGGGCGGTGCCCTGGACAACGCCCTCGTGTGCGACGGCGACACCTGGCTGAACCCCCCGCTGCGTTTTCCCGACGAACCGGTGCGCCATAAGCTCTTGGACCTGCTGGGGGATCTGGCCCTGGCCGGGCTGCCCCGCGCCCAGGTGTTCGCCTACCGCGGTTCCCATGGGCTGCACACGGCCCTGGCGGCCGCCCTCGCTGCGGCGGTCCCCGTGCCCGCCTGAAGCGATCCGTTCCGCTCATCCGCCGCCCACCTGTCTCCGCACCCTTCGCCCACGGCCTGACCCCCTTGTCCAGTTCCGTCTCCATCCCCACCGTGCTCAGCAGTGAGCAGATCCAGGGACTGCTGCCGCACCGTTACCCCTTCGCCCTCGTGGACCGGGTGATCGAGCACGAACCCGGTCTGCGGGCCGTGGCGATCAAGAACGTCACCGTGAACGAACCCCAGTTCCAGGGCCATTTCCCCGGTCGCCCCCTGATGCCCGGGGTGCTGATCGTGGAGGCCATGGCCCAGGTGGGTGGCCTGATCGTGACCCAGATGCCCGATCTCCCCAAGGGCCTGTTCGTGTTCGCCGGCATCGACGGCGTGCGCTTCCGCCGACCCGTGGTGCCGGGCGACCAGCTGCGGATCACCTGCGAACTGCTCAGCCTCAAGCGCCGCCGCTTCGGCAAGGTGAAGGCGGAGGCCACGGTCGGCGGTGATCTTGTCTGTTCCGGGGAGCTGATGTTCTCCTTGGTGGACTGAACGGGATGACCAGCGCAGCCATGGCGACATCGGTACATCCCACGGCCGTGGTCGATCCGCGGGCCGAGCTGGGGCCGGGGGTCGAGATCGGCCCCTATGCGGTGGTGGGGCCGGAGGTGCGGATCGGCGAGGGCTGCCGCATCGGCCCCCATGTGGTGATCGACGGCCGGGTGCGCCTGGGCGCCCGCAACCGCATCTTTCCGGGGGCCTGCATCGGCCTGGAGCCCCAGGATCTCAAGTACGCCGGTGACCCCACCGAAGTGGTGCTCGGCGATGACAACACCATCCGGGAGTGCGTCACCATCAACCGCGCCACCGCGGGCCAGGAGTGCACCCGGCTCGGCAGCGGCAACCTGCTGATGGCCTACAGCCACATCGGCCACAACTGCCAGCTGGGCGACCGCATCGTGATCGCCAACGGGGTGGCGGTGGCCGGCCATGTGGTGATCGGCGATCGGGCCGTGATCGGCGGCGTGCTCGGCATCCACCAGTTCGTGCAC
>JBMLOS010000149.1:0-4596 GCA_049242845.1 Prochlorococcaceae cyanobacterium
CTGGTGCGCCGGCAACGCCAGCAAGATCAAGCAGCGCGACATCAACTACTACGCCACCCTCTACGCCAAGGGTGAACTCGATCCCAAGACCGCCGTCGCCGCCTGATCCGGCCTCGGACGATCCACGGATGATCCGCAGGGGGTGGAGCTTCGGCTCCGCCCCTTTTTTTCTGCTCTGCCTTTTGTGCTCTCCTTTTCTGCTCTCCTCCTGCTGAGCTTCAGAGCAGGGGCTGAGCCGAGGTGGGCGCTACCACCACCCGGTTGCGTCCGCCCTGCTTGGCCTCGTAGAGAGCCGCGTCCGCGGCGGCGATCAGCCGGTCGCAGCCCATGTCCTTCTCCTGCAGGGCCACGCCGATCGACACGGTGATCGGCGGCAGGGGCCGGCCATCGGCAGCGATGAGCAGTAGGCCGGCCAGGGAACGGCGCAGCCGTTCCGCCACCCCCACCGCCACCTGCAGCGGCTGGCCGGGGAGGACCACCAGAAACTCCTCACCGCCGTAGCGGGCCAGCACATCCCCCGGCCGCAGCTGGGTCTGCAGGGCATCGGCCACCCCCCGCAGCACCTCATCGCCGGCCTGATGGCCGTAGGTGTCGTTGAAGGTCTTGAAGTGGTCGATGTCGAGCAGGGCCACCGCCAGGCGGGAGCCGCATTCGCTCGCGAGCGGCGGCAGCCGCTCCTCGATCCAGCGCCGGTTGGATACCCCGGTGAGGCCATCCATCAGGGCAGCCTGCTCCGCCTGGCGCCTCCGGCGGGTGGACGTTTCCACCGTGAGATTGTTCGCCCGCAGCCGATCGGCCAGGTTGTGCAGCAGCGCCAGGCAGAAGCGGTGGGAGCTGCGGGTGAGGGCCCAGGCCGAGGTTGACTCCAGGGTGAGGATGCGGGCGGGTTCGACGGCCACCACCCAGGCACAGGGAGGGATGCCGTCGATCACGGAGAGCTCCCCCACGCTCTCCCCGGGCCCCACCGAAGCCACGGTTTCCGCCTCCGGACCCTCCAGCCGCACCGCCAGGCTGCCCTCGAGCACGAAGTGCAGCCGCGGCGGCATCCTGCCCGCGTGGATCAGCACATCGCCCGGCTCCAGGTGCTGCAGCTGGCCCTGGCCGAGCAGGTCATCGAGGCAGCCGGCCTCCACCTCGCGCAGCAGGGAGAACCTGCGCAGTTCTCCAACCTCCACGGCGCCGCCCACGTTGCCCTGCTGTCGCTGGGTTCAGGGTATCGGCGCCGTCAGGGGGCATTCCCGCTCTCCGACGGCAGCGGACTGGCCAGGCTGGAGCGACGCGGATCGAGCAGGGCCTCGATGCCCCGCTCCAGCGAATCCTCCATGGCGATGCGGGTGCCGTCGCTCACCACCACCCGGGTCAGGGTGGGCAGGCCGCCCTTGCGGGCCTTGAGATACACAGGCTCCACGTAGAGGAGGGCCTTGCCGATCGGCATCACCAGCAGATTGCCCTGGATCACCTCGGATCCGGCCCGGTCCCAGAGGCCGAACTGCTGGCTGATGCGGGGGTTCTGGTTGATCAGGGCCTGCATCTGCTCGGGCCCGAAGATCGGGGTCTGGCTGGGGAAGCGCAGCAGCAGCAGCTGGCCGTAGTGGGGGGCATCGCTGCGGGCCGCGAGCCAGCCGGCCAGGTTGGGGCGGGCCAGGGGCGTGAGCGGCTGCAGCAGCAGGAACTCGGGCTTCAGGCGCTCGGCCACCTGGGCGCTGATGTGATAGGGCCGCACCGGCACCTGGGAGCCGCCGTACAGCTCCATCGGCACCTGCCAGACGTCATCGCCGCTGTAGAAGGCCCGCGGATCGGTCACGTGGTAGCGGAGCAGCTGGGTGGTCTGCAGCTCGAACTGGCGCAGGGGATAGCGGATGTGGGCCTGCAGGGCTGCCGGCATCTGCCAGAGGGGACGGAAGAGGCGGGGGAAAAGGCGCCTCCAGCTGGCCAGGATCGGATCGCCCGGCTCGCTCACGTAGAGAACCACGCTGCCGTTGTAGGCATCCACCACGGCCTTCACCGAATTGCGCAAGTAGCGGATGTCGGGTTCGCCGGGCACCGCGGCGCTGTAGGGGTAGCTGCGGCTGGTGGTGAAGCCGTCCACGATCCAGTACTGGTGCTGGCCGGGATGGAAGGGGGGCTTCGCCGCAAGCTGCACGGACACCAGATAGGGCTCGCTGTCGAAGCGCACGAACGGCGCCATGGCGCGCAACCGGTCCCGCACCTCGCGGCGCAGCAGCAGGCGGGTGTTGCTGGTGATGGCCCCCCGGCTCAGCAGCTTGGGCTCGGTCAGATAGAGGGAGGCGGCCAGCCGCTGCCAGGGATGGCCGATCGGCACGCCGTCGCTGCCGGTGTAGCGGGTGTAGAAGTTTTCATCGCCCTGGGGATAGGCGAATTCCTCCACGCTGGAAGGGGCCAGGGCATAGGGGGAGGGCAGGGCCCCGAAATAGAGGGCCGGCCGGCCGATCGGGATGCCCTTCCGCACCTGCTCGGCGGTGATGCCGAGCCTGCGGCTGCCCTGAACCCGGGTGGAGGGGCCCAGGTCGCTGATGAAATACTCCGGCAGGCCATCCGGACCGCTGGTGTTCACCGGCGACACCGTGAACCCGTTGCCGTGGGTGAACACCAGGTGACGGTTCAACCAGGTGCGGGCCCAGGTCGGCAGGGCAGGCTGGTCCATCTCCCGCGGCATGAGGATCACCTGCTGGCGGACGGCGCTGTGGCCGGGGCGCAGCAGGTAGCGGTCCACCGCCGGAGCGGAGAAGCGGTAGTACACCCGCAGTTGCTGGAGCTGCTTGTTGGTGGCCAGCAGGGGCTGGCTGTCCCAGAGGCGGATGTTGCGCAGGGTGGCCTCCCCCTGGACCACGTCCTCCCGGGTGAGGCGGGAGCGGGGATTCACGTTGCGGCTGCTGATCCGGTCCAGCTGGAAGGCGTGGCGGGTGGCCCGGATCGAGCGCTCCAGGTAGGGGGTTTCGCGCTCGAGCTCCCGGGGGCGGACCAGCAGCATCTGCACCACCGGCAGCAGCAGCAGCTCGAGCAGCGGCGTGGCCGCCAGGGCGAGGCTCACCGTGGCAATCAGCACCCCCCGCAAGCCCCGCCGGGGCAGGGGCAGCACGATCACCACCGCCAGGGCCAGGGCCAGCAGCGCCGCCAGCGTGCGCAGGGGCAGGGAGACATGCACGTCGAACCAGCCGGCACCGGGCACGCTGCCCACGGTGCTGAGCAGCAGCTGATGGCGCCCGAGCCAGAAACCCGCGGCAGCCAGCAGGGCGAGCAGGGCCAGGGGCACCCGCAGGGCCAGCAGCACCGGCGGCGTGAACCCGGCGAACCGACCGTCCGACAGCTGTGGGGGGCGGGCCAGCAGGCCCCAGAGGGCGCAGGCCAGCCCGCCGAGCAGGAGCACCAGCAGCAGGGTGACCAGAAAGGCCAGGGCAGGGAACCGCAGCAGCGCGAAGGAGATGTCCGCGCCGAGCATCGGTTCCCGCAGGCCGGTATCACGGGCCACCAGGGCCACGCTCCAGAGGCTCCAGCCACGCCCCAGGGCCACGGCCCCCAGCACCCCCAGGGTGGCGGCCGAGAGCCGGGCGGTGAGCAGGGGACGCAGCAGCAGGGCGGCCAGCAGGGGCACGGCCACCAGCAGCACGGGCAGGGGCTGGAGTCCCTCCAAGCTGATCAGGCCGTGCAGGCGGCGCGGATCGAAGGGGGCCAGCAGCAGGCGATGGGCGAGGCGCGCCGCCATCAGCAGTGCCACCAGCTGCACGGCGAACACCGCCAGCAGGCTCAGGGCGTAGGGGAGGGGCGCGAGGGGCCGCCGGGCGGGACCCTGAAGGGGCAGGCGCCAGAAGCGCCCCAGCCAGAGCTGGGCCCCCACGGCGAGCGCCAGACCGAGCAGCAGCCCCCCCAGCTGCAGCCCCCAGCGCAGCAGCAGCACGCCGGCGAGATCGAACCGGGAGAACCAGCTCCATTCCACCCAGAGGCGGCTGGCCCCCCAGAGCAGCAGCCCCCCGAACAGCCCCACCAGCAGGGAAAGCGGGAGCCGCAGGGACAGGGGAAGGCGGACCAGCCTCGGCAGCGCCATGGACGGGTGGAACGCTGCTCGAGCGTAGGCAGGAACGGCGGCCGGGTCCGCGCCGAAGCCGAGACCAGAGCTCATCAATCAATCCCGACCCCTCAGATCGGGATTCACCCAGGCACTGGAAAACCGCTGGTAGCCTTCCTTCAGCTCCGGTAGCGCCTGTGACGGCCACCCTCTCCCGCTCCGCCCTCAGCGGCCCTACCTTCACGGGCCTGCAATGCAAGGAGTGCGGCCAGCCCTACGAGGCGGGTGCACGTCACGTCTGCGAGGACGTCTGCTTCGGGCCGCTGGAGGTGGTCTACGACTACGAGGCGATCCGCGCCCGGGTCTCGCGGGCCACGATCGAGGCCGGCCCCGCCTCGATCTGGCGCTACCGCGATTTCCTGCCGATCGAGGGGGACCCGATCGACGTGGGCACCGGCTTCACGCCCCTGCTCCAGGCCAACCGGCTGGCCCGCCGCCTCGGCCTCAAGAAGCTCTTCATCAAGAACGACGGCGTCAACATGCCCACCCTGTCCTTCAAGGACCGGGTGGTG
>JBMLOS010000150.1:0-15097 GCA_049242845.1 Prochlorococcaceae cyanobacterium
GGGGGGTGCTCTTGATCAGCCTAAGCTGATTCTGCTTTGTTTTCGTGCTCAGCCGCGAGAGATTCGGGGGTCGCGGCCGCCGCCAGCTGGTGGCGGCCCGCAGCCTGGGGGTGGGGCCCTGGGGGGCCTTCCGACGGGTGGCCCTGCCCATGGCCCTGCCCGCGATCGGGGCGGGCATCGCCCTGGGGGGCATGGAGGTGGTGAACGAGCTGGGCGCCGTGGAGCTGCTCGGCGTGCCCACCCTCTCCAGCGGCATCCTCCAGCGCTGGCAGAACGACGGCGACCCCCGCGGGGCCGTGGGGCTGGCCCTGGTGGCCCTGGCCATCGTGAGCCTGCTGGTGGCCGCCGAACGGCAGCTGCGGCACCGCAGCCGCCGCTGGGGGATGGGCTCGCCCGGCGATCAGCTCCAGCCCTGGCCCCTGGAGGGCTGGCGCAGCCTGCTGGCCCAGATCCTCACCTTCCTGCCCCCCCTGGTCACCCTCGGCGTTCCGCTGCTGTGGGCCTGCAGCAGCTGGGATCAGATGCGGGGCGAATCCGGCCTGGAGCTGCTGGCCCTCACCCTGCGGAGCTTCTCGCTCGCCCTGCTCGCCTCCGGCATCACGGTGGCGGCGGCGCTGCTGCTTTCGATCGCCAAGCGCTGGATTCCCCAGGGCCTGCTGCGGCGGCTCACCTTCGTGGCCGGCATGGGGTACGCGGTGCCGGGTGCCGTGCTGGCCCTGGCGCTGATGCTGCTCGGCGGCCCCTGGGGCTGGAGCCCGCTGCTGCTGCTGATCTGGGGCTACGGCGACCGTTTCCTGGCCGTGGCCAAGGGCGGACTGGACGCCGGTCTGGAGAGGGTGCCCCCCAGTGTCGACGAGGCCGCCACCGGCCTGGGCTGCAGCTGGGTCTCGGTGCTGCGGCGCATCCATCTGCCCCTGCTGCGGGGGCCCCTGCTGGTGGGAGCGCTGCTGGTGTTCGTGGACACGGTGAAGGAACTACCACTCACCTTCGCCCTGCGGCCCTTCGATTTCGACACCCTTTCGGTGCGGGTGTACCAGTACGCCAGCGACGAGCGGGTGGGGGCTGCCCTGGTGCCTGCCCTGCTGATCCTGCTGCTGGGCCTGCTGGCCTCCCTCGCGCTGGTGCCTTCCCTGGAGCGGGGCGACGGCCGCCGGGGCTGATCAGGCCGCGGCCAGCGGGGCCGATTCCACCAGTTCCGGAGCCAGGCGCAGGCCGGCATCGCCGCTGGGCACTTCCAGCAGCTGGGCCTGGCGGATGCGGGAGATCAGGCGGGTGGTGGTCACCCGGGTGGTGCCGATCAGTTCGCCGATCCGCTCATGGGTGAGGCGAAAGGGCAGATCGCACCAGTTGCCGCAGCGGCGGCCCAGCCGGCGCACCAGCAGGGAGAGGAGCGCGTGGAGCCGCTGTTCGGCGCTGCCGAGGTGGCGGATGCGCAGCAGCTGCAGGGTCCACTCGTTCACCGGATCGAAGCCGTCGCTGTGCCCTTCGGCATCGCTGCGGAACACCACCGGGGTGAGGGCCTCCACGCAGACGCCCTCGCTGCAGAGGCGGTCGGTGCGGAGCTGGTCACCGGCCTGGAGGAAGGCCAGGGTCATGCCCTCGGTTTCCTCGCAGGGGCAGTACACGCGGGCGATGCCCTCGAGCACTTCGATGCAGCTGCCCTCGCGGCGCAGGCCTGGATCCAGCAGCACGGTCTGGCCGACGGAGACCCGCACGGCGGCGCAGGGAGCATCGGGCAGGAAGCGGAAGCTCATGGAACGGAGGGGGAACCGGGGAGACGGGCGGCCTCCACCGACTTATTGCGAATGACTCGCAACCTAGACAAATGCGGCGACTTTTGCAAGCGATTCTCAATAACAACATCCAGTTGCAAGTCGCCGCGTCGCCCTCCGGAGGTGCTCAGCCGGGCTCCGCGGAGCACTGGGGGCAGAGGGCGCGCACGTTGAGCACGCACTCCAGCAGCCGGAAGCCATGGCTCGAGGCGGCTCCCTCGCCGGCCGCGAGCACGGCGGCGTTCTCGAATTCCTCCGTACGTCCGCAGCGGATGCAGACCAGGTGGTGGTGGTCGCGGTGGGTGTCCCCGGCCAGCTCGAAGCGCCGCCCCCCCTCGGGAAGCTCCAGCTCCTGCAGCAGCCCCATCGAGCTGAGCAGCCGCAGGGTGCGGTACACCGTGGCCAGGGAAACCCGCTCCTTGGCGCGCAGCAGGTTCTGGTGCACGTCCTCGGCGCTGAGGTGGGTGCCTTCCCCGATCCGCTCGAACAGCGCCAGGATCGTCTGGCGCTGGGGCGTGAGCCGCTGGCCGCGGTCGTGGAGGCTGCTGCGCAGGCCGGTGCCCGGGTCGCTTCCGGAGCCGATGGCGGGGCGGATGGGCACCGGGTCCTCCCTGATCTTCTCAACAATAGGCCCTGTTGAGAATCTGGTCGGTGCGGGAAGCGTCACGTCGTCGCCCACCCCGGATACACCGACCAGTGCCGCACCCTCACCGCCACTCCGATCCGGTTCCAGCGGGCCGATCCGCCTACCCCAAGCCGATCCGCCTACGCCGACCCGAAGCCCACCTGGCAGGCGGCATTCAGCAGTTCCGCCTCCTCCGCGCTGCTGGGCACGCGGCCATCGAGGGTGCCGCGGTTGCAGTCCGCGGTGATCTCGTAGGTGGCGCCATCGGCCGTCACCGCGAAGGTCACGGCCGAGCTGCCGCTGGGCTGCACCGATCCGTAGAGGAGCTCGTAGTTGGTGTTCGGCACCACGATGTAACTGGTGCTGCTGTCCACCGCGTTATTCACGGCGCTGTTGATGATCGCGGCCGAGGCGAGGGTGGTGAGCCCCCAGGCCGCCGCATTCGCGCCCCACCAGCCCCAGGAGGGCTGGCTCCAGCCGCCGTACCAGCCGGTGTTCCAGGGGCGGGCATAGCCCCAGCCGGGACGGGCCCAGCCGGCATTGATGTTCACGTTGTCGATGTTCACCCGCCGGTTCCAGTTCACCTCTCGGTTGCGGTTCACATTGCGGTCGAAATTGTGGTTCACATTGCGGTCGACGTTTCGATCGAAGTTCCGATCGACGCTGCGATTGCGGTCGGTGTTGCGGTTGATGTCCCGGTTGCGATCGAAGTTGCGGTTTGCCTCGCGATTGAGGTTGCGGTTGGCGCTGCCGCTGCTCGGGCGGTTGAGGTTGGGGGCGGGGCGCGTCGAGGCGCTCGGCCTCTGGCTCCAGCCGCCGCTGGGCCTCGAGGATCCCCGGTTCAGGCCGCCGCTGGAGCCGCTAAAACCGGTGCGGCTTCTGGAGCCGCCGCCACCCCCCTGGGGTCGGCTGATGCCGCCGCCGCCACTGTGTCTTCCGCCCCCCCCCGCCGCCTCCTCTCCCCCCGCCGCCGCCGCGGGCGATCAGGGAATCGGAACTGCCGGAGAGATCCTTCGGGGTGAATTCCTGCAGCGCCTCCACCGGCAGGGCCGGCACCGCCACCACGGCGCAGAGGAGCAGGGACAGGCCAGAGAGCTGTCTCATCGCTTCATCGCCTCGCGCTCGATGGCCTCACAGCCCTCGTCGTAGCAGGAGATGTTGACCCGCCCATCCGGGCCGAAGTGCACCATCACCAGATCCCTGCCTTCCAGGGAACCCGGATTCTCCTCACGCACGCTGTTGAGGTAGTTGGGGTTCACCACGCAGAGATCGCGGTTGTTGAAGCAGATCGTGTTGGTGGAGAAGCGCGCGCCTGCGTTGGTGAGGTTGCTCCATTCCTTACTTCCTTTCTTCTGCAGGCTCATCCGGATCGGTCGATCGGTGATCCGGATCGTGATCACCTCCTTGCCGACCGTTTGGCGATAGAGGGTGGCCTCGTCGTCTTCCTGGGCCTGCACCTGACAGGGCTGGGCCGCTCCGCCCCGCAGGGTGCAGGTGGTGTCGAGTGTGTAGAGAACCTCGGCCCGCGCCGCCGGGGGTGCCACCAGAAGCGCGGAGAGGCCGCTGGCCAGCAGCCCTCCGGCCAGAAGTCGGGAGTGTCGGTTCGGCATGGAAGTGCAGCCCTGCAGCCGGCGGCGCGGTGAACATCCCCATGGTGTGCAGTCGCCCCGGATTCGTCCGCGACGGGCTGAAGGTTTGTCACGGGCAGAGGGGGCGGAGCGTCTCGAGGCCGCAGGGCTGGGCGCCGTTCCCGATCCGGCCGGCTTCCAGCTCCTTCCAGGGCACCATCCAGAAGCGCGGATCCACCCGCTGCATCGGTGGCTGAACCGTGTGTTCAGGAAGTCTGGAGAACGCCTGAGGGGAAGATCACACAGATGGTCCAGAGCGTGAGCAGCAGAGAGCTGGGCAGCACCGTCCAGCGCAGCACCGCCCAGCGCAGCACCGTCCAGTGCAGCAGTTCGGCCCAGCGGGGCTTCACGCGGCCGAGCGGGTGATCGATCAGCTCATCGGCGAGGGTCCCATCGAGAATGCCCATCAGAATCACCAGCTGCAGCTGGCCGATGGAGCCGGTCATCGCCCCCACCGGCAGCAGACCCGCCAGGAACACGCAGTCCCCCGCCGCTGACACCATGGCCGCGAGGATCAGATCGTCCCGTGTGCGGCTGATCAGCAGGGCCAGCACGCACAGGCCCTCGGCCAGGATGGGGCTCAGGACGTTGGGCATCAGGTGAAGCGGAGCCACCCGGAGGATGTCCTGGCTGAGGATGATCGCCTTCACCGCGCCGGAGTGATCCGGCGTGCGGCTGGGCTGTCCCAGGCTGGTGAGCAGGTTCATGGTGCTGCTGCCGAATTCCCCCCTGGGTGGTGTCGCTGTTGGAGACATCATTCAGCGGGGTGAGCCGCTCGCTCGGATTGCTGCTCGTTCAGATTGCTGGTTAGCGGATTGCCGTTCTGCAGATCCCTGTTCTGCAGATCGCTGTTCTGCGGATTTCTTTCGTGCGGATGGTTCTTCCCCGGATTGCCCTCCTCTGAAGTGCTCTGTCTGGGGCCGACCAGAGAGTCCACAGGCAGAACTGCGCCTTGAAGGTGTTTTCTGCAGATCCAGGCTGTCGAAGGTGCTCAGGTAGGCGCCCACCTTCAGCACCCCCGCCGGCCCCGTTGGGGCCTCGATCGCCTCAGCCGGCCTCTTCCCAGGCCGTCGCCCCTGGCACCGCTGCAGGGGACGGCGGGAGAAAGCGCCGGTCGGCGGTGGCGCAGCCCGCCGCCAGCAGATCGGCGGCCGTGGCCACCACCCGGTAACTGAGGGCCACCGCCAGCAGGGGCGCCTCCGGCACCAGTCCGCCCAGAGCGAGCACCAGAACCGCTTCGAACACGCCCAGGCCCCCGGGCGCTCCAGGCACCACCAGCCCGGCCGTCCAGGCCAGGGCGAAGCCAGCCAGCCAGCGGCTCCACTCCAGGCTGTCCTGCAGATCAAAGGCCAGCACGCAGGCGCCGAAGCCGCCGAAGCGCAGCAGCACGAACAGCAGCAGCGCCGCAAAGGGAAGCAGCGGGATCCGCCCGGGCGGCTTTTCCAGGGCCGCGCCGGCCTGGCCCAGCTGGAGGGCGCGCTTGCGCTCCAGCCGCAGCAGCAGGGGCGTGAGCCAGCGGGGCAGCAGCAGCAGCAGGGGCAGCCACCACAGCACGGCCCGCCACCACAGCCCCTCCTGCAGGTCGGCCGGGGCCACCAGGGCCAGCGCGGCCATGGCGGCCAGCAGGGGATCCAGCATTACCGCCAGAAGGGCCTGCCCGAAGCTGGCGGGGGCAGCCAGGGGTGCCTGCGGGGCCTGCAGCGCCCCCACCCGCGCCATCAGGTGCCAGATGCCGCCGGGCAGGTATTTGCGTAGATTGCTGCCGAGGTAGAGGAGCGCCGCCGCTTCGGTCCGGGGGCGCAGGCCCAGCCAGCGCAGGTTCAGTCCCCAGCCGAAGGCGTTCACCACCAGGCTGAGCAGGCTGAGGCCCAGTCCGAGGCAGAGCCACCACCAGCCCTGGCTGTCCAGCCGCTGGCGCAGCAGGGCCTGGCCATGGCTCTGCAGGGCCGCCAGCAGGAAGCCGAAGCTGATCAGGCTCACCCACAGCCGCGGGCCCCCGGGCAGGGGCGGGCGATTGCGATCCAGCCAGGCCAGGGCACGGGCGCCCGCCCGCAGGGGGGTGCGTGCCCGCCAGCGCGCCAGAAGGGCGCCCTTGCGGGCCAGGCGCCTCACGGCCCGCAGGCGCTCGGGCGGCAGGGGCGAGGGGCTCGGCATCGGCATCACGGCGGCAGCAGGGATGATCCCGCCAGGGCGGACTCCACTCTGGCCCGGACCTCCGCCAGGGAAAGGCCGTGGCGGAGGGCCAGGGCCGCCAGATCCTCGTATTCGGCCTTCTGCAGCGGCGCACCGCCGGGCCGCTGGCTGCGCTTGATCCGCACCGGGCCAAGGGGGGTGTTCAGCGTGAAGGTCTCGCGGGGGAGCACCCAGCGGTGCTGCTGCTGTTCGCGCACCCCCAGGCTGGAGCCATGGCGCCACCACGCCGCCAGGGTCGCCTGCCTCTGCTCCGGGCTCACCAGCGCCGTGACCAGGGTGCCGCTGCGGCCCTTCTTCATGCTGATCGCCTGGCTGAACACCTCCCGGGCCCCCGCCTGCCGCAGCGCCTCCACCAGGAAGGCGATCTCCTCGGCGGTGGCGTCATCGATCTGGGCCTGCTGCTGCCAGAGGGTCTCCAGCATCGGTTCCTGAGCGTCCCCGGATCGGCCTGCCGGGGAGATCTCCTCCCCCAGGCAGAGGCGCAGCAGGTTGGGGCGATCGAGCCTGCGGCTGCCGAGTCCGATGCCGATGCGGCGCGGCCGGTGATCCGGTGGCGGCCCGAACGACTCGCACCAGCAGGCCACCAGGGCCAGGCCGGTGGGGGTGGTGAGCTCCCCAGGAGGGAAGTCGGCGCTGGAGCGCAGGGGAATGCCCCTGCGGGAGGCGATCTCCAGCACGGCGGGGGCGGGCAGGGGCAGCAGCCCGTGGGCGGTGTGCACCGTGCCGTGGCCGGCGGGGGGCACGCTGCAGTGCAGCCGTTCGATGCCGAAGTGGAGCAGGCCGGCGCAGACGCCGAGCACATCCACCAGCGCATCGAGGGCGCCCACCTCGTGAAAGTGCACCTCCTCCGGCGGGTGGCCGTGCACGGCCGCCTCGGCCTCCGCCAGCAGGCCGAACACCTCCAGCGCCTTCTGCTTCAGGGGCGGCTCGAGGCCGCTCTGCTCCAGCAGGCCGCGCAGTTCCCCCCAGCGCCGGTGCGAGGGCTGCTCCACGGTGCTCTCCACCGCCAGGTGGAGGCCGCGGAATCCGGCGCTGCGGCGCTCCTCGATCTGCAGCTGCACCTGCTCGGCCAGGCCGAGGACGGCCAGGGGGTGCTCGATCACCTCCCGCGGCAGGCCCAGATCCAGCAGGGCGGCCAGCAGCATGTTCCCCGCCAGGCCGGTGGGGGCGTCGAGCAGGGCCAGGGTCATGGCAGGGACGGGCTCGTTCCGGGGGCCTCGCGTGGTTCGCTCACGGCTGTCGCAAGGTCTGCGGGCCTGGGGCGGCCCAGGCGTGGCGTGGCCTCGAGCAGGCGCTCAGCGGTGGCCTCAAGCTCCTGCTGATGGCGGCGCAGCCACTGCTCCACCTCCCGGCGGGCCCGGCGGAGTTCCAGCTGGGCCGTGTCCACGGGGTGGCCGGAGAGCCCCCAGAGGCGCCCCAGCAGGGCCCGGTCGTCGGCGCCTCCCTGCTGGTCGCCATAGATCAGTTGTTCGGCGGCCATGCCGGCCTGCAGCACCCGGCTCCAGCGGCGCAGATCCTCCAGCGGCATCCGCACGTGCTCCGGCGGGGTGAACTCAGTGCAGCCGCCGCTGGCCACCCCCGCCTCCAGGCAGGCCAGGCTGCCCACCAGCACCCGCTGGACAGGCACCTCCTCGGCGCCGGCCACCAGCAGGTGACCCGCCTCATGCACGGCGATGCGGCGCAGACGGCCGCCGCCCCCCGGCAGGGCTTCCGCCAGGATGTGGCCGCCCCGACCGCAGAAGCGGGCGGCATCGAGGGTGAGGGCTCCCAGCCCCAGGGCCGCGAAGAGGGTGATCGCCCAGGGGGAGATGCCCAGCCCCGGCCCCAGCAGGGCCAGCAGGCTCACCAGCAGTACGGCCAGTCCTGCCTGGAGGGGCTGATTCATCGTCAGCGGCTGGGCCGGCTGATGGCGCTGCGGTGCAGACCCGGGCCGGGGCCGACCCCGCGGGGGGCATCCGCTGCCGCACCGGCTGCCGCGGGGCGGCCTCCTTCCGGCCTGCCCCCGCCGCTGCGGCTGCGCTCACCGCCCCCGCGGCGGCCCTTGCCGCCCCGGTTGCCGCGCTGGTTCACCGGCGCGATCACCTCGAGGGATTCCACCTGCAGTTCCTGGCCGCGGCGACGCACGTCGAGGCTCACGAAGTGGCGCAGATGCTCGAGGGGCACTTCCCCCCGCAGCTGTAGCTTGAAGGGGGTGGGGCGGCTGCCGTCGGGCTTGGGCAGCACGCGCACCTTCACCACCAGGTCGCCCTTCTCGGGCCGTGTGAAGATCAGTTCGCCGCGGATCGAGAAGTAGTCGTCGCCTTCGGGGAGGCTGTCGCCTGCCGGGGGGGCCTCGCCGGCGGGCTGCGCCTCGGCGATCTGCTCCTCGGTGGCGTCGCGATCCAGGGTGCTGGGTTCCCACACCCCCACCAGCTGCAGATGCAGGCTGCCCTCCTCGCGGGTGCGGGGATAGACCACCCAGAGATGGGGCTCCGCCAGATCCAGGTGGCGCCGCATCAGGGTGAGCAGCCGGCCGAGCACCACCGTCTCGAGCACGGAGCCGTCATCGGTGCGCAGCCGCCCCCGGGTGAGCTGCTCGGGATCCTCCGGTTCGTACACGCCCCGCACCACACCGATGGCCCGGTACTGCAGAGGCTCGGTGACCGGGGAAATGGGGTGTTGGCGCATCAGGGTTCGGGTGGGGGCAGGCCGGTGGGCCACCCGGTCGGGCCAATGTAGCCAGGAGATGCGGAGTCGCCGCTCCAGGCCAGGGCAGACTCGTGGCCGCTGCCGTCCCTTCGCCCATGTCCACCCGCGGCTCGATGTCGCGCTCCGGCATCGCTCTGGCGGCCCTGCTCGCCCTGCTGGCGCTGGCCGGCGGCTGGGGCCTGGGCCAGTGGCAGGCGGGCCGCGGCGGAGAGTCCCGGCCGAAGGATGCGCTGCAGCGTCAGCTCGAGAGCCTGCAGCAGCGCCAGGCCGAGGGCCGCACCAGCGAGGCCGAACAGCAGCGGCTGCTGGAACTGCTGGTGGCCTTTGACCGCCGCCCCGAGGCCATCGCCCTGCTGGAGCCCATGGCCGACCGCCAGCCCGAGCGCTGGAGCCTGCGGCTGCTGCTGGCCGAGCTGCGCCGCCAGCAGAACGACCGCACCGGTGCGGAGCGGGAGGTGAGGCAGCTGCTCAACCTGCGGCCCGACCGGATCGAGGCTCTTCAGCTGATGACCCTGCTGCAGGTGGAGCAGGGACGGGGCGAGCAGGCCCAGACCCAGCTGCAGGCCACCTTCGAGCGGCTGATGAAACCCCAGGTGCGCCCGGAGGCGATGGCGGTGGGTCTGCTGCTGGCGGACCTGCTGCAGAAACGGGGCCAGCCCGGCCAGGCCCGGGCGGTGTATCTGCGCCTCGGGGAGGCCTTCCCGAAGGATCCGCGGCCGCTGCTGGCCCAGGCCCTGCTGCTGCAGGAGAAAGGCGATGGCCGCGGCGCCCAGGAGCTGCTGGCCAAGGCGCGTCAGCTTCAGCCCGACAAGGTGGATCCCCGCCTCGATCGGGTGGCAGCCGCCTGGGGACTGGCGCCCCTCAGGGCGCCGTCACCGTCCGGCTCGCCCCCGAAGAGCCCGGAGCCTGCTGCGCGTCAAAATCCCTGAGCGCCTGATCCACGGCGTCCCCGGGCGGGGTGGCGTTGTCGAGCGCGCTGCCCTTGCGGATCTTGTTCATCAGATCCAGGGGATTGGTGGTGTCGAGGATCGAATCGCCTTTGCCGCTCCCCGGGCCGTACTCGAGCAGGTCGCGCTCCTGCTTGCTCATGCCGTAGGGCTGGCTCCAGCCTTGGGGTTCGGCCAGCGCCGGAGCGGCCGCCGCTCCCGCCAGGCCGACCAGCAGGGCCGCCGCCAGGGGCACCCTCCGCGGGGCGCCGGAGGCGATCGCCCTGCCAGCGCGGACTGCCGTCGTGCTGGATCGCGTCCTGTTCGGTTGCGTCTTGTTCGGTCGGCTCGTGTTCGGTCGCATCGCCCGCGTGCACTCCTGGTGTGCACATGCTAGGGGCGATCTGCTAGTGCTCCGGTGGTGTCCGTTTCCCCCTCCCGATGCGCATCGCCACCTGGAATGTGAACTCGGTGCGCACCCGCCTGGAGCAGGTTCTCGACTGGCTCCGCCAGGAGGGGCCCGAGGTGGTGTGCCTGCAGGAAACCAAGGTGCCCGATGAGTTGTTCCCCACCGCCGCCTTCGAGGCCCTGGGCTACCGCGTGGTGCTCAGCGGCCAGAAGGCCTACAACGGCGTGGCCATCCTCAGCACCCTGCCGATCGAGGACGTGCAGGTGGGGTTCGGTGCCCTCCTGCCCGCTGATGCCGAGGCCGAGCAGCTGAGCGAGCAGAAGCGGGTGCTGAGCGCCTCGATCGAGGGGGTGCGCGTGCTCAACCTCTATGTGCCGAACGGCTCCTCGCTGCAGTCGGACAAGTACCCCTACAAGCTGGCCTGGCTGGGCTGTCTGCGGCGCTATCTCGAGGTCCAGGAGCGGCAGGGTGAGCCGCTCTGCATGGTGGGGGATTTCAACATCGCCCCCGAGGACCGCGACCTGCACGACCCCCAGCGCCTCAACGGCGGGATCATGGCCAGCCCGCCGGAGCGCGAGGCCCTCCAGGCCGTGCTGGGGGAGCGGCTGGTGGATGTGTTCCGGGTGTTCGAGCCGGAGGCGGGCCTCTGGAGCTGGTGGGACTACCGCAGCGGCGGCTGGGAGCGCGACCGCGGCTGGCGGATCGATCACATCTACCTGGAGCAGGATCTGCTCGCCTGTGCCACCGGCTGCGTGATCCACCGCCAGCTGCGGGGCAACGTGCAGCCCAGCGACCATGCGCCGGTGGTGGTGAACCTCGCCTGGCCGCCCGACGACGACGGCGGGGAAGAGGAGGATGAACCGTTCTGAGCCGCGGGGGAATCAGGGCTCCCCGGCGCGGTCCCGCTGCAGCAGATCCGCCAGGCAGCCCTCCAGATCAATGGTGAGCGCCTCCACGGCCCGGCGCCGGTCGCGGCGGTAGGCCTCCTGTCGCTCGTGCACGGCCAGCGGGGTGCCGAGGCGCACCGTCACCTCACGCGGCCCGAAGCCGGGGTGGGCAGGCAGGGGCCGGGCCTCGATCCAGCCCAGGGCCTGCTCCAGGATCCGCACCACCTCCGCGAAACGATCGAAGCCGGGTGCCTCGGCCACGTAGTTGCCGCTGACGCTGCTGAACATCTCCACCAGCCGCATGTGGCCCATGCGCAGGTCCGCCTCGCGGGCCTCCCAGTCCGCCAGGCTGCGGGCCACGGCCGAGAGGCCCTCCAGGTCTTCCCGGTAGATGCGGTCCCAGCCGGCCTGCTCGATGCGGCGGCAGCGCTCCTGCACGGTGCCGCGGGGCGGCAGCCCGAACAGCGACTCCGCCACGCTCAGGGCCCGGCGGCGCAGCCGCTCGATCCGCTCGGGCAGGGCCACCGGCTCCGAGGGATCCGCGGGCGCGGGCGGAGCCGCATCCGCGGGCAGGTCGTGGCGGCGGTCGTAGAGGGCCTCCAGATTCGTGAGCAGCCGGTCAGCCAGCACCCCCAGCCGCTGCAGCCGCAGCTCCGGCCCTGGCTCCTGCGCCGCCGGGTCGGGTTCGATTCCCAGGTCGCGCTCCAGCCGCTGCAGCCGCCGGTCGAGGGCTCCCCAGTTCGCCCGGCGGAAGCGGTACTCCAGCCCCACCGGCACCACCAGCACCTCCACCGGCTGCGGCTGGTTCGCCTGGTCCTCCAGGCACCAGAAGGCCAGCTGGGCCACCCCCGATTCCAGGGGGGCCATCTGGCCGGAGAGGTTGTTGGTGGCGCCCTCCGGCGCCACCGTGAGCGGATCGTGTCCCTCCCGCAGCACCGCCCGCGCCGCCGCCAGGGCGGGCCGGTCCAGCCTGCCGCGGCGGATCGGGATCCCCCCCAGCCGGGAGAGCACCCAGCCCGCGGCCGGCCCGGCCCACAGGGGGATGCCCCTGTCGTAGAGAAAGCGGGTGTGCACCGGTCCGTCCAGGCGCACCCCCAGCCGCCGGGCCCTGCGGGGCACTTCCTGCCACAGCACCCGGGCCAGCACCAGCGGATCGGTGGTGCTGGGGTGGCGGAAGGCGATCAGCAGCCGGCAGCGGCCTGTCTGCTGGGCGGCAACCAGGCGCGTGAAGGCGTCGAGCCCCTCCACCCGCAGGCTGCGGAGGCCCAGCCGCTGCAGCACCGCCAGCAGCAGGGGCGCCAGCAGGCGCCGCAGCGCCGTGCTGCTGCGCGGCGGCAGGAAGCGGAGCGGCGGCTGGGCGGCGTGGATCGCGGCGCGGGGCATCGGGGGGAACCGCGGGGGCTGCGCCCCATCCTGCTGACGAAGCCCGGTGCGGTTCATACGGTGAAGGGGCAGGAAGACACTGGATCCCGTGGTCTCCATCGCTTCGCCGGTCCCGGTGCCGCAGGAGCCGCCCCAGCTCCACAAGGTGCCGTCCGGCATCATCGGCTTCGATGCGGTCACCGGCGGCGGCCTCCCCCGCGGCCGTCCCACCCTGGTGACCGGCTCCGCCGGTTCGGGCAAGACCCTCTTCGCCGTGCAGGTGCTGGTGGAGGGAGCCCGTCGCCATGGGGAGCCGGGCGTGCTGCTCACCTTCGAGGAATCCCGCCAGGACATCCTCGAGAACATGGCCTCCCTGGGCTTCGATCTGCCGGGCCTGATCGAGCAGGGGCTGCTGTGGATCGAACCCTGCCTGATCAACCCGGCCGAGATGGTGCGGGCCGGCAACTTCGATCTCGAAGCACTGTTCCTGCGCCTGGAGCGGGCGGTGGCACGGGTCGGGGCCCGGCGGGTGGCGATCGACACGATCGAGATGCTGCTGGGTTCCTTCGGCGATGACTTCATCGTGCGCAGCGAACTCGATCGGCTGTTCCGCTGGCTGAAGGAGCGGGGACTCACCGCTGTGCTCACCGGGGAGCGCGGCCGGGGTGATTCCATCACTCGCTTCGGCATGGAGGAGTACGTCTCCGACTGTGTGCTGGTGCTCGATCACCGCGTGCGGGATCAGATCTCCACCCGGCGGCTGCGGGTGCTGAAGTACCGCGGCACGCAGCACGGCACGAACGAATACCCCTTTCTGATCACGGACAGGGGCATTTCCGTACTGCCGATCACCTCTCTCTCCCTGGAGTATCCCGCTTCCACCCATCTCGTCTCCACGGGAGTGGAGTCCCTCGATCAGATGCTGGGCGGCGGGATCTACCGGGGCAGCACCGTGCTGATCAGCGGCAGTTCCGGCACCGGCAAGACCACCCTGGCCTGTCAGTTTCTCGATGCCGCCTGCCGCCGCGGAGAGCGGGCCCTGCTGCTCTCCTTCGAGGAGTCGTCGGCGCAGCTGGCCCGCAACATGCGCTCGGTGGGGATGGATCTGCAGCGCTGGGTGGATGCCGGCCTGCTCACGATCGCCTCGCAACGATCCACCAGCCATGGCCTCGAGGATCATCTCGGCCGCCTCGAGCGGCTGCTGGAGGAGATCCGGCCGGATGTGGCGGCCGTCGATGCCATGGGCAGTGTCACCCATGTGGGAGGCGTGGGGGAGGTGGAGGCGATGGTGGCCCGCGAGATCGATCTTCTCAAGAGCCGGCAGATCACCTTTGCCTTCACCACCCTCAGCGATTCCACCGCTCTCACCACGAGTTCCATCGGGGTTTCCTCGCTCACCGACACCTGGATGGAACTGCGCAATCTCGAGAGCGATGGGGAGTGCAACCGCTTGCTGTACGTGATCAAGAGCCGCGGCATGGCCCATTCCATTCAGGTGCGGGAGTTCCTGCTCACCAGCGAAGGGCCGCGGCTGCTGGATGTGGTGGTGGGGCCCCAGGGCATCGTCACCGGATCCGGCCGGGATCAGGAGGAGCTGCGCCGGGCCACGGCCCTCGCCACCCGGGAGGCGGAGATCGAACATCGCCGCCGCACCCTGGCCAGTCGCCGCGCGGCGGTGCAGGCCCAGATCGAGGCCCTGCGCATCCAGCTGGAGATGGAAACCGCCGATCTGGAATCCGAACTGGCCCTCGAAGCCCATCAGCAGGCAGCGCTCGAGGCCGGCCGGGCGCAGATCATCCAGAGCCGGGAGCAGACCTGATGGAAGACCTTGCCATGCCCGCCGATGCCGAGGGTGTCGGCTCCTGGACCCTGCCCGACGAGGACACGTTCGAGGAGGTTGTGCCTCAAGACGACCCGCCGGAGCGCTGGATGCTGACGCTCTACGTGAAGCGGGGCTCCCTGCGCTCCAGCCAGGCGATCCTCGCGATCCGGCGGATCTGCGAGCGGGATCTCGCCGGGCGGGTGGATCTGCAGGTGGTGGACATGGAACGCCACCCCGAGGCCCTGGAGGAGGATCAGGTGCTGGCGATTCCCACCCTGATCAAGCGTCTGCCCCTGCCGCTGCGCCGGATCGTGGGCGACCTCTCCCGGGAGGATGTGGTGCGTGCCGCTCTCGACATCTTCCCCGCGGAGGAGCGATTCCGGGGGCTGGATGTCAGATCAGCTCGGGATGATCCGGATCCCCTTTGAAGGGACCGATCAGCTCAGAGGTGATCCAGCCGCCGTAGAAGCCACCGGGCTGGGACACCACGGCCTCGCCGTCCACCCAGCAGCCATCCGCGGCGGCCGGATAGAGGGCGAACCAGCCGGCCAGGGCCGTGAAGGCCGGGGTGGGGCGGTCGTAGCTCCACACCGCCCGGCCGCGGCTCTCGCCCCCATCGGGTGCCACGAGATTGAAATAGCGGGCCACACCTTTCCACTCGCAGAAGCTGGAGCCAGGTGCGGGCTCCAGCAGGCTGCTGTCCACCGCCTCCGGAGGCAGGTAGAAGGTGGGGGGATGGAAGGTCTCGAGCACCCGCAGGCTGGTGTGGGTGTCGCAGAATACCC
>JBMLOS010000151.1:0-19646 GCA_049242845.1 Prochlorococcaceae cyanobacterium
CGCCCACTGAGAATCTTCTCCTAACGCTCTGTGCGGCCAGGTGATGGCCAGCGTTGGGCAGTATTGAGCTAGTCACATGACACTTGAGCTAATTGATGTACTGCGTAGACGGCCTGCTGTTCACCAGCTCTGTCAAGGCATATTCATTCAAGAACCGGTATGGCTATCCGAGAATTTGCTTGCAGTTCCATTAAAGGCATTAGGCTTTTCTGGTCAAGCTCATTTCACAGCCCAGTATGCCGTTGAAGTGGCTGGCGTGCAGGTTGATTCAAATGGTGTTGAGAATCTAGCGATACAAGGTAAAGACGCCTTCCCAATCATTTCAATCGTCCGTTTCTGGCAAATCGATGCACCAGCAGAAGTGCTCGATAGGCTGTCCGAGCAACAGTTTACCCAAGCACGCAGGGTTCTCGGTTGGTCATCTGGAGATGAGATTACTCCCTTCTCAATGCTGACTTGCACAGCGGATCAAAGTTTTTTTCGATTACTGCTACCACATTCCCGGCGCAGGCATCGACTGGACTTTGGAAATACTGGGGTTTCTCATCACTCACAAATTTCACTAATCTATCAGGCGTCAAGAAATGACGAGCACTTTGATTATGCGCTCTCGCTGCTTCATGACGCCCTGTGAGAAGCCAACCCACATTTCAAGATAGCCCGACTATTCAATTGCCTAGAATGCCTGGCTTACAAGTTAAAGAGCAAGCATGGCGGGAAAACAAGGAAAGCTGTTAAGGAACTTCTTGGCCTTCCAGATGGAGCAATGACAGAAGAAAACATCAATGGCTTGAAATTCCGCTATGATGCAATTGAGATTGCAGGGCGTCTCCGCGACAAATTGTTTCATGGCGTTATCTTCCGGCCTGAAGATTTGAACGAGGAGAGCCGCAATGTGTTCGCACTACTTGAATCTCATCCACAGAACATAGTCGCCTCAGTTCTAAGCTATTGTGAAGTTGAAATTGCACGATGGGCGAATGGCTCGTCGCTGGGCTTGGTGTCTGAAATTGAATAGCAATGGCGCCCAACAATGCCATTCACCAGAGCCGCCACCTTTAAGTCATTGCAGGCTACGCACAGCACTCTGCGGCCTGGTGATGGCGAGCGTAGGCCGCAACCGACGTTCGTGTAAAAAGACGAGTACAGAAATGACGAGCATTCCCGATCTTGCACGCATGCAGGAGGCGCTCCTGGGCGCCCCCGATCCGCACATCGTGACGCTCGAGGCGCGCATTCGCGCTGCGCAACTCGGAGCGGATATCGCGGCACTGGACCAGCTTCTCTCTGAGGACCTGCTCTTCACTGGCCCCGACGGGCACCTGGGCACGAAGGCCGAGGACCTCGCGGCGCACGGCTCAGGAACCGTGCGGTTCTGCGCCCACGATCCGGAGGAGCTGCGCGTCCGCCGGATCGGTGCCCACGTGGCGGTGAGCGCACTCCGGGCGCGCCTGACGGTGGATGTTGCCGGTGCCCGGGTGCAAGGGACGTTTCGCTACACGAGAGTCTGGGCACAGGAGGGCGACGGGGCGTGGCGCGTCGTGGGCGGACACCTCAGCCTCGTGCCCCCTGCAGCGCCGGCAGATCCCGCTGCGGCTTCGGCCTGACTTCACGTTGCTACCAACAGGCTGTCGGAGGTGGCGCGGCGCGGCGCTCTGCGCAATGGTTGGATCAGCCCGCAGCAGAACGGGAGGGCATTAGGCCCACCTAGATTTCCATACATGGCAAACGTCGCAGTCATTGGTGGCAGCAGAGGAATTGGAGAGGCTGTTGCGAGACACCTCGTGGCGAGATCAGAGCGAGTACTGTCTATATCGCGAACTATCTCCAATCATGGTGAGTGGATTAAGGCTGATGTCTCGACTCTTGAGGGAGTAAACACGGTTGCCGAAGCCGCTGGCAAAGGCATTCTGGATTCTCTTCTGTACATGGGAGGCACCTGGGAGACAAATGCCTTTACGTCATCGTATTCATTTTCAAATTGCTCTGACGATGACATCGCAAGAGTTCTGAATGTTAATCTCCTGGCTCCAATCAGAATAGTCAAGGCATTGCTGCCCGCCTTGAGAAAGTCAAGCAACCCGAAGATTATCTTCATGGGATCTCTTTCTGGGCGTGATAACTTTCCTAGTAGAGAGGTCGCAAATTCTGCTTCGAAGTTTGGACTCCGAGGCGTGGTCAACTCTTTGCGTGAAGAGCTTCGGCCTGACCGGATATCTGTGACAGTGATCAATCCAGGCAATGTGGGAACTCCAGAGGTGCTCTCGGACTTGGCAGAGATTGGCGCTCCCGCCACAGATGCGATTCCGCTTGAAGATCTACTTATGATGATTGACTGCGTTTTGTGCTTATCCCGCCAAACCTGTATCAAGGAGATTGATGTGCCTGCCATGTCCAGCAAGGGTGCTTAACATCACCATGCACCTAAGCAGCCACCGCAAGTGAGTCCCTGTTGGGCGCAGCTATTTGCGGCCGGGTGATGGTGAGCGTTAGCAAGATTCGAACAGCCATTGCAGACCTGGCTAGGCTGAGAGAGCCGTTAATGAATTGACTTGTCACCAACCATCTTCCAAGAAGGCGAATTTCGTGTCTTCTTCTTCTCGCGGGAGGAAAGTCGTCCACATGTCCATGTCAGTGATCCTGATGGTGAGGCAGATTTCTGGCTCAGCCCAACCGTTGAACTCGCTCGCAACATCGGGCTAATCTTCAAGGATCAACGAAGCAGAGCGCCTGGTCAAGACACGCCTACAGGAGATCATCGATGCCTGGAACAACCACTTTAGAGGCTGAGGTCACAAACGTTTCTGGACATTGCGTCTGGATGCTGATCGATGATGAAGAGCTGGCGCTCCCCTATTCAGAGTTCCCCTGGTTTAAAGCGGCAACGATTCAGCAGATCCTTAGCATGTTACGTCCGATCTCGGACCATCTTTATTGGCCTGATCTAGATGTTGATTTGGCTGTCGAGTCGATTCGCCACCCTGATAGGTTCCCGCTGCAGGCCAAGAGCACTTTCCAACCCTGCCATACCCCTGATCCGCCTCCTTCCATTTTGTGAGCTCGCGGAGAGTCGGAACCCCCAGCTCTTGGCGGGCAGCTGATGCCTGCGTTAGACAGCTCCGGCTCTTAGTTCATCATCTTGCTACGAACTAAAACAGAGCCTCGGCAATTCTCCCAGTAACGAAAGCCCATGTCTGTTCGCGGATTCCGCTCGTTGAAGTCTGTCGTGACACCTGACGTGCCATATAGGGAACGCATCAATTGGCTTGAGTACAAGAACCGGGACGATTTCCCCTACTACCGTGGGTGGCCAACCACGATCACCACCAGGCAATGGGAAAAAGTGCTCGGTGCTGTGGTCGTTGCATTCCTGATCCTTAGCTTCGGGCATGACTGGTTCAAAGGTGACGTCACTTCGTTGATTCCGAGCATCATTTTTGTGGCGATCCCTATGGGTGCGCTCGCCTCTGTTGCCCCAAAGCACTGGACCGCGATCTTCCGCGAATTGAGCGTCAGGGACATCGCTTGGATGGTGGAATTCGGCCTCCTCAACCTGATCGTTACGATGGGAGTTGGCTTCATCACGATCCGTTTGTTCGATCTGGCCTCGAACCCTGCCAGTGTCTTGGGCAAGAGCCCTTTCGGCATGTTTTCGTTCTACGCCGGCACGGGTATCCAGCTATTCGGCGAAGAGCTCCTGACCATTCTGCCGTTCCTGGCCATCATGCATCTATGCACGAACCGGTTCGGTATGTCGCGCAAACCCGCTATCCTCTGGGCCTGGTGTACCTCGGCAATCTTTTTTGGCTTGGTACATTTACCAACTTATCACTGGAATTTACTCCAGTGCCTGATCATCATCAGCTTCGCTCGCCTGGTCCTTTCGCTCGCTTACATCAAGACGAAGAACATCTGGGTCTCCACCGGTGCTCATATCTTCAACGACTGGGTGCTCTTCTCGATGCCACTCGTGGCCACATTGCTCGTACAAAAGTAACCCGGGGCTACGGGAGTATTACAAGAAGTTTTGATCGGGAACAGCCCAGCGCACATGAATTGATCCACTTCCAATCGCAGGCCCTGACTCCACTCCAACTCCGATCCACAACCGCCAAGGTTTTGCATGCACTTTAGGGACAGCAACCCACGCGGACTGAACAGTGCTCTATTGACTGGCTAACATTCTGAGGACTGGTATTGAATCAAGAACAAAGACAATCGCTCATGAACCTTAGCTCACCTTTTCTATCTCCATTGACCATTCTCACTCTTACGGTTGTCGCCAGCAGCAGTGCAGCCAGTGATGCGACCCCCAATCGAGTCAGATTTGGTGAGGCATGGCAAACCGTTGCCTGCACAACCTTCGATGTACCTGCCACTGTTGCCTCCCAATCGGATTGTGGCTACGTCACCGTGCCTGAACGACACGGGCAACCACAGGGACGCACAATCCAACTCGCTGTCGTGCGAACCCGAAGTAGCAGCAAGGCGCCTGCTGACGATCCATTGTTTGTTCTTCAGGGCGGTCCAGGCGACTCTGGGATTGGCGTTTTTGTCAATCAGATCTTGCCACTATTCCCCGAGTTAAAGGCTTTGCTGAAGAGCCGCGATCTAATCTTCATGGAAGAACGCGGGACACGCTATTCCAAACCCTTTCTCTCATGTCCTGAGATTAATGCCCACAATATTGCCGTGGCACAGGGTCAGCGGGCTTATACAGATGTAGACTGGTTGAAAGCTTGTAATGACCGATTCAAGAAGCAAGAAATCAATCTGAACGCCTTCAATACCCGTGAAAATGCAGCCGATGTCTTTTCTGTAGCAGAGACCTTGAGCTACAAGCAATTTAACTTCTATGGCGTTTCCTATGGCGCGCTATTAGGGCAATATGTCATCGCACAGGCTGATCGGCACATGGCGAAACTCCGCAGTGTGATCCTTGATGGCGTGATTAGGCCAGATATTGATTTCAACCTAGCGGCTGGTCACACGATCAGTTACGCCTTGCGGAACGTGTTTCACGCCTGTGCTCAAGATCGTCTGTGTAGCCAAGCCTATCCCAATCTAGAATCAAAGCTATTGGCGATCGTCGATCGACTCAATCAGAAACCCGTTCCAATCACTCTGATTATTCCCTCCAGCAAAACAACGATCGCAGCCAAGCTAGATGGCAATGCCTTCATCAGCGGCATGGTGCACTATTTGTATAGACCCTATTCAGGTGAAACCTCCCGCGGCAGCAGTCTGCCCCGGTTTATTCAGGCAGCGAGCCAAGACAACTTTGGTTGGATTGCAGAAAAGCTGTCGGAGGATTTGGAAAGCAATGATAGTGCCAAAGAGATGTATCATACGGTCCTTTGTGCTCGAGCCAAATCATTTCAAGTTACCCCATCCCAAGTACTGCCTACACCCTATCCACAGCTCCTCTCCTTTGGCATTCGTGAAGCTGAAGTTGGAAGGAAGGTCTGTGCCATCCTCCAGGTGGAGCTGAAACCTCCTTTTGTTATTGACAATCCGGAGATTCCCATTCTGGTGTTGAATGGCGCTTACGATCCGGTTACTCCAGAGCCATACGGTGAGGCTGTTGCTAAGCATATGAAAACTGCCTATGTTTACACTTTCCCAGGCGTCGGCCATGGGGTGCTGATGGTGCCACTCCATATGCCTGCTGGAGCCTGTGCAACTCAGATTGCCGCCGACTTTCTTCGGTACCCGAGGCAAGCGCCAGATAGCCAATGTCTCAATCGTATCAAGCCTGCGTTTGTCATTGAGTGAGCATCTTTATCCTAAGCTTGTGATCGTTGATCGTATGGGTTGTGTTCTGGCGCGAAACTCACAATCTACAGAGATTAGCTTAGTACCAGGAAGAGGCTACTCATTGGGAGGCACGCTGCGAGTAGTTCCCATGCACGCTTACCGCCACTCCATATCGATGGCTCCCTTTCTGCTATCTGCAGGACAGTAGAGGCAGCGTTACTAGATTGATCCGAAGCACCCTTTGGCCAACGGCGGGCTGTTTCAACGAGGCATCCGAGTTCTTACGTGATGCCTACAATCTTGCGAAGCGGGCCTTACAGGATCGATTTCGTCAGTCACGAACCGAACCACACGCATCATGTCCATGTTGAACGCGACAAAGATTCTTGCAAAGCGTGGCCAAGCCTAGCTGCTTTGGCATCAAGTCTGTACTTCAAGGCGAGCAAGCCATGGGAGATTGAGCAGCTTGCAGCTCGAACAGAGCGATCCTGGAAAATACATTGGAAGAATGAGATGGTTAATCCGGATGAGCGCGTCACGAGTACAGCCTCTACTAAAGACCATTTGATTTTCAATCTCGCAGACTGAAGGCTAATCTCAACGCATCTGGCGTGGTATCCCCGTCTTCTCCATGAATCACAAGATGATCGAGATCATTGGGGTGACTGGAGCTGGCTTTGGGATTCACTGGCCAGCAATCGATGAGGATTAAGCATTGAGGGACTTCCTCAAGGAGTACCAGTGCTTCACGTGAGAGTGGTGAGCAAGGAACAAGCTCACATGAGTGGACCATCCACCACCGCTTCCCTGCTCGCGCAATACAGTTCCTGCATGCCATTCAGTGGCAGCATTCCACCAAGATCTACTGGATCAGACTGGAGCAGTGCCGCCCCCCTGACCACCATGCGGGGATCGTCATGCCAAGGCGATGGCAGAAGAATTCGTCGCCGGTTGGACCGCTGCCCTGCATGTGAGGTCTGAGAGCCACCTGGAGTTGCCAGCTTTCAACGGCGTGCTTAAGGTCCGGCTGTCTTCGGTGACCGCATTGATGGGATTCCCCTTCCCCCATGGCGTCACGTCCTATCTGTCCGGCGGGCTGTTCCTCGGACTGGGATTGATGGTCATGTACCTCACCCTCGGTGTGAAAGCCGGAGCGAGTTCCTTCCTGAGCTCCACGCTCACCTACGTAACGCCCCTCAAGGCGGAGCGGAGCTCACGCCAATGGCGTCTGCTGTTTGCTCTGGCCATGGTGCTCGGCGCCTGGCTGTACGCCGCGACCCACCAGGCATTCTTCGTCACGGCGGTGGGCTGGTGGCGGCTGGCGCTGGGGGGTGTGCTGGTGGGGTTCGGCACCCGGCTCTCCTCGGGATGCACCTCCGGTCACGGCATCTGCGGCGTCGCCTCCTTCTCGAGGGCCTCGCTGCTGGCGGTCGCCGTGTTCATGGCGGTGGCCATCGTCACCGCTCGGATCGTGATGCTGCTGGGGGTGACCCCATGAAGCGCCTGCTCTCGATCCTGCTGGGTGGTGGTCTGTTCGGCTACGGGCTGGCCTGGAGCGGCATGGTCCGGCCGGAGGTGGTGCTGAGCTTCCTGCAGCTGCGCGACCTCGGCCTGCTCCTGGTGATGGCGGCGGCCCTTGCGGTTACCACCATCGGCTTCCGGCTGGCCCCGCGGCTGCGCCAGAGCACGTTGCTGGGGCTGCCCTTCTCCCACGAGGTGAAGCCGATGCTGGCCGGCACCGTGCCTGGAGCCGTGATCTTCGGCGTGGGCTGGGGCCTGTGCGGTCTGTGCCCCGGGGCGGCGGTGGCCAGCCTCGGCATCGGCAACGGACCGGTGCTGATCGGCCTGGCCGGGGTGTTCCTGGGCGCCTACCTGCAGGGTCTGCTGGCGGAAGGCCGGCCGATACCACAGGGTGAGCCGCAGCAGGGTCCGCGCTGACTCCTGCCTGCGCTACCCGGCCCACGATGAGAGTGGCCGTGGGGTGAGTTGGGTACCAATCCCTCGGATACGTTGGCGGATTTCCCACGTTGGAGGATTTCCAATGCTGGATAGGAGGCTCGCATCTCTCCTTGCCGTTGCACAAACGCCGGCCATCAAGATCCAGCGAATGGTGCCAGGCAGCTTTCCTCATTGTGAAGGCCTGCCTTCCACCGCTGAGCTGGAACGTTCTGCCACTGAGGGATAACGCATGAAACTCTCCCCGCTTCTCCTTTGCATGGGCGTGGCATGGGCTGACAACGCTTACGGGCAGAAACTGCCAACGGAAGCTCCCATAACGTTGCAGGAACTCAATCGTAGGAACGTCGTGGGCAACTTGGGACTCCCATTGGGTACGGCAGCCGAAATTGAGGCCGAAATGGTGGCTGGCAGCAGCCTGCGGCGGAAGGAGCTCGACTCGCTTTATCTGCTGAGAGTCACCCATGTCAACGGAAAAGAACTGAGCGGTTCTCCCTTGATGCAGTTCTCCACGCCTAGGCCTGCCACTGTTGAACGGGCAAACCACACGCTCGCTCTCTTCACAATGAAGCGTGGAGCACAAGCAACCAGCCTTGATGCAGCCAGGATCGCCGAGCTGGAGAAAGGCTCCGTTGGCAAGAAGCTGCGGCTGGTTGTCTACGAGGTTGGCAGCTTCCAGGGCATCCCCAGCCACCTACCGAAGGACGTGCCGGTTTCGGCCGACTCTGGATTCCACTTCTCCACCTCCTTGATGGTACTGAAGGAGCGCGAACCCAATGGAAACAACGGCAGAACAGAGCAGTGAACCGGAGCCGCAGCAGCCAGGCCAAGGAAGGGCACAGACCCCATGCCGATTTCCCTTCGGCTGTCACTCCTCTTTGCCCTGGCAACCATCCTTGGCTGTTCGCTGATCGTTACCGCGAATTTTGTCAAAAACTGGAATGTGATTGGCTCGTTCGCAAGGGGATTCATCCCTGCTGCTCTTGGGCTGGCGATCCTGTGGGGATGGTCGTAACCAAGGCATCGGCTCTTCCTGCACCCACAAGCAGGTGGATGCGAACAGCCCTGGCCATTGCCACCCTTTCTCTTGCAAGCACTGGCTGCACGCGCACCAGCCCTGCATTGCCCAAAAACCTCAACGACCTGGTCGTTACGATTCAGATGGAACAAACCAGCAGAGCTGGCTTCTCCCACGACAGCATTCGCGTGGAGCTGGCGAACACGGATGGCACGGTGATTGAACAGGATGAGACCCACATCGAAGTGAATGGAGCCAGGATGCGGCTCAAGGCCGGAGAAGGGATGTATTACAACCGCTATGCCTACTATTCCATCGATGCCAAAACGCACAAGGGCTTCAGGCTATTGCCATCGACCAACCATAGCTTTGTGCTGGTGATGCCGAATGGTTCGCACCGCCCGTTGACGATTCTGAAAACCCCTTTCCCCGTATCCCTGAACCAATTCAGCTTTGTCCGAATCCCGTTATCACCACCAGCTGCGGAATTCAGATGGAGCGATCTGGCCGGCCCCATGCGGCTCTCCATTTCGCGCACCGATCAGATTCCCGATGCCACCGGAAACCTGGTATCGGTGGTTGGCAATCCCGAAAATGAGGACTCGCTTCACCGCACGATTGGTCCAGGTTGGTTTCGCTCCCGCAGCGGCAAGTGGCGGCTACCACAACGCTTTCTGATCTCCAGCCCCAAGCGCCGACTGGAGATGCTGGAAGCATGGATCCAAGCGGAAAGCACGGCCCCTGTGGCCCACCCCTTCTCCAGGAAGAGCTCGGCAACAGCCCAGCGCCGGCTGGAACTGACCCTGGAGTGGCCCTGGGAAGCCAGGAACGGAACAGCGGAGCCTTGACTTCCCTGCTTGTCTGGTGCGGCAGGTTCTGCCGATGCCATCGAGAAGGCTCGGCACCAGATCGCCGGTTTCTTCCTGGGTGGCGGAGGCGTTCCAGCCGCGGTACTCCGGCAGTGGGGCCCGCAGGCGATCCGTGTCGATCCAGAGGGTGGTGGAACGCAAGGGGATCTCGCCCGGTCAGCGGGACGCAATGGGATTCAGCCCACGGCGATGGCCAACCGAACGGTGCTGCCGGACATCAGGGAACCCCGGAGGAGTTGCTGCCTTCAGGGCCAAGGTGGGGTTCCCGGCCCTCGGAGCGGTTTGGGTAACGATCGACAACCGAGAAAAAGAACTCAGCACAATGGCAGAAGGTAGGTTGATCAGCGGGAGGTCAGGTATCTGCCAAGGGCCAATCCGTTGAACGGCATGGACAAGCCAATGGGCCATCTCGCAATGCTGCTTCGCTCCATGGAACCGATACTCCATAGAGGCGTGTATACCTACTGTGTTGTATCTCGCGAGACATCGATCGATAACTTGACTCCAGTGGCGATGGTTTCTGAAGCAGAAGGGCTCACACTTGTTCTGCCGGAGGAGCAGGCAATCAACGCCGGTTTCAGCGTTCTGTTACGCGCCGCATGGATCACGCTGACAGTGCACTCCGTTCTGCAGGCCGTTGGCCTCACCGCGGCATTCGCAACCGCTTTGGCTCAACACAGCATCAGCTGCAATGTGGTAGCTGGTGCGTACCATGACCATCTCTTTGTTCCAAGTGAGCAAGCTCAGCAAGCCCTGGCTGTGCTCCAAGCTCTTCAGCAAGAGGCCCTGCAATGAGGGGTACAGATTCGGAAGAAACCCGGCCACCCTGCCTATAGAACTGGCCTACGGCCAGTTTCACCCTGCTCAGGCCATGACAGAGCCGGCGGCTGCCAACCGCATCACTGCAGCGACTGCACAGCATGGGCCGGCTCGATCGGCGCGGCAGGCGGCACCGGTAGGTTGGGCCTTCGGGTGCGGGGCTGCCATGGGCGGCGAAGGGAGCGAAGCCGCTCTGGAGAGAGTCCGGATCGTGCCTGCCACCTGCCTGGGGCTGCACGTGCGCCGGGCCTCCCGGATCGTCACCCAGATCTATGACGCCGCCCTGCAGCCCGCGGGGCTGGCGATGAACCAGTTCAGCCTGCTGGTGGCGATCCACCTGCTCGACGGCTTGCCGATGGCGCGCCTGGCCCAGGAACTGGACTGCGACCAGACCACCCTGAGCCGCAATCTCAGGCCGCTGCTGCGGCAGGGATGGGTCGTGATCCAGCCCGGGCAGGACCGGCGCGTCCGCCAGGTGAGCCTCACCCCCGGCGGCAGGGAGGTGCTGGAGAAGGCCCTGCCGCTGTGGGAGCGGGTGCAGGCGGAGCTCAGCGAGCACTACGGGCCCGAGTCGTGGCAGGCGCTGCTGGGGCTGCTGCAGCGGACCCGGACCTTGAGAGATCCGGAAGCCCGTAGCTCATAAACATGCATATGCATACGCTTGACGGATCACGGTGATCCGGCGGTCCCGTCATCGGGATGGGCAGCGAGCGCCGGTCGCTGAACGATCTGATCGCCCCATGAGCAGCTTCGACGACCACCCCACCGTCCGGCGCCTGCGTGAACGGCAGGCCGCCGCGGATCCGTCCCCCCAGGGGCCACCTCCCCTGGATGCCAGTGAACTGCTCTCCCTTTGCCTGACCCTGGGCGCCGACGACGTGGGTCTGCTGAGCATCGACCAGCCGGAACTGGATGGCGAGCGGGAGCGTCTGCTGCAGGCCTTTCCCCGCACCCGCAGCCTGATCAGCTTCGTCTGCCGCATGAACCGCGACAACGTGCGCAACCCCGCCCGCTCCGTCGCCAACGTGGAGTTTCACCACACCGGTGAGGAGGTGAACGGGATCGCCCGCCAGATCGTGCGGGCCCTGGAGGACCGGGGCATCCGGGCGATGTATCCGGCGATGGGCTTTCCGATGGAGGCCCACGACTACCTCGACCGCAACCCCTGGGTGGTGGCCCACAAGCCGATCGCCGTGGCGGCCGGCCTGGGGCACATGGGCATCCACCGCAACGTGATCCATCCCCGCTTCGGCAACTTCATCCTGCTGGGCACGGTGCTGCTGGAGGCCGAGATCAGCGCCGTCGACAGGCCCATCGACTACAACCCCTGCGTGGAGTGCCGGCTCTGCGTGGTGGCCTGCCCGGTGGGGGCGATCGGCAACGATGGCCACTTCAACTTCTCCGCCTGCTACACCCACAACTACCGGGAATTCCTGGGGGGCTTCAGTGACTGGGCCAAGAACCTCGCCGAAAGCCGCTCGGCGCAGGACTACGAGCGCAAGGTGGGCGAGGCCGATTCGGCCACGATGTGGCAGAGCCTCTCCTTCGGGGCCAACTACAAGGCGGCCTACTGCCTGGCCGCCTGTCCCGCAGGCGAGGAGGTGATGGAGCCGTTCCTGAACGATCGCAAGGCCTTCGTGCGCGAGGTGCTGCAACCGCTGCAGGAGAAGCGCGAAACCGTGTACGTGGTGCCGGGCTCGGATGCCGAGGCCCATGTGGCGAAACGTTTCCCGCACAAGACGGTGAAGCGGGTGCGCAACAGCCTCACGCCGATCTCGATCGAGGGGTTCCGCAACGGGTTGCCGTTGACCTTTCAGCCCGGGCAGGCCCGCAACCTCACCGCCACCTACCACTTCCAGTTCAGCGGCGCGGAGGCCTGCCGCTTCACGGTGGTGCTCGCCGACCAGACCTGCACTGTGCAGAACGATCTGGTCGGTCGGCCCGATCTCCTGGTGCAGGCCGACGGAGCCACCTGGATCGCTTTCCTGCGCAAGCAGCGCAATCTGCTGCTGGCCCTGCTCACCGGCCGCATCCGCCTGCGGGGGAATCCGCGACTGCTGCTGCGGTTCGCGCGCTGCTTCCCGGTCTGAAGCCGGAGGCCCCGTTCGTCTGGCCCGATCCCGCCGGAGCAGCCGCACGACAACCTGCTGAGCCGCTGGATTGTGGGGCTGAATCCCGGCAAGCGATCTGGTGTGCGAGCACGTTCACGGATGAGCAAGCCATTCATCTCGACTGCCGGAGCCAGGCTGGCCCCAACAACCTCCTGCACCGGTGGCGGCTTCATTCAGACGTAAGGCGCAGGAGTGGTCAATAATCGACCCAAAGATTGCCGTGCCGCCTTCAAGCGATCTGCGCCCATCTCCTTACCGGACTAAACCCCACCCACAGGCACGAAGAAATCTTCAACAATGGATCCACAAACTGATTCAAGAATCCGCGTATTCCTGCGCATCCTGCGCAATCCGTTTGTCAGCCTGCTGGTTCTCTACAACCTCGTGTTCTACACCCACTGGTCGGGCAACGCCTACCTGTTGACGTTTGGCACAAGCGCGGTCAGCCCCTTGATCCTCGCATCAGGCCCGCTCCTTCCACTCGTTACGGGCGTGTTCATCATCGGAAACATCCTGCTCGTGTACTGGAGCTACGCGCATTTCGTGGAACGCCGATCTGTCAGTGAGCTGTCCCTGTCTTGCATGGGTCGAGAACTTGGCATCGGCCTGCTGCTCGGTTTCGGCCTGATGACGATCTGCTTTGTGATCGCAATGATCCTTGGTCTTTACCGCATTGAGGGGATCGCAAGTTGGCAGAATCTCTTGAAAGGGGTGACAGCAGGGACAGTGACAACTCCCTTCGGCGAGGAGATGCTGTTCCGGGGTGTGATGTTTCGCATTCTTGAGGAGGTGTTCGGTGGCTGGGTGGCGCTGGTTCTCTCATCCGTATGGTTCGGCTACGTGCACAGTGGGAATCCTGGCGAAACCTTCGCAGGCCTGGCCGCCATCGCCATCGTGTACGGTCCGATGCTGGCTGTGCCCTTGATGGTGACACGCCGCTTGTGGATGGGCATTGGCCTCCACATCACCTGGAACTACTCGATGGGGAAGATCTACTCCAACTTCGTGTCTGGCGGCGATCAGATGCAGGGCTTCTTGAAGGCAGACTTCCAGGGGCCTGAGCTTCTCACCGGCGGCAGCGCCGGCATGGAGGGTTCGCTGATCGGCGTTCTGGTGAGTCTCACGTTCACCCTGGTCATGCTGATCCTGGCGGTGCGGCGCGGCCGGATCGTTCCACCGTGCTGGAGTCGAAAGACCACCCGAGTGCAGTTGGATACCTGAGAGCAGCGAACAACCTGAGGCGCTCCAATCCTGGAGGTAGCAAACACTCGGATGCTCCGCTGATGAATGGAGCAGAACATCAGCATTACCCGATCTGGCGTTCAAAGGGCGTCCCTTTGAGTTCTGCAGCGAGCGATGCATTGGTGCATTCATCGCTGATTCCACAGATCTGGGCAAGGAGCGTGAGAACCCCCAGGGAAGACAGGCAGGGGAGGCGGCGGCTGAATCACGCGCCCTGCCGCCTATGCTGTTGTTGCTCCGAGAGGGGCGAGGAAATGCATCACCAAAACCACTGGGTTCTTACGGAGTGCATGGTGTGCGAACCACACGGAGCCGGCTTCTGAATGGATCTTGAGCACACCGTTCCCGCCCAACCGGCCTCATCAAGATCTGGCCCCTCGGACAAGGCGCTTCGGCAGGCAGTGGAGAGAATCGGACACAAAGACCTGGAAAAGAGAAAGAACTGGTACTCCCCTGTTGCAAAGGCCTACAACACCACAAGGCCGAAATACCCCAGGGAACTCATCACCAAGGTGGTGGAAGCAGCGCAGCTTTCGGCAACCTCACGAATCCTTGAACTGGGCTGTGGCCCGGGAACAGCCACAACCTCCTTTGCCGAACTCGGCTGCCAGATGGTTTGCCTTGAACCGAATCAGGTGTTCTGCGAGCTGGCGAGAGCGAACTGTCAATCCCATCCAAAGGTGGAGGTGATCCACACATCCTTCGAGGAATGGGAGCTGGAACCGGAAGCGTTTGACGCCGTTCTTGCGGCAAGCTCCATGCATTGGATTACTCCCGAAACAGGATATGCCAAAGCCAGCCGTGCGCTCAAAGAGAATGGCCATCTGATCCTCCTCTGGAACAAGGAAATGCGGCCCTGCGAGGCCATCCAGAAGGCTCTCTCCAGCGCCTACCAGCTCCATGCTCCCTTGCTCGGGAACTACGAAGACAGCCAAGCCCAGGAAGCAATTCTGGCTGGATTGGGACAGATGATGCTGGATTCCGGCTGGCTCCAGAACCTCGCAACAGAAACCCTTGAAGCCTTCTTCTCCTACACACCTGAACAATACCTCTCCCTTCTCAGCACCTACTCCCCCTACATGAAGCTCGAGCAGATCAAGAGAACCACCTTGTTCTATGCCCTCAGAGAATGCCTCGCGGAGAAGAGTATAGACACAATCCCCCTTTCCTGCCTGTCGGCCTATCACATGGCACAGAAGAAATCATTCTCCAGCCCCCAGGGCCAATCTGGCCCCATTCTTAACATGTAGACGTGGAGAGCAGCAACACCCTGCGCAGGCAGGGAGCAGGTACAGGCATGTCGGGGTTGTTGAGCAGCCCTGCTGTGATGGCGATCGGCAACAACGTGACCAGGAAGACCTGCAGCATGGTGAAGCCGATCGGCAGCGCGATCACAGCGCTTTCCCCCAGGAAGCGACCAAGCGCCAGATGAGTGAAGAGGGGAATCATGACCACGGTGATCACGCTGCTCACCGCTGTCAGGGTGATCGAGAGCGCAACATCTCTCCTGGCAAGGTAGGTCAACAGCTTGGACGACGGGTCACCGGGGTATAACGCCACCACCATCAGCGGCAGCAGCAGCAACAGGCCTGGCCCCATCCCCAGCATCACGATGGCCAGGGCCAGGGGAAGCAGGACCGAGGTGAAGACACTGCTCTGCATCGGCGCTGGAGAAAGAGGACAGGAGAGAGCCTGATTCTGTGCGCCCCTCAAGGCCGATCGGCACACACCAGCAGGGCAGCGATGCGGGGATGATGGACAGGCATGCCGCTGAGCGCCCCTTGATTCCCCAGCGCCGGGCTCCCTTGCGATGGGCCTGCCGCCTCGCCTGCGCCGCCGCGCTCCTCCTACCGCTGGGCACCACCGGCCTGGCCCCGGCCCAGGCCACACCCCGGCAGGTGATCCTGCTGCGCCACGGGGACAAGTTGGCCTCCGGCGACGGCAACTACAACCTCTCGATCAGCGGTTTCCTGCGGGCCCTCAACCTGGCTCGCCTGATTCCCGCCTGCTTCGGCACACCCACCCATATCCGCACCTTCTTCCTCAACCCCTCCAGCAGCAAGAACGCCCGCAGTTACCAGAGCGCCGTGCCCCTGGCAGTGGCCACCGGCGTGAACATCTCCATCGCCCAGGTGTCCGAGCGTGATTCCTTCCTCGACGGCCAGGAGATCCTCCACCAACCCCTCTACCGGAACGGCAACGTGGTGCTGTTCTGGGAGCACCGGCGCATGCCGGCCCTGGCCCGGGGGCTCGGCTGGACCACCATGCCCGCCATCGGCCCGATGGAGTTCGACCAGATCTTCCTGCTGCGCTACGACAGCCCGGGGGCTGCCCCGAAGGTGGAGAGCCTCCGTGAGGAGGAGCTGTTCCAGGCCCCGTGTTTCCTTGAGGCCTCTTCCCCCCTGCCGCGGGTACCCCTGCCCGGTTCAGGGCAGCCGCTCCACTGAGGCCACCACGCGGCGGAACTCCGCTTCCGAGAGGGGGGTGCAGGAAACGAATGCACCCTCCGGTGTCTCTATGGGGTAGGAGGGCGTGATCAGAATCAGGTTCCCGGACACGGGCAGGAAGGCAACCAGCCCCCCCGGTTGGGCCGCGGGTTCGCCCGGAGGGTCGCGGTACAGGGGAACCGAGCCGAGGGCAGAGGGTTCGGGCGGGAGAGCCTGCAGACCGCGGGGGCCGCTCTTGGTGCCGGTGAGGGCAAAGCACCGGTTGGCCGGGCCGCGGTAATCGAGGCTGTAGCCGGCATCGAAATCCCCGTTCACGTAGGGGATCGCCTCCACCGAAAACGCCACCAGCCGGAAGCCCTCCGGCAGAACCCGCGGGGCCACCAGCACCACATGGGTGGGAGCGAGCGTGGTGCGCAGCTCCTTGAGCTGGGCCGGGCTGAGGCGATGCCAGGCCTCCTGGCCCCAGGCACCCGCGGCGCAGCACACGCCTGCCCCCAGCAGGGCGGCCAGCAGCAGGCGAGCAGCGCTCACGGCAGCAGCGCGATGCAGTCGATCTCCACGAGGGCCCCCTTGGGCAGCGCCGCCACCTGCACGCAGGCCCGGGCCGGCGAGACGCCGCCGCCGAACACCTCGGCGTAGAGCGCGTTCACCCGGGCGAAGTCGTTCAGGTCCACCAGGAACACGGTGGTGCGCACCACATCGGCGGGGGTGCAGCCCGCGGCGGAGAGCACCGCCTGGAGGTTGGCGAGCACCTGGCGGGTTTCGGCCTCCACATCGCCACCGCCCACCATCGCGCCGCTGGCGGGGTCGAGGGCGATCTGGCCCGAGCAATGGAGCAGGCCGGCCGCCTTCACCGCCTGGTTGTAGGGCCCCACCGGCGCCGGAGCTTCCGTGGTGTTCACCGCCTCCAGGCGGGCAGCGCTGCTCAGGGAGGAATCGCTCATGGCCCGCGCAGGGGTTGGGACAGAATGACCGCTGAGACTATGGCCCCTTCAGGCCGCCGCGATGCCCGCCGAAGCGCCAGAGCACCCGCACGTGCGCCTCGAGGGCGTGTGGCACCGCTATCCCGAAACCCCCGCCGACGCCTGGACCCTGCGGGGCATCGACCTGAGCCTCCGCCCCGGCGAGCTGGTGGGCCTGCTCGGGCCCTCCGGCTGCGGCAAGACCACCCTGCTGCGGCTGATCGCCGGCTTCGAGCGGCCGGAGCGCGGCAGCGTGTCGATCGATGGCCGCATGGTGGCGGGCCCGAACCGCTGGGTGGAGCCCGAACGCCGGGGGGTGGGCATGGTGTTTCAGGACTACGCCCTTTTCCCCCACCTCACCGCCTGGCGCAACGCCTGCTTCGGGCTGCGGCGCGGCCAGGACACCGGCCGCGCCGCCTGGCTGCTGGAGCTGCTCGGCCTGCGGGGCCTGGAGGAGCGCTACCCCCATGAACTCTCCGGCGGCCAGCGGCAGCGCCTCGCCCTTGCCCGGGCCCTGGCGCCGGGCGCCTCGGTGGTCCTGCTGGATGAGCCCTTCTCCAACCTCGATGTGGAGGTGCGGCTCCACCTGCGCAGCGAGCTGCCGGCGGTGCTGAGCCGCTGCGGCGCCAGCGGCCTGATCGTGACCCACGACCCCGAGGAGGCCCTGGCGATCTGCGACCGCGTGGCGGTGCTGCGCCACGGCCACCTCGACCAGTGCGCCACCCCGCGGGAACTGGTGCGCCGGCCCGCCACCCCCTTCGTGGGCCGCTTCGTGCTGCAGGGCAACCTGCTGCCCGCCCAGGCACAGGGCAACCACCTCACCACCGCCCTCGGGCCCCTGGCACCCACCGAGGGGCAGCTGCCGGCACTCGACGGCGACGCCCTGGAGGCCCTGGTGAGCCCCGAGGCGATCAGCCTCGAACCCGACAGCGAAGGCGAGGCCTGGGTGCTCGGCCGCGAATTCCTCGGCCGCGAGTGGCTCTATCAGGTGCAGCAGCCCCTGCCGGGCGGGGCGCTGCGGCTGCGGCTGCGGCTGCCGCTCGAGCAGGAGCATCCGCGGGGACAGCGCTGCCGGCTGCGGTTGCGGCGCGGCGAACCCGCCCTGCTGTTTCCGGAGCGGCGGGAGCTGGTGGCGGTCTGAGCTTCAGCCGCGCCAGTGATCCTTGCTGCGGCGCCGCCGCGCCAGCTCCTCCACCGTGGCGGCCCGCACCATCAGGTTGGTTTCCCGCTCCAGGGCGATGCTGCTCGGGATCGTGGGCTGGCCCTGGGCCCGCCGCTGGCACACCTCCGCCAGGCGGGCGCTGATGGGGCCATCGCCGGGCTCCTCCGCGACGGCCCAGCGCAGGTTGGCCTCGGTGTACTCATGGGCGCACCACACCCGCGTGGCCGGCGGCAGCGCCGCCAGGCGCGCCAGGGAGGCGTGCAGCTGCGCCGGCGTGCCCTCGAACAGGCGGCCGCAGCCTCCCGCGAAGAGGGCATCCCCGCAGAAGAGATCGCCGCTCTCGGGAAAGTGGAAGGCGATGTGGGCATGGGTGTGGCCGGGCACGGCCAGCACCTCCACCTCGGCGCCGAGCACCGAGAGCCGATCGTCCCCCTCCACCCCCACGGTCTGAAAGGGGATGCGGGCCCGATCGGCGGAGGCGGCGATCACGGCCGCTCCGGGCCAGCGCCGCAGCAGGGCCGGCGTGCCGCCGATGTGGTCGCTGTGGTGGTGGGTCTGGAGCACGGCCACCAGCTCGAGCCCGTGCCGCTCCAGAAAGGCGATCACGGGCGGCGCCACGGCGGGATCCACCACCGCCGCCTCCCGGCCGCGCCGGAGCACGAAGATGTAGTTGTCCTGCAGCACCGGGAGCAGGTCCACCTCCAGGCCCTCGCGGTGGAGCGGGTCCACGGGCGGGGCGGCGGAGGCGCCATGGTGGTTCTGTCGATCCCCGGGCGCAGGCTCCTGGGAGGGCCCTTCCCCGGAGGGCAGGCCAAAGGAGGGCGTCGGACCCATCGGTAAAGTCCCCAGGCGGCGCCTTCCATGATCACCGCTGCGGCGCCGCCGGCGCCTCCCGCGAGCCCCCACCACGCCCGCTGAGCTGCCCGCAGACCCCGCCATGATCACCATTGCCCTGGCCAAAGGAGCCCTGCTGAAGCACTCGGTGCAGCGCTTCGCCGAGGCCGGCCTCGATTTCACCGCCCTGCTGGAGCCGGACAACCGCCAGCTGATGGTGGCCAGCGCCTGCGGCCGCGCCCGCGCCCTGCTGGTGCGCAACGCCGATGTGCCCGTGTATGTGGCCTACGGCCAGGCCCAGCTCGGGGTGGTGGGCTACGACGTGCTCCGCGAACACCAGCTCCCGGTGGCCCAGCTGCTCGACCTGGGTTTCGGCGGCTGCCGCATGGCCGTGGCCGTGAAGGCCTCCAGCGGCTACCGCCGCGCCGCCGATCTGCCGGCCCACTGCCGCATCGCCAGCAAGTTCACC
>JBMLOS010000152.1:0-30716 GCA_049242845.1 Prochlorococcaceae cyanobacterium
CCCGGCCTGGCGGCCCGCAGCGGCTTCCTGTTCATCAAGGCCCTGGGCCAGGTGGGCTTCTATACCGACGGCGCCGTGAACTGGGACATCGCCGTCCTGGTGGCCTCCTTCGGCCTCACCCTCGCCCTGTCCCAGATCCTCTCGGGCATGGGCATGCCCCCCAATCCGCAGCAGGCCACGGCCAACAAGATCACGCCGGTGATGATCACGGCGATGTTCCTGTTCTTCCCCCTGCCGGCCGGGGTGCTGCTCTACATGGTGGTGGCCAACATCTTCCAGGCCCTGCAGACCTTCCTGCTCAGCCGCGAGGCCCTGCCCGACAACCTCCAGGCGATCCTGGATCAGCAGCTCGCCCAGCAGACCGTGACGGCCACCGCCACCGCGGGGGGAGGATCCGAGCGGCTGCCGTTCGAGCCGAAGGGTCGCAAGTGATCCGCGGCCGATGAGCGTGGCGCCCAGCAGCGGGGGGGATCCCCTCAAGCCGGTTCCGTTGCCGGAGCTCCTCCCCTTGGAGCACGGCCGGACCTGGCAGGTGGATCAGCGGCTGGACGAGCTCGACAGCCTCACCCCCGTGCGGGGCACGCTCACGGCGGTCCATCGCGGCACGGTGCTCGAGGTGCAGGGGGAGCTGGCCACGATCGTGACCCTCTGCTGCGACCGCTGCCTGCAGCACTTCAACCACCCCCTGCGGGCCGAGGCGCAGGAACTGCTCTGGATCGGCGAGACCCCTCCGGAGCAGAGCGCCAGCCTGGAGGTGGATCCCGACGACCTGGGCGAGCAGCTCGAACCCAACGCCAGCTTCGATCCGGCCCGCTGGGCCTTCGAGCAGCTGCACCTGCGGCTGCCGATGGTGAACCACTGCGGCGCCGACTGCCCCGGCCCGCCCCGCTGGAGCAGCGAGGACAGCGGCGGCGACCCCCGCTGGGGCGCGCTGCGCTCGCTCCGATCCCCGGACTGAACGCCATGGCGGCCCCCCTGGTGCAGCAGCTGGATCTTCTGATCCGCGCCCGCACACCGATCCTCTGGATCCGCAGCCTCGAGGAGGAGCGGGTGGAGCGGCTGCTGCAGGAGGTGGCCGAGCGGCTCGGGGGGCGGACCCTGCTGCGCTGGGACTTCATCGGCGGCCTCAGCGGCGCACCCAACCGCACCGGCGAGGCGGCCCGCAATCCGATGGCCGCTCTCGAGAGCCTCGCCAGCCTGTCGCCGGAGCAGGGGGCAATCCTGCTGCTCAAGGACTTCCACCGCTACGGCGAGGATGCGGGCATCTGCAGGCGGTTGCGCAACCTGGCCACCCAGCTGCGGCAGGTGCCCCACACGATCGTGATCAGCGCGCCCGACTGGCAGCTGCCGCGCGAACTCGAGGACAGCCTCACGGTGCTGGATCTGCCCCTGCCCGATGCGGCCGAGATCCAGGGGCTGCTGCGCTCGATCGCACGGGCCAGCGGCATCCCCCTCGATGCGGCGGTGCAGGAGCAGCTCACGGCGGCCTGCCATGGGTTGAGCGAACAGAGGGTGCGGCAGCTGGCGGCCCGGGCCCTCGCCCGTCGCGGCCAGCTGGGGGTGGAGGACCTGCAGGAGGTGCTGGAGGAGAAGCGGCAGGCGATCGCCCGCAGCGAGCTGCTGGAGTACTGCCCCACCGAGGCCACCCCGGCGGACATCGGCGGCCTCGAGGCCCTCAAGCGCTGGCTGGAGCAGCGCCACCGTGCCTTCAGCGAGGAGGCCCAGGCCTACGGCCTGCCTCTGCCGCGCGGGGTGCTGCTGGTGGGTCCCCAGGGCACGGGCAAATCGCTCACCGCCAAGGCGATCGCCCATGGCTGGTCGATGCCGCTGCTCCGGCTGGATGTGGGGCGCCTGTTCGCCGGGCTGGTGGGGGCGAGCGAGGCCCGCACAAGGGAGATGATCCAGCGGGCCGAGGCCATGGCCCCCTGCGTGCTCTGGATCGACGAGATCGACAAGGGCTTCGGCGGTGATGGCCGCAGCGACGGCGGCACCAGCCAGCGGGTGCTGGCCAGCCTGCTCACCTGGATGGCGGAGAAGACCAGCGCGGTGTTCGTGGTGGCCACGGCCAATGCGGTGGAGCGCCTGCCGGGCGAGCTGCTGCGCAAGGGCCGCTTCGATGAGATCTTCCTGCTCGACCTTCCCAGCCGGGAGGAGCGGCGGGCGATCCTCGATCTGCAGCTGCGGCGGCGGCGGCCGGATCACACCCTCCCCCTCGAAGTGCTGGTGGACCGCACGGAGGGCTTCTCCGGCGCCGAGCTGGAGCAGACGGTGATCGAGGCCATGCACCTGGCCTTCGGGGAGCGGCGGGAGTTCGGCGAGGCCGACCTGATCGCCGCCGCCTCCCAGGTGGTGCCCCTCAGCCGCACGGCCCGGGAGCAGCTGGAGCGGCTGAAGCAGTGGGCCAGCGCCGGCCGGGCACGACCCGCCTCGCTCCGGCTTGCGGAATGCAACGACAACGATTGCGGGGAGTAACGAACTCCGACGCCCGGTAACAAGCCTCGCTCCGGCGGCGGTGCACTCCGCACGGGACCCCTACGGTCTGAGCCAGCCGCCGGGTCCTCCGTGCTCCCCAACCCCACCCCCCGTTCCCGCAGCGATCTCGCCGCCCAGCTCGCGGTGGCCTGCCTCGGCGCCGGTGTGGTGACCAGCGTGGCGGTGGCCCAGGGCCAGAATCCCCTCACCGCCCTGGGGATCACCCTGTTCTCGGCCGTGGCCGCCGTGATGCTTGGCCAGGTTCTCTGAGGTGCGCTTTGCGATCGGCGAAAGGAGCAGGCCCACAACCAGTCCCCCATCCCAAAGGAGCTGATCCAGGAACTCAATTTCCTGCTGATCCATCAGGAACAGAGGCCTGAAGCTTCAATTTTTCTGATCTTGTGGGCGGAACCTCAATCCAGTTCCATTCCACGAAAAAGCCCGGCGACGAGGGCACCGGGCTTCTCTAAGGCTCTGTAGGGCGGAGCTGCTGACGCTGGCGCCTGGGGCCAGAGTCCAGTGGGACTTCCCTTCGGTCCGGGGCACCTGGAGCCGGGGCTCGTGGCCGTGGCTCTTGAACGATGCGGTGGGCGGCTTGGTGGCAGAAGCCAGGAAAGCCAGTGATCCGTGGAGAGTGTTGGAGCAGGGGCCGGATCGTCAGCGCACTCCTGGAAAGGGCTGCGGTGGGGTGTCATCCATGGACAGGAGCCTCCCGGAATCGATGGGCACAGCATGGGAGGCCCAGGAGGCTGGTGCCATAGGAAGAGATACCTGCTCCCGGAGCTCAGCGTCCAGGAAATGGACTCCACAGGGTGCAGATGGCGGCGGCCCTTCCCGAGCGCTCCAGCTTCACGCAATCGATCGCCCGGGCCTTCGGCCGGTTGATCAGGATCTGGGTGTGGAGCGGGGAACCCATCCAGCGCGACAGGATCACATCGGGATTCCAGGAAGCCGCCGGCATCGGACAGGCGATCACTTCGCTGGTGGGCAACAGGCTGGCCCGGGAGGCCATCTCACCCTGGAAAGCGTCCCAGCGGCTGCGGTCGTGATCACAGGTGGTGCTCTCCAGCAGCCCCTGCAGCACCGGCGTGAGATAGGCGCTGTTGCGGGTCGCCAGATCTGCGGGCAGGGGCTGCAGGGGCGGGCGGCCGTTCTGCGCGCGCACCAGGTTGATGCGGGCCACCAGGGGATCGCTGCCGCTCGGTGTGCCGGCGCGGCCGGGAGGAGGAAACACCCCCGGGAAACGCTGCTGCAGGAAGGCCTCCAGCGCGGACTGGCCCGGCAGGGGCTGGGTGAACCCCTGGAACAGGGGGCCCCGCAGGATGGCGGCATAGTCCGCCGCGGTGAGCGCCCGCTGCGCGAGGAACCTGCCCTCGCTGGAGAGGCGCACCCGGTTCCCCCCGGCCACGGGAATCGGGGGCTCGCGGGTGGGCCGGCCCGCGTCAAGCCGCTGCAGCTCGAGCGAGCCCTCCAGCACAGAAACCTCGGCCTCACCGCTCTCCAGCAGGGTGAACACGTAGTTGGTGCCCCGGGTACTGAGGCGGGAGGAGCTGGTGCAGGCGTTCTGCGGGCCGGACACCAGGATCTCGCCGCTGCCGAGCAGGAAGCAGGTGCTGCCCAGCCTCAGCTCGCTGAAGCGATTGAGCCGGCCGGCGGCCCCGCCGGCGAACTCCAGCTGTCCGCGGCTCTTGCGGGTGTGGACCCGCTCCGGAACGAAGGCCGGTTCATCCACATGGGCCAGGCGCTGCTGGATATAGAGCTCCGGGCCATCGAGAATCTCCCGCACCACAGCCGCCGCGGGGCGGGCCATCGCACCGGCAGGCCAGGCCACTGCGGCCAGGAGCGCGGCTCCGGTGAGCGAGGCAAGAGGAAATCGGTTCAATCCGCCAGGTCCGGGAGATAGGACACATCCACGTGGTACTTCTTCGGTTTGCCCTCGCGCAGAGACACCTTGATCTTCTGATCCGGGATGTAGGGGGAGGGATCGAACCAGAGGTTCTTGCTCTTGAACACGTGCAGCTTGCCAGTGGCCGGATCCAGCCACTGGGTGAGGATCTGGAACGGATTCCTGCCGTTCACCGTGAGGAAGGTGTTGAGCTGAACGGTCTGGAAGTCGGTTTCGATCACCACTGCGTTCTGCCGGATCTTCTCCTCACCTCTGCGGCTCAGCCAGGGAGCCAACGTGATGCCAATGCCTGTGCCGGCAAAGATCACGCCCAACCCGCCCATGATCGTGGCCCCACCCCAGAGGGGAAAGAAGGCGTTGATCTCGGCATCGCGGGGACTCGCAGGCCGGTAGAGAACCTCCACCTTTTGGCCCACGGCGTAACCGGGCGGGTTGCTTGATGTGGAGGAAACGAACTGCACCGGCTCCCCATTGAGGCTGGTGAACTGCACAGAGGGCGCATAGGTGATCGAATCGCTGGAGCGCGATGCCACCAGATCCACCACGGTGGCGTGCGTGCGGCTCGCCTGGGCCAGAAAGTTCATCGTGTTGCGGGCCAGGAAGAACGTGCCGCTCAGCATGGCGATGCCCGCCAGGGTGAAGACAATCTTCAGCACCGCAACCGGATTCATGTCCTCCAGCCCACCAGTGCGCTCAGCGTAGGGTGAGCATCCTCAGGGCCCCCAGGAATCACGGGCGGCCAGATGCTGATCCACCAGAGGTGCAATCCCTGCAGCACGCTCCCGCACGAGATCATGGGTGGCACCGGGAAACACCTCCAGCCGGGCAGCGGGCAGGAGCGAAGCCAGCCGCTGCCCCACCGCCACCGGGCTGATCGGATCGGCATCCCCCCAGAGCAGCACGGTGGGAATCCCCACGGACGGCAACTGATCGCTGAGGTCTTCGTTGGCGGTGGCGAACCAGTCCGGCAGAGCGGGATGGGACTTGCGAAAGGCCGTACGCCAGTCTTCGGCTCCGCACTCGGCCATCGGCAGGCCACCGGAGGTAACCGCCAGCACCAGGTGGGTGATGGGGTGAGGCCGCAGCAGCGCAGCCCGCAGCGCCAGCACCCCTCCCATCGACTGGGCCAGCACAGCGGTGGGTCGATCCAGGCACCTCAGCACCAGGCAGAGAAGGTCGTCGAAGCTCTGCACCGCCGGCTCGGGCGGCATCCCGCCGAAGCCCGGCCAGCCCAGGTGCAGCCGTTCGCCCGGATGATGCAGCGCTTCTGCAACAGGCCGCCAGAGGGTTGTGTCTCCGGAGGCACCGGGCAGGAAGAGCAGCCTGGAAGGAGGAACATTCATGATTCATTCTGATGGCCCGCCCCGCTGATCTGGCTACGGTGCGGCCGCATGGACAGGAGCCTCGCCCGTGACCTTCGGCGACATCTTCCGGATCATCCTCGCCTTCATCCTTCCCCCTCTGGCGGTGGCCACCCAGGTGGGCCTGAAGGGAGTGTTCTGGCTCAATCTGGTGTTCTGGCTGCTGAGCTTCGGGGCCTTTGGCCTTACCCTGATGGGGATCATGTGGCCGGTGGCCGTGATCCACGCGATCTACATCATCGTGACACGTAAATGAACCCAAACCTGCTGCAGGTGGGTGTTGTTCAGCAGATTCCCAGCCGGCGCAGATCCTCCATGCCGTTCTCCCGAAAGGCTTCCCAGATCTTCTGGAGATGCGCCATAGCCTCCGCATCCTCTTGGAGGAGCTTTCCTGATCCATCGTGAAGCCGGAGCCCGGCCAGCTGGATACCCAGCCACACCATCTGCACCCGATCGGCATCGCCGAGCCCCAGCCCCTCCACCTGAGCCAGCAGGATCTGGATGTCTTCCAAAGGGATCGGAAGCAGGGCATCCGGTGCGAGGAGTCCCACGGCTCCCTTACCGGCGGAGGCGAGTTCGATCAGCTTCTGGTTGAAGGAGCTGACCGCACCTGCATCAGCCGCGGTGAGGCCCGGCTGGGAGGTGGTGGCCAGGGCCGCGAAGGGATCAGCCGCCACGAGGTTCTCCTGCAGCAGCAGCGATAACTGGGGCAGGAGATCCTGCGCAGCACATCCGCGCGCCGCAGCCAAATCGCCCAGGCCACAGACCCCAGCGGTCAGCAGCTGATGGATCCCCTGGAGAATCTCGGCATCGATTTCCATCACCCCCATGCTGGTGGGAAATTCCTTGCGCGTGCCCAGGGAATCGCGCCGCAGGCTGAGGGGCAACGCCGCCAGTTCGGCCCGGAGTTCCACAGGATGGGGAGGAACCACCCCTCGGGCAAAGAGATCCCGGCGGAACGACTGGTTGATGGCCAGATCGAACAGGATTTCGCGCGTGGGGGGATCTTGCGCCTGCGCCACCCAGCTGGCACGGCAGGGGTCGAGCATCTGCGGAAACAGTTCCGGCATGCTCGCAGAGCCCACATACGAGAGACCAACCTCAGCACAGGAGCGATGCAGAGGCCCCACATAGAGAGGTTGATGGGTGGCTTGGTATTCCCCCACGAGATAGGTGGTCGGAGCCTTGGCCAAGGACTCCAGGGAACTCTTCAACTCCGGCATTGCTCTGCCCAGGGGATAATCTGATTCCCCCGAATCCAGAAGCTCGCGCAACATGCCGGCTGCCTGCTGCAGCGAAGCCTCACTGGTATTGCCACCCGCTCCAAGCCCGAGCTCAAGGGCGAGCATCTGCAGGGGACTGCGGGAGAGCCACCCGGGATAGGTGTTGTAGGAGCAGTAGAAGAGCCCGCCGGGCTGCAGGCTGCGGCTGGCAGCCTGCAGCAGCGCCTCCCGCGTAGGCGCCGCCACCCAGCTGGCCACCCCATGGGCGAGCACGAGGTCGTGGACCTCAGGCCAGGTGCGGCATGGCCCACGCTCCGGCCGCCCCTCGCTGAAATCCCGCAAATCAGCAAGGGCGAAGTGAACATTGCCGAGGCCCAGTTCCCTGGCTCTCGTGCTGGCCATCGCCACGTGGCCGGGATGGAAATCGATGCCGAAGAACTGCGCTTCCGGGTGAGCCGCGGCATTGAAGATCAGATTGAGCCCATGGCCGCAGCCGAACTCCAGGGCTGTGAAGCGCCCCTGGCGCAGATCCCAGCGGTGCCGCCCACCCATCAGGATGGAGAGCGCAAGCCAGGACACGGCCAGCTCCCGGTGCAGAAAGGCTCCATACAGCCGATCCAGGCGGTAATCCATGCTGCCGGGAAGCCATCAATGGGCAGGAGGAACGCTACCGCCACCCGCCCGCAGGAGTGGCCACCTAGCGTGAACCCACCCCCGGAGCCCCCATGGCGATCCTGAACCGCTGCGCCCTGGCCGTCACTCCGAAGGAGCCCCTGCGCACCTGGGCCCGCTCCATCGATGGAAACGAAGAAGCGGCGGAATGGCCCGCCGACGATCCGAGCCTCTATCTGCTGCCGGATTACGAAGAGGAGGAGGAAGCCGAGGAACTGCTGGAGCAGTGCTGGGAGGTGATCTTCGAAACGGAGCTGGATTCCTGGTGCCGCGATCCGCAGCGCTGGCCGCCGCAGCGCAGCCTCGGCATGTTCCGCGACTGGTTCGAGCTGCGCTTCTTTCCCCTGATCGAGGATCTTGTGGAAGGGCCGCTCGAGCGCGAGGAAGCCGATGAGGAATTCGTGAGTGCGATGCGGGATGTGATGGATCGGATCCAGAAGGGCGAAGCCGGACCAGCCTGAGCCACCCTGAGCCGCAGACGATGCCAGCAGTTGCTGACGCACACCTTGCTTCGGTAGGGATGGCCACACCCAGGCCGGTGAGCCTGGCAAACGTGGGTGCCCACGGGACCCGGAACGCCATGCTCACCACCTCCACCCGCCTGCGCATCCAGGAAATCCTCGGCCGTCTCGCCGAGGGACAGGCCGTGAGCCTGGAGGAGCGGATCTGGGTGCAGAAATTCGCCGAGCGGGATTCCTCTGTGTGGCACTGGCAGCGCCAGGCTCAGCGGCGCCAACGGCAGGAATCGGCGGCCACAGGCGTCGACCAGCTCCTGGACGACCTCAATCTGGGGGACAACACCAACCCCAGGCGCGGCGACACGGACCCGGATGAGCTGGGCGACTGGTTCAGCGGTGCGCCGCCCTGGCTGCGCCGCAGCTGAACGCGCATGTGCGGCCGCTTTTCGCTCACCACCTCCCTCGATCGCCTGCTGCCCCGGCTGCGCGGCCCCCGGCCCGAAGGCTTGGAAGCACACTATGCGCCCCGGCCAGAGATCGCGCCGGGGGAACCTGTCCTGATCCAACGGCAGGAGCACGGCCTGCTGAACACAGGGCTGGCCCTGTGGGGCCTGCTGCCGGAATGGCAGAAGCAGCCCTTGGGGAGCCCCCGCCCGATCCACGCGCGCAGCGAAACCGTGGCGGGAAAGGCGAGCTTTCGCGGCCCGTGGCGGCACCGCCGCTGCCTGTTACCAGCAGATGGCTACCGGGAGGGCCGCGGCCGGCGCAGCGTGTGGGTGCGACGCCGCGACGGCCAACCCTTCTGGCTGGCGGGCCTGTGGGACCGCTGGATCGGACCGGACGGGAGCGAGGTGGAGAGTTGTTGCGTGCTCACTACCCGGGCCAACAGCCTGGTGGCCCCATTCCACCCCAGGATGCCGGTGGTGCTGCCGGACGGATTGGAGGAGGCCTGGCTGGCTCCGGCGGATGCAGCTGGACTCCGTGCCCTTGAACCCCTGCTGGAGCCGAGGGAACAGCTCGACATCTGGGGAGCAGAGCGCGTGGAACCAGGAAATCCCAGATCCGCCCCGGTTGAGCAGCTGGCCCTGTTCCATCAGTGAGATCACCCGGTAAAGTTCAGAGATGATGCCGAAACCCTGCGATGCGGAACGGCGCTAAGGCAATGGGAGCGGGAGTGGCCACCAGGAACCAGAAGGGAGGGTTCATCCCGCGCAAGGAACCCCGCTTCAGTGTGCCGGCGTTCTCCGTGCAGGTGGCGGTGGTCCTCACGGTGGATGGGAAGAAATACAAAGCCCGCCTTTGGGATGTGAGCCTTTCAGGGTGCTGCATCGCCGTACCCGAGAAGGAAGGATGCCCAGTACCAGGAGACACGGGCAAACTTCTGATCAGAGATCCCAATTCACTGCAGGACCTTCAACCTGAGGCCACCGTGCAATGGGTGGATCACGTGGGTTCGGCGTATTTTGTTGGATTTAAATACTTTGAGAGAATGGAACTGCAGTCCACATTTTTAGGAGCCTATGAACAGAAAGGCTAGTCCAGCTGGCACATACAGGGGGACCAATCTCAGCTCAATCAGCTCACCCCGCGAAATCATATGGTCCGCCCTTGCCTCAGATGCTAGATCATCCCCGAAAGAAAGGCCAAATCCCATTCATGGAGAATGCCAAAGGTTTGCCCGCAATAATATTCGGCCAATCTCACTCAAACACTCGCATTGCCTTCAAAGACGGTAGGCGCTGCGAAGAGAATTCTTGAGCGGCAGTGATTATGGCTTTAAGTTTATCCTGGTCATTCAGAATTGTTTTCTTGTCTCGATCACGAAGTTCAGCCCCAAGTGCTTCTGCCCCAAGAATAACGCAGGTAGCGAGTTCCGCCCCATTCAACCCTTGTGCCAAGGCATCGTGAAACAGGGTTTCTAGAGTTGAGACAGAAATTGCAGTGCCTAAGATCGGCGATGTCAGGAATCCATAGGAACGGCCCGCCTGCATCATTTGCTTCAGAGAGTCGTTGACACTTTGGCAGCTAAACCGCGCCGATTCAGCCTGCGTACCACGATGCAGTCCTATGCGATTGGCGTAAAGTAGAAGAGCTACCATCTTTTGCAATACAGCGAGGGGTTGCATCAACTCTGCTTGCAGATTTTCAAGAGATTGAGGTGCTTCCTTGAGGAGCCCCTCGAGTTGACTGCAGATGTCATACATACCAACAACCTCGCCGAAGTGCGTATTAAAACTGTAGACATCAACGGCTGGAGCTTCGCACAAGGCCAAGCGAACACGGCCAAGCCGCTCGGACTTTTCCTGCTCAGAGAGTTTCAGCGATCCCTTGGCAAAGATATCCCTCCGAAATGCTTTGTTCGTAGCCAAATCTATAAGAGTATTGCGAAAGAGTGGATTCTTTTCTGCAAGCACCGTATCTTGCAAGCGATCGACCAATAAGTCGTCAAAAAGGTCGGGTAGAGTTGCAGAAGCAACTGCGCTCAGCTTATGGTTCTTGCATCGCTGATGCATGTCGGAGACAAAAAGTGGCGCCCAGCCCTTAGATCCATACTCCTGAGTAAGGTAGTTAACAGGACTAGAGATGATCTTTGCAAGATCATCTCTGAGAGTAGGCTGTACCAATCCGAGTAAATGGGGCTGCTCAGCCGGCCCCAATAGGGCGTTGAGAGTCCCTGCAGCTCGCTGATAGGCTCCATCGGGGTTGAATTCATCTGAACGCTGAAGTTCCAGCTCGGACAAGACATGGAACGAAGTTCGGCCCAGCCATCCAGGGAAAGTATTGTATGAACAATAGAAGAGGCCACCAGGCTTTAACGCATGTGCCGCAATAGCTAGCATTGCATGCTGAACCGGCTCAATAACCCAGCTGGCAATGCCATGAGCGGCAACATAGTGGAAATGCCCATTAACTCCCTGCTGCAAACCAAGCGGGAGTGGATTCGAGCAGAGATCACAAAAGTCTGCTTCAATAAAGTGAATGTTCTCCAGTTTCAATTGGGCAGCAAGCCATCGACTATGCGTAATGTGCTCAGGATGAAAGTCGACGCCGATAAACTGTCCTTCTGGATAGCAAGCAGCTTGAAGGCAAAGACATAATCCCATGCCACTGCCAAGTTCAAGATAATGGAAAGGCTCTCCTTCACATGCGCGTGGAGGCTCATGCCCAGCCACAAGAGAGGCGAAGTCGATCCAACTTGGAACCTGCTCTCGATAAAAGCCACTCGTGTAAATACTGTTGGAAAAATATCCGTGATCCCAGTTAGACATGAAGGTGGTGGAGTTTGGCAAAAGACTAGCTAGCCAAAACTACTGGATCAAGCGCACACGTGTTCGCACTGTAAAGGGCTCAACCGACCCGGCAATGACCGTGGTAGGCGTGATGGTAAGCGTACTGGCATCCGGAACTGTTGCAGTGACAGGCACTGCTTCCATTAACAGAGAAGTAACGAGGCTGCCACTGGGTGAGAGTTGGCCGGCACGTGTGTTAGTAGCACTGCCATCAAGGATTACGGGTCCACATCGCCATAACTGAGCTGCTGCACCTGCGCCAGTTTGATAATAGTGGATCAGACGTGTCGGAACAGCCACGCCTGGGCTGGATGCATCAAAGATGGGGACCGTAATTGTAAACAGTGAGCTTACATTATTGGCACAACCAGTTGTGGCCACACCAGCAGCTACAGAAATGCCTTCGCCTGTTTCAGTCTGGATCAGATAAGTGAGCTTGCCCCAATCGCTGCGGCGTTGCTGGATTGTAAGCTGGTTAGAGCTCGAGCGAAGGTGGGTAACGGCAACAGAAGCCGCTGCTGCGATCATCAATCCTCCAATGACCGATGCAACCATAAGTTCAACCAAGGAAAATCCATTCACCACAGATAGATCCGAGTGGTGAGCATGGAGAATATTTTCTGTGGAAGACTGTCTAGCCATTCTATATTGAGGTGAATACGTTGCAAGCTGTGGAAACATCGGAAGAGGCATCGTTACGGCCCATCCGGATCAAGCCAAGAGTCCCGGAGAGCCGGACGCAACGGACTGGCTGCTGACCAGCGATCGCAATGCGCACCTGAACATCTGCAGCAGAAGAGATCGCTCCGCGAGGGGTAAACGTCCATGAAGACAGTGAAGACCCAACATTGAAATTATCAGCACCGAAGGTGGCAGGGATATTGAATGATGGAGTGGCTGAACAGCTTGTGGGCTCTACCCGAGCAAGACGCGATCCAGGAGTACGGCTTCCCGTATCGATGGTAACCGTACAAGCAGTTCCGTTGCGTTCTGGATTTCTGGAGATTTCCTCGAGCCAACCGGCAAACTCGGTTACTACTGCGTTCAGCCTCTCCTGCCGCCAAGATGCTGTTAGCAAAGAAATGGTGACTGCCCCAAAAACACCAATCAGGGCTACAACCAACATCAACTCTGAGAGAGAAAAACCTTCCGATCTACTCTTGCGCGAATATTTCTTCATCTATGGGCACCAAGCAGCAACGATTGGAGTTAGATTAACAACGCGAGTGACGGCCGTATTTCCGCCAATTGATCCAGTATATGTCCATTGAAGGAGATGTCCAGAACTGCCAATCTGCTGGGGAGTGGTTCGTGTAAGGGTGGTACCGGCTGGAGATGATGGAAGTGTGGGCATCTGCGAGATAAAGTTGGTAGTAACGGTGCGATTCGTGCAGGCGGTTCGAAAGGCAGTTGTTGCCGTTGTAGGGGATGTTGGGCTAGTGTCGACCTGATTAGGGGAATAGTAGTTCTCGTTTCCAGGGGTATTGACGGAACAGTTTCCTGCTGCCACCCCAGCAGAAATAGTGCCTGCATCGGCAGTGCAACTTCCTGGGCAGCAGGTGTACCGTTCGTTCAGAGACTGAATGTTGGCCAAGTCTTGATCGATCAAGGCATCCAGCTGGGTTTGGAGACCCGCCTGCCGGGATGTAGTGTTGCCACCAGCCATGATGGCGGCAACGCCAGCAGCAATGATGGACAGCAATACAGTACCTACAAGAATCTCTACCAATGTAAAGCCAGATTCATGCATACGAACTACTTGGTTCCGCTTTGCAGGTAAACTCATAAGCTTCAGCGGTAGCGGATCCGACAAAGCGAATCGATTAATCCTTGCTACTGGCGGAGACATGATAGATCCTCAATACAACTTGCCTTGAGCCGTGCTCCTCGCCACCCAATCAAACAGAACTTCATTAGGGGCATTGCCTCCTCCAATCAAGGTACAGAATGCCCCTCCACCGCTTAAGCATCCCGTGGGTGGCGCTGCAATTTCAAAGCTACCATTCACCTCAAGATTATTCGACCAGAGAGAGCCCACAACTTCTGCATTGCCACCGATCGAAACTAAACCTTGCCGGAAATAGACGTAGACTGCAAGCGCTCCAGGGGTTCCCTGAAGATCAAAGACATTCGTGGATAGATTGCCAAAAAAGGAAAGTCGATCAAATTCGGAAGCGGCAGCAGAAGTGGTGCAAGCTTTAGTAGCACCTGCAAACGAACCGCACCTTACGTGAGCAATGCCACCTGTTCCGCCACTCGCCACGGTACCTGGTGAATCGTTGAAGTACAAGGCAATTCGCCCACCAGTAGAATCCACTGTGAGCAATTTTGTGCCGGTATCAATGGAAGACATGCGGCAATGATAGTCGGCAAAGGAATTAACCACCTTTTCGCAGTAATTCGGGGCACTGCACCCGCTCAAAGTAGAGCCGCTGATGTTGCACAATTCAATGGCGGTGTTTCCACTGTTCACGCGCATGTAGGCATCTACTTTTGATATTGAGCCGACCTTGGTTGTCGTGCCTGGGTAAGTGGGTGGCGGATCAAGGTTGATCGCAATGGGTGTAACTGGAACAGTGTTTCCACCAAGGGTGCTGATGCTGCTTACAGGACCTCCACATGTTGTTGTTGTGGTAATACACAAGACAGCCTGAAGAGGATTGCCATCAGGGCCATTCAGCTCCCCTGCAGCACCTGCGGCCTTCGTGACACCGCCGCCATTGAATCCAGTGACAACACCAAGCTTGCCTAAGTTATCACTTCCACTGGTGCAAGTTGTTCTATCGTTTCCATAGATATTTGCAGGGCCATTGAAAGAGAGTCCACAGCATTTTGGAACAACTTGATACTCCCTGGTGACTGTGGCAGTTGATACCTGTGTGCCGCCACGCCTCACTTCACCCTGCACCTCAATCTGGATGTAGCCAAGATTGTCAGGCTGGCCCGAGGAGGCGGCTTGAAGATTGATGAGTTGATTGGTGCTATTATCAAAGGCCGGTGAACTGTTGCTGGTGGTTAGTACTCCAGCATTGTTGTACCTGCTCTCGATCCATCGTGTTCGATTGGTGTTGGAATAACGAACTGATCTAAGCCTGAAACGTCGCGAAGTGTCCCCACTTTGCAGATCCTGTATTGCATTCCCGGCCAGTGCTCTTGCTCCCGATGATGTTGGAGTGGCAGTGGGAAGCTGAAGACAAGGATTCTGCTGGCGCGCATCCGGTGTCGTGCCCCAGGCATTGAGCGGAAGCCCTGAAACCAGCATGCGCCTGTTCGGAGGATTATTCAACTCGCTCACAACCTGAACGATCCCAGCTTCCGCCACCTCGCGGGCCTCACGGCTCTGGCTCTGCAACCGTGAAGCCAGCAATCCAGAGCCACTTCGCATTGCCAGGGCCATTGAGCCCAAGATGCAGATCAGGATCACCAGCATCACCGCTGCCATCGAAAAACCAGCCTGAGCGGCGCGGTCAAACTGGCGAACCCGCGCAAGCCTTCTGTGCAAGGATGAGAGCAACAGGAGGCGAAGCTTCGCCTCGGCAGATGCTGACTTGGTTGATGAGGTCGGCATGGCGGCTTGGCCTAGGGTCCGTACGGCCAAAACATTCCCCTCAGCCTAGACCGGAACAATGCCGCTGTGAGAGCCGCACGCTGGGTTCACATTCCTTTGTATCGCAACGACATCGCCACACACGATGAACTCGCGCAGAACAAAGCCAGCAAGTTCGGTAAATGTTTTCCAAAAATCCGCGCTGCTCCCTCCCAGGGCTGGTTGCGGAGGAGCCCTGAGGGCTTGCTGCTGAAAGGAGAGTGCGGCTGGAGAAGGTGCTACAGACCTGCAGCATTCACTTGTCTATCAATCGACCATGCAAAGTCATCTCGTCATCACATGGTGTGTTGACATCGTCCATGCACAATCTATGCCACTGAGAAATAGCAAGAGTGGGAAAATGGTTGGCAGCATCGTTATGCGACATGCGGGAGGAGGAAGTTGCTCCAGCATGGAAATGCCTCCTGGCGAACAAAATAATAGAGGCCATCAAGACGAGCAACTCTGATTCCTTTTTGGAACTTCGGGCTCGTGCGCGGAAGGCCATGCAGGTCTCTGCATGCAAAGATTAAGTTGCGCTTGCATGATCTCATTCTCGGATAAATCACTCTATGAATGGAGAGCCGATGCAGCGTAGATAGGCAGAGATGGCATCGGGAACCAACGGCAAGCCCGCTCGATACGCCTCCGGGATCAGATCATTGAGCTCATTAATCGCATGTTCGTAACTCTCCCTGGCTTCCACATATGACGGGCTTCCTGGCTCTTCGCGGCTGGATACCGTGATCCAGAGACTCTGCCGCTTCTGCCGCTCCCGCTCGGCGGCCTGCACTTCCGCTTGATGCAGCCGGCAATAGACCAGGCGATCCTGAGCCGTGAGGGCCTGGGATGCAGTCTCAGCACTTGAAGGCAGTGGAGCAGGGTTCATCGATGGCTGGAGCTGTCGCTGGGCTACGAGCCGCTGATCAATCGTCTCCATGCACAACCTCATCGCCTTCACACGTCCTTGGGGCGCGTAGTTTGCCTGCACTTCTTCGATGCAAGCACGTCGGCCCGCGTCGGAGACCTCCGGGAACCGTGGCTCAGGCTTGGCACAACCAGCCATGAGACACACTGCAATCAGCAACACCAGGCTTGGTTTCTTCCGCCAGAGAAGCTGTTCCATATCAGTAACAAATCCCTGAGATGGCATCGCACGCATGGGCCGTTGTCTGCGCCTGACTGGATGCTGAGTAGGGAATTCCATCGCCGCCGGCACGGCTGCTGAGAGTGAGAGTGTACGCTACATTGCTGGAATTCGTGATGCTGGTCTGTAGAGTTGCATTCTCTACAAGGATTCCATTGGTGATGGTGTCAAACAGCAGTGATCCGTCGTCGGCTATATCTGGCCCACAACGCCACAGATCACCATTCTGGTTGTAGTAGTGGATCGTGCTGGTGCCGCTCGCGGTCCCTGGGGCTGGCACCGTGATCGTGAGCAGCGGCGAGGCCACCGAAGCACACCCCCCACTCCCAGCCGCCAGGCTCACGCTCAACCCCTCACGCACCTCCGTGTCCAGAAAATAGTTCACCCGGCCCCAGTGATCCCGCAACCGCTGGATTGCCTCCTGGCTGGAACTGGAGCGCACATCACCAGTCAGTACTTTCGCGGCAACCGCCAGGATCACCGCCCCCAGCCCCGCGGCGATCAGTAGTTCCACCAGGGTGAAGGCCTGGCTGGAAGATTTACTGTGAGCCAGAGGATGCACCATCAGAAATACCCCGGATAGCTGCAGCCCTCGGTCAGAGAGGTTTCGTTGAAGCCCGTGCGGATCACCCCGAGGGGAGAAGTGAGCTGAACACAGCGGACAGGCGGTGTGCCGTTGAGGGCAATCGTGATTTCAAGATCATTCTGATTGCCGTTCGCCAGGCCCCGTGCCGTGCCTCGGGGGGTGAAAGTGAAGGTGGAAGGAGAAGCCTGAATGGAGTACACATCTCCAGATGTATTGGTCAGCAGGCGCAGGGGTTGCTCGTTCATACACGTATTGGGTACAGCGGAACTGGCCGAAGTCACCGGTTCTGCTGAGGCGATCACGGATCCACCTGTGGATGATGTCGAGGTGTGGAGGGTCACGCGGCAACCCGTGCCCTTGAGGGCGGAGCGGCGCACGGCCTCCATCCAACCGGTGAGTTCCATCGCCACGGCATTCACCCTGCGGCGTTGCCACTCCCGCATTCCGATGCCGTTGAGCACCACTGCAGAGAGGATTCCGATCACTGCCAAGGTCACCAGCAGTTCGGCCAGAGTGAAACCGGAACAGGCGAGACGAGGCCGACTGAACCAGCAGCGGCTCAGACGCGTGGACACCAGGCCACGGCGGAGGGAATAAGGGTCATCTGCCGCATCACCTCATTCGATGTGGGATCCACATAGGTCACCGTATAGCGGTGCGCGCCCGCCTGGGTGGTGGGATCCACGGCAATGGTGCGTTGCAGCCCATCGGGAACAGGAAGGGAGGCTTCGATCAGATCCTTGAGCGGGGTGACCAGATCAAGGGAATTGAGGTAGCGGCATCGGTTCTGGATGATCTCAAGTGCTCCCTCCGCCACATCGGCTACACCGTCGTGGTCGGCATCGGGGCGTAAGTCGGAGGCCACGGGATCAGGAAAATAGTCGTTTTTCCCCATGGTGGCCGCGGTGCCGGCCTGAATCAGGCAGGTGCCGCTGACGCAGGTGTAGCGCTCGTTGAAGCGTTGAATCTGGGCCAAATCCGCATCGATGGAGGCCTCCTTCTGATAGCGCAGGCCCGTCTGGTAGCTGTCCATGCTGCTGGTCACCGAGATCGTAACGGCTCCCACCAAGGTGACCAGCAGGATCACGCTGGAGATCAGAACCTCCACCAGGTTGAAGCCAGCCTCTCCATGGCTGCGCCCAACCCCGTTGGACAACCGCAGAGCAAGAGCCAGCGACATAGGCCCCCTTAGAAGAAACGGAGACTCTTGGTGGCCCGGGTGACATAGTCCACCAACGGGAATTCCTGCGTAGGGGCCAGGCCACCGATCCCCATCAGATCCAGCACCTCAGCCAGGCCAGCCCCCGGAATCGTGAACGTGAGGTTACCGTTCGCACCGAGCCGATCCACCCACATCACCCCCTCGAAGCTGCCGTTCTCCCCAATCGTGACATCCCCATTCGGAAAATAGGCGAACAGACGCAGCGCCCCCGAACTGCCGTTGCCGATCTCCACAATCTGACGGGGGGAGCAGCTCCGCGTGGTGGAGGGCTGGCATCCGAAGAGAGTGAGATCCGTGATCCGGCTTGGCAGGCTGGCCGCATTGGAAGAATTAATGTGGACAAAGCCGCCGTTGTTTCCCCAATTCACGGTTTTGGCGCTTCCGCTCTGGCTGTTGGGGAAGTAGAAGCGCACCGGCCCGCCGCGGCTATCGATCGTGAGCGTGCGGTTGTTGCCCCCGAAGTTCAGGGTGTTCAGGCTACAGGTGGTGACTGGGCGGGATTCTGCGCCGCGGGTGCAGACTGATTGGAAGTTCGCAGGCCAGCTGGAGAGGGGAACACCTGTATCCAGCAGCAAATTGCCACCGTTATTGGGAAGGCCGTTGTTGTCGAGGTTGATATTACATTGAGTGGAGTTCTGATCCACACAGGTGGTGATCGCAGCCGCAGGGATCACGGGCATCGTCACATCCACAACCTTCACCCCCGTGCCGAGATTCTGATTCACATTCACACTGCAGGTAGTGGTGGCCACGCAGTACACGAAGGAAATCCGATCGCCATCGCCGGTGATGATGCTGGAGGCGGTGCCGCGGATGGTGATTTCCCCAGTGTCGTTCTCCGCTGCGCCGCCCACGATGCCGAAGCCGATCGAAGGGCAAGGACGGGTATCAGGCCCGAAGGCAGCGCCATAGCCGCCCAGGGAACCCCAGCAACATTTGGGAACCACCTCAAAAGTGCGGCTCAACGTGGTGGTGGCGATCAGGGTATTGTTTCGATAGGCCATCCCGCGCACCGTGATCGTGATCTCCCCAGCGTGGGTGGGATACTCCACCCCACCAGTGGCATCGGGGTCGTAGCCGGTGGTGACCTTGAAGCTCTCGGTGCTGTTGGCATCACTGTCGTTCCTGGTGGTGAGCTGCGAGGGCTCCCTTTCGCTCGAAGAAGCGGGCTGAACGACGCTCACCAGCTGGTAGCGCCGTTCGGTGTCGATGATCTGCTCCGCCTTCGGATTGGCACCCGCTGGAAAGGCGCCACTCAGCAAGGGCAGGCTGGTGGTGCAATACGATCCCGTGATGGCTTCGTTGACGGGGCTCTCAATGTACGTGCGCGTTTGCCCGTCTAGCACAGCCGCATTCACCAGCAACCGGCGGTTCCGTTCCCGGTTGAGTTCGCTCACGATCCGGGCCATTCCGATCTCCGCCGCCTCGCGGGCTTCGCGACTCTGGGCTTGCCAGGCTGCCCCGAGGCGTCCGAAGCTGACGCGACTCATGATGGCTACGCCGGTGAGGAGAACACCTAGGGAGAGGAGCAGAACGATGACGAGGGAGAAACCTTGAGAAGCATGCGAAGGTGAAGCCTTCAGCCTGCTGCAGAGATCAGGCATTTTTATAGGGAGACCTGTATGGGAAGAGTAATCCACCCAATCCGGGCACGCCCTAGGCTTAGACAGGTGGCGATTGATTACCAGCCATGGGCCGTACCTGTTTATCGGTTTACTGCTTGTCGACATGTAAGGCAAGGCGGAATCGGCCTGCCGATGCGGCACAATAAATGATGTTTACTTCCAGGCATGACGTCGCAAAACGCAATGAGCCTTCCTAGCTCACGCATCAACACTCTGGCATCATTCATCCAGGCAGAGACCTACCTTGAAATCGGAGTGGAAACTGGTCTCACTTTCAGAGGCGTGTCCATTCCTAAGCGAACAGGGGTTGATCCCGCTTTCTTGTTTGACTGGGAAGAGTATGCAGAGAACAACGACGGAGTCAGTCTGCTCAATATCGATAGTGATGCCTTCTTTGCAGGAGGGCACGCCAAGGGCTCAACGTTTGATATCGTTTTTATTGACGGCCTTCACCATTACGATCAGGCATTTCGAGATCTGCAGAACTCGGTACAGTGCGGACATGGCAAAACGATCTATATCTTGGATGACACCTGCCCTTCGGATTCGTTTTCATGCAACCGGAGTCAAGAAGCTGCGGTCCAACTACGTAGGCGCTATGGAAATGATTCTAGAATGGATTGGCACGGAGATACGTATAAGGCAATTCCGCTTTTAGCTCTGTTTATGCTAATGTTTAGCTACCTTACTGTTGCCGGCCCTTTCAATCCTCAAACCCTTGTCTGGAAAAGCAATAACCCCACCCCGGCCAATCCTCTATGCCAAGACCAGGCATTGTGGGCGGTAAATAATCTTTCGGCTTGTGACTATAATTGGTTTCTGGAGAATCTATCTCTCTATAATCTATCAAGTGAAGACGATGCTTTGTCTGCCATCCGGGAATGGGCCACCAGTTAACTTCACGAGCCACTCTCTCCAGTCCGCCCGGAATTGGAATCTAACCCGTCACTATTATATAAGTTTAGGAATGTTTGTCTCAATATCTGGCTTAACTCCATCAAAAAACGCATAGAGAAGTCTCTATAAATGATGCAAAAATGTAGAATCTCAGGACTCCAGTCTCAAGAGTCTCAATGATGTTGCTTGCGTGTGTAATACCAAGGGAGCGGCTATGCTATAGCTCTTTTTCGTTATTGTACTGGACAAGGCAGGTTTTGCAAAAACGTTCAAAATCTTGGATCACTGTTTTGTCGTCGTATAGCAACTTGGCCGAAGCTGCAGTTTCGGACTTGACTTGGTGTCTTAGTTTTGGATCGCTGGCAAAATGCACAACATTGTCAATGTAATGTGATATTGAATGAGATATTGGCGCGTCTTGAATCTGCAAGAAACTGTAGATTTTAGCTGTAGTGGAATCGCGCAGGCGACTACCAGAGAAGCAAGCTGTTGGGGTGCCAACATACATAGAGAGATAAGCGGTGATGCCAGCACCGTAGTACGGTGTATCCAGTAAGATATCAATGCAATCACATAGAGACAAGAACTCATTGTTTTCGCACCGATTTAATAGAATTACTCTTGGATACGCAGTAGGTGCCCTTGCCGATAGCCGCTCAAGAAACAAGGACGAAATTCTTTCGTCAAAGTCGCACATAAAGGCAAAAATGACATCAGGAAGTCTCTTTGCTATCTGTTCAATGATCAAGTCCATATCAGGATGAATTTTTCTAATCACTTGAACACATCCAATTATGGTATGACCTTGAGGTAACATGAAGTACTCACGATCTAGTTTTCGATAAAACAGCATTTCACTTAAGAAGCAGCAGGGCAGGCCATCTAGAAGAACCAGCTTTTCTGTGTATTCGTTTTGGTGAGCTTCTGACTCCATCCATGAGCTTGAGATGTAATAATCTAAAGAGCGAAGACCGGATGTATGAGGAATTCCCCAGCCAGTTATCTGGAGCGGGCACAGTCGAAGCTCAGGAAACAAGAAGTCCAGGGAATCCATCCCAATGTCTGTAAAAAAGAGGATGTTAAGATCGAGTGAGCCAATAAGAAATGCCGAATCGGCCAAGGAGTTATTTAAATAAACCACTTCATCTGCCAAGGAGTTGACATATCGATGAACTGGGTCATCAACGACCCCATGCTTATGAATCAAGATGACCTCAAAGTCATCGCGATTAAGATACTTGATGTATCCGGAGAAGGCCTGTGAATTGCTATGAAGATAAAAGAACTGTGAAATAAAGCCTATTCTTATTTTGGGCTCGGGGGAGCTTGTTTCTCTTGGAGTATATTCTTGCTTGGCAATGCATGATCTCCACCTCTCCAGCATTGCGCGAGATTCTGAATGCGCACGATCAATGATGTCTGAGAATATTGGAGTTATCGCCTTAAAGTAAGGTTGGTATACTCTGCGAACATTCAAGGGTGAATACGCAACATAGAAGGCATAGGGAATTAGTGTACGACTAAGGTCTACAGTCCATCTCTTTCCCAGTTTGATGGAATTGGTGATGTGCTCTGCTGCACTGAGCATTCGACTTGCGGTCTTATGTGCCATGCGGCCATGCATCGGAATTCGATGGCACTCAATGAATGAATTTAAGAAGTAAGTCAAGCAAGATGGTTTTAGTTTGTGCGCCATTATGAACGCGGCTGAGCATTCAGATGGCATATCAAGATTGTGGAGGGACAGACCCAGCCACTCTCGATAAAGATGATATTCTGGATCAAGAAATACGAGTTTCTCTGCGATTGCGTGCGTAACGTCCGGCAGTCCCAGGGATATTGAGCATCGCAATGCGGCACGCCACGCAGGAATGTGATCTGAATTAAGCTCTAGAGTCCTTTGAATTCTCTTCCATGCTGTCGAGAATTCGCCTTTATTTATATAGTATATGCTGGCTAATAGATTTGCGTCGATATCGTTCGGATAGTTCGTAACCATCCTGTTGATTATTCTCTTCTTCGTCCCATTCCTGCCTAGTCGTCCACAAATCTCCGCGATGCCGGTCAGCGCTTGTGGGGCCACTCTTGTGTGAATCAGCGAGCGATAAAGGACCCAAGCCTCTCGATATCTTTTCAGTTCAACTTCGCAATTAGCAATAACAAGATTTGCCTGAGGCGCAAGGGATAAGTCAGAGGTGACGACCCTCTTCGCTACACGAGCTGCGAGCCGAAAACGTCCCAAATGGTATAGGCATGAGGATATGCCTGCCAAGTCTGAATACTTGCTGAAATGCCGAAAGGAACTTGCATATTCAATCAGTGCTCCCTGAAAATCCCCTCGCGACAATGCGATGCTGACTCTTGATCCAGAATCGGACATTCTAAGAAAATCATTTGAAAAGCCCTCCCGATATTATCGGCAGGGCCTGGGGAATTGGGAAAGCAGATATAAACAATCTGCTCTTCTGGAAAAGGTTTGGAAGACTCAGGGGAATGTGCAGGTGAGGCCACCATCTGCGGCAACCACAATCTGCGCCTTTGTTGCCGCAGTAGTGGAGGTCGCAGTCAGGCATCGAAGTCCTGTAACTCCAGCAGTCCAAGTGCCACTGGTTACGGTTCCGCCAGCAGAGGTGCAAGTTTGTCCGGTAGGTGTTGCACCGATGTCAGAGGCCGCAAGAACGCCGCATTCTTTTGCAAGCCCGAGGGCTTCACCGATAGCAGCACCTGCTGCTGCTGCATTACGTGCCTGAAGGAACTGGGGCAGAGCAACTGCAGAAAGGATGCCGATAACGGCAACAACAATCATGAGCTCCACAAGGGTGAAGCCCTTTTCGAGAGATGTTTTGTTCTCTCTGAGCCTTTTCAGAATTTCTAACTGGAGCCTGCTTTTGATGTTGGAGCGCATGGGTGAATCCAGATGGTCTCCACTTGTAATTATGGGAGAATTGGGCGAATGCAGCAAGCCTGGTCAGACGGGCGTGCGCCCAATGCTCGCTGAAGGCTAGGCTTCAATCACCTTAATCGGTGCTGAAGCGCTGAGAATCCCCAGTCCTGGCGATTGTCGCTTGGATTCGCAGGGAGGCCGCCTTAAGCTTTTCTTTCCTTGTTAGGGAGACCTGCTCAAAAAGTGGTGTACACCACCGCTGCCATTCCTACCTCTCCCAGCACATGGGGAAACTCTTCGCCCACATCAGGTGCAAACTCCCATCGCACCTCCGCCGCTAGCCGAGCTGGGTCGATCACCAGCAGTCGTAAGCTCCCAGGTTGATGGGCCAGATTGGCATAGAAGCGCTTCCGCACGCCCTCAATCTGCCCGGCGGTGCAGCAATGGATGAATCCCACCTCCCTCAGACTGGCGTTGCGAGTGGAACGGTCGTAGAAGCCGTTGCGCTTTGCCCGCTGCCAGTCGTTCTCTAGAGCGAGGTGATAAATCCACCGCGGGGAGCGCCAAGGGTGTGTTGGTGCCCAGGGTTCCGCCAGTACCGCCGCCAGCTCAGGACCCTCCAGGAAACGGGAGAGCCAGGTCTGCAAAGCCTCCATCTCAGGCTCGGCATCGAACCCCGCTGGATCCGCCAGGCGGAACTGGCGCACGAAGGGCAACAGCGCCCAGTCCGCCAGAGAGGGGCGATCGCCCAGAAGCCAGCACTCCGGTGTGGTCGCCAACCGGTCGTTCCAACGGTGCAGGATCGCCAGGGAAGCCAATCGGTGGATGGGCTTCTCCTTCTCTCCCTCTGCTCCATGACGAGAGGCGTACTTGAAGCGATCGAGGTGGCGCTTGAAGGCTCCGTCGTTCTCGCGGATCAGCTCCGTGATCGTGGCAGCCTCCTCCGGGCTGCGACAGGCCCACCAGCCCTGCGGATCCCGCTGCGCCAGAGCCCAGTGCATGATCTCCAGGCTCTCCTCGATCACCTCGGGCGGCTTATCGTCCGGGCGGACACGCACCAGCACAGGCACCGTGCCCTTAGGAGATACCTCCAGCAGTTCCGGGGGCTTCGCCCGCAGCCGCACCTCCCGGAGCTCCAGATTCACGCCCGGCTGGAAGCCCGCTGCGGCCAGGGCCAGGCGGGCGCGGATCGCATAGGGGCAGCGGCGGAAGCTGTAGAGCGTGAGCATCAGTAGGCCGTGAGCGGGGTTGGGGGCATGGATCTCACTACGCTGAAGCCATCATTGGCGGTTCCAGGGGCAGTGGCCGCGCCTGTCTGGTCGGAACCGGCGCCGTTGCTGCTGGAAGGCCTCGGCCCGGGGCTGGAAGCGGAGCTGCTGCGGGATGCTCTGGAGGCATTGGCGGATGATCCCGCCACCAAAGCCCTCGTGCTGTTCGGCTCCCGTGCCTGCGGCGAGGCCAGGCCAGGCTCCGATCTCGATCTGCTTCTGCTCTGCCGGGGCTGCAGGAGCCCAGCGGAGAGGCAGGCTCTGCAACGGCAGGCCCGCCGCCTCTTTGGGATCCTGCCGGCGGATCTCGATCTTCTGGTGGAGGACGAATCCAGAGCGGTGACACTGGCTGGCTCCCGCTGGCATGTGCTGGGCCGCATCGCCCGCGAGGGGAAGGTGCTCTATGCCTCCTGAGGAAGACGCGGCCCTGATCCTCAAGGTGGCGCTCCGCCAGGAGGTGGAGAACCTGCTCAAGACCCTGATCGTGCTGGCAGATCAGCAGCCTCCCCTCAGCCATGCGCTGGAGCGTCTGTCGCAGTTGGCTGGCACCCAGCGGGTTAACCCCCAAGGATCTACTCCGCGGGATTGAAAAGTTCCAGCGGCACACCTCTCTGCTCACTATGGCGAAACAGGCCGGGATGCTGGACTTGCAATGATGGCCAGGTGGGCCGCACTGGCCTGAGGCACCAGATCGATACTGATGCGCTTGTCAAAACTGACGAAGCGCCCGCCATGGGCCACGGCAAGCGAGCAGGTAGCTGTCCGTGATCTGACGGGGGCCGAGGACACGCTTCCACCGGATCAGGCCAGCCTGCAACAGGCTGATCTGCTCAGGCCAGAACAGGTGGCTGGCATGGCTGCAGGCCTCGCCAAGGCGCTCTGCCACCTGCGCCGCAGGCCGATGGTTTGGATGGCTGGGCTGCGCCATGATCCTCACCACGCTGTTCTGAGTAATGGGGCAGGTGGCCCAGCCGTGTTCGAGCTCCTGCTCCATCCAGACGCGGGCAGCCCTGTGCATCAGATGGCCGCGATCCAGCAGGGCGATGGTCCCATTGATGTCGAGCAGGGCCCGCATCAGAGGCCTTCAAGATCACGGAGCTGATCGATCTGCTGATTCGTGACCAGTTTCGGCTGGGTCGCCGGAAAGGGGCGAAACCCTGCCAGCGCGTTGGAGTCCCCATCGCCTTGCGCCATGTCGCCCGACAAGGCCGCCCGCAGGAGCCTTGAGACCACCCGCCCTGCCGATGTGCCCTGTTGCCGGGCCAACTCCTTGGCGGCCGCCAAGACGTCGTCCTCAATGTCGAGGGTGGTTCGCATGGATTGAACCATAACCTCAGCACATCAAGGCGTCACCACATCAGGATGCGCCTCTACGCATCTCCCTCCACTTCCTGCCAGAAGCCGATCCGCCGCCAGAAGCGCACCTGCAGATCGTCTTCGAAGGCCTGGTGGGTGGGGAGGTGGTGCCAGTGCTCGATGCGGGGGGCCAGGGCGGCGCAGTGGCGCAGGTGCCCGGCGGCGTAGCGGTAGCGCTTCGGGCGCGACTCCTCCAGGGCGAAGGTGATCAGGGCGCGCAGCAGCACCGTGGCGGCCAGGGGGTGGCTCGCCTCCAGCTGCTCCGCGGCTTTGCCGTAGAGAGCAAAATTCTCCCCATCCCAGGCATCGGGCTGGCGCAGCACCAGCTCCGCCGCCCGGCGCAGATCGGGCCAGGCCAGCAGGAAAGCCAGCGCAGCGCGTGGATTCCCGTGGCCCAGGGCCCGATCGAGGGCCTGCTCCTCGGCCTCCACATCCTCGAAATCGGCCAGCCGGCGCAAGTACTCCCGCAGCAGACCGGCATCGAGATCCTCCAGGAAGCCCTGCCAGCGCTGCTGCTGGGCCTCCTCGCGGCGGCCCAGGGCCTCAAGCGCCTCGATGCGGGGCCTGCGCACCATGGCCCCCAGCCGCGCCAGCCCTTCCTGATCCACCCCATCCAGCACCGCCAGTGCCTCCTCGGCCCGGCCCGCCGCCATCAGCCGCTCCGCCACCGCCGCCGCCACCGAGGGGCGCCGCAGATCCTCGGGGCTGAAGCTGCCGGCGAAGGCATCCACATCGCCCATCGCATCGGCGATCGCCAGCATCACCGCCGAGCGCTCCGGCGTGCCGCGGACCCTGAACTCCCCTCGCAGGGCCTCCAGCCCCTCCTGCCCCAGCGGCTCGGCCAGCAGCCCCAGCAGCCGATCCAGCTGGCGGTAGCCGTTGGCTTCCATCAGCGCCTCGGCGATCCGCTCGGCCACCGCTTCCGGCGCCGGGCGGGCGGCCGCCACGGTGGCCGGCAGGGCCTCCAGCACCCGCTGGAAATAGGCGCTGAGGGTGCCGCTGCCGTCGTGGCAGCGGTCGAAGATCCCCTCGGAGAGCTCCAGCAGCTGCCAGTGCAGCTCATAGGCCTGGGCCGGGGCCTCCTGGAGGATCCGTCCGGTGATCGTGGCCCGGTGGCCCTCCAGCTCGGTGAGCAGCGTGTTGCGCTTCGCCGCATCGAGGTAGGTGCCGGCCCGATCGATCGCGCGCAGGCGTTTGCGCACCTCCTGGGCCGCCTCCTCGGCGCTGCGGCCCTCCGCCAGCGCCAGCCGCAGCCGCCGCTGGGCCGCCCCATTGCCCTGGCTCAGCTCCAGCAGCAGCAACGCCAGCCGCGGCGCCCCCAGGGACTCGAGGTTGCGGGCGTTGAGGGTGGTGCGGGCGGCAGCCATGGGGGCTGAAACCTCAGGCCGGGGAGGGGCCCAGATGGCTGGTGCCGCAGGCGGCGGCCCGCTTGATCTGGCGCTGGCGCTCGGCGAAGCGGGCGCGGTCGGCGTTGCTGTAGCGGCCCAGGCAATGGCGGCAGCTCACCCCCTCCACATAGCTGGGCAGGGTGCGATCGGCCGGGGAGAGGGGCAGGCCGCAGGCATGGCAGAGGCTGTGCACACCCGGCTCGAGCCGGTGGTTCACCGCCACCCGCTGGTCGAACACGAAGCATTCGCCGCGCCAGCGGCTGCGCTCGGGCGGGACCTCCTCCAGATAGCGCAGGATGCCCCCCTGCAGGTGGTGCACGCCCTCGAAACCCTCCTGCCGCAGGTAGGCGGTGGCCTTCTCGCAGCGGATGCCGCCGGTGCAGAACAGGGCCAGCCGCTTCGGCTTCCGCTCCGCCACCAGGGGGCGCAGTTCCTGCTCCACCCAGCGGGGGAAATCGCGGAAGCTCTCGGTGCCGGGGTCGATCGCCCCCTCGAAGCTGCCGATCGCCACCTCGTAGGCATTGCGGGTGTCCACCACCAGGGTGCCGGGGTCGTCGATCAGGGCATCCCACTGCCCCGGCGGCACCAGGGTGCCCACCGGCGCCTCCAGGTAGGGCTTCACCTCCGGGCGGCCGAGGGTCACGATCTCGCGCTTGAGCCGCACCTTCAGCCGGTGGAAGGGGATCGCGCCGGCCTGGCTGAACTTCGCCTCCAGCGGCTCCAGGCCCGGCAGCCGCCGCAGCTGCTGCAGCACGGCCTGCACTCCAGCCTCGGGCCCGGCGATGGTGCCGTTCACGCCCTCGGGAGCCAGCAGGATCGTGCCCCGCACGCCGGCGGCCTCGGCCTGCTGCTGCAGCTGGGAGCGGAGTGGCTCCAGATCCTCAAGGGCTGCGAAGCGATAGAACGCGGCCACCAGCGTCGCAGCGGTGGGCTCGTGAAACGCCGGCTCAGCGCTCACGCTCAACAACCCACGGCCGCCGGCTGCGGCTCCTCCTCCCAGGCGCTCACGCCCGCCGCGGCCAGCAGGGCCCGGTCGGCCTCCACCGCCGGATTGCCGGTGGTGAGCAGGGTGTCGCCGTAGAAGATCGAATCGGCCCCCGCCAGCAGGCAGAGGATCTGGGCTTCGCGGTTCAGCTGCTCCCGGCCGGCACTGAGGCGCACCCGGCTGTGGGGCATCAGGATGCGGGCCACGGCCACCATCCGCACCAGCTCGAGCGGATCCACCGCCGGCTGCTCCTCCAGCGGCGTGCCCTCCACCGCCACCAGGGCATTGATCGGCACACTCTCGGGATGGGGATCGAGGCCCGCCAGCACCTCCAGCAGGCCGGCGCGATCCTGGGGCGTCTCCCCCATGCCGATGATGCCGCCGCAGCACAGGGTCACCCCGGCCTTCCGCACCCGCGCCAGGGTTTCGAGCCGCTCCTGGTAGGTGCGGGTGGTGATGATCCGGCCGTAGTGCTCGGGGCTGGTGTCGAGGTTGTGGTTGTAGGCCGTCAGGCCCGCCTGGGCCAGCCGCTCCGCCTGGGAATCGGTGAGCATGCCTGCCGTCACGCAGGCCTCCATCCCCAGCTCCCGCACGCCGCGCACCATCTGCAGCATCGCCTCGAAAGGCGCCCCCTCGCGGATCTCCCGCCAGGCCCAGCCCATGCAGAAGCGATGGGCGCCCGCCTCCCTGGCAGCGCGGGCCCGCTCCAGCACCGGCGCCACCTCCAGCTCCGGCCGGCCGGCCACGTCGGCGCTGTGGTGCATCGACTGGGGGCAATAGGCGCAGTCCTCCTCGCAGCCGCCGGTCTTCACGCTCAGCAGCGAGGCCAGCTGCACCCGGTAGCCGGGGTTGGCGGCCCGGTGCACCTGCTGCGCCCGCCAGAGCAGCTCCATCAGGGGCAGGTCCAGCAGGTCCTGGATCTCGGCTCGGGTCCAGTCGTGCCGGGGGGCGGGGCAGGAGGTCACGGGCAGGGGCGGGAGGGCGGAACCGCTTCGATGCCACCGAAGCGGCGCTGACGGCCCTGATAGTCCAGCAGAGCGCGGAGCAGGGCCTCCTGATCGAAATCGGGCCAGAGCACCTCGGTGATGTGCAGCTCGGCGTAGGCCAGCTGCCAGAGCAGGAAATTGCTGAGCCGATGCTCACCGCTGGTGCGGATCAGCAGATCGGGATCGGCCTGGCCGGCGGTGTGCAGCTCGGCCGCGAAGCTCAGCTCATCGATGCCGGCCGGATCGAGCTCCCCCGCCGCCACCCGCTCCGCCAGCCGGCGGGCCGCCAGCACCAGCTCGCTGCGGCCGCCGTAGTTGGTGCACACATTGAAGTGGATGCCGCGGTTGGCGGCGGTGCGCTCGGTGGCCTCGGCGATGCGCTGGCGCAGCCGCTCCGGCAGGGGCTCCAGATCGCCCAGGAAGCGGATCCGCACCTGCTCGCGCTCCAGCCCCTCCAGCTCCCGCGCCAGTACCTTCTCGAACAGGGCCATCAGGAAGCTCACCTCCTCGCCGGGGCGGTTCCAGTTCTCGGTGGAGAAGGCGTAGGCGGTGAGGGCACCGATGCCCCAGTCGCTGCAGAGGCGCAGGGTGTTCTTGAGGGCGGCCACCCCGGCCCGGTGGCCCATCACCCGCGGCAGCCCCCGCTGGCGGGCCCAGCGGCCGTTGCCGTCCATGATCACGGCCACATGGGCGGGCAGCCGCTGCGGATCAAGCCCCCGGGGCAGGGGGGTGACCCCAGGCTGGGGGGAGGCCTGGGAAGAGCTGGTCGCCAGGGCGCGACTCATCCGCGGGAATCCGGCGTGTCCTTCGCCACGCTACGTCCCGTGCTCGAAGCGAGGGCTTCACTGAGCAGGTCGTGCAGGCGGCTGCTCGTGATCGGCCGCTCCAGCTTGCCCTGACACGCCAGCGACAGGGTGCCCGTTTCCTCGGACACCACGATGCAGAGGCAGCGATCGAACCGCTCGGTGATCCCCAGGGCCGCCAGGTGACGGGTGCCGTAGCGGTTGAGGCCCTGGCGGGAGAGGGGCAGGATCACCCCCGCCGCCACGATCCGGTTCTCCTTCACCAGCACGGCGCCGTCGTGCAGGGGGGTGTCGGTGGCGAAGAGGTTGAGCAGCAGATCCACCGAGAGCTGGGCATCGATCGGGATGCCGGGGTTGAGGAAATCCTCGGGCCGCAGATCGCTGCCCAGGTCCAGCAGCATCAGGGCACCGCGGCGGCTCTGGGACAGCTTTCCGGCCGCCTCGCTCAGCACCGCTACCGAGCCGGAGGCCAGGGCGTCGCGGCCGCGGTTGCCGAACAGCACATCGAGCCGGCCGGTGCCGAGCAGCTCCATCAGCCGCCGCAGTTCCCCCTGCCAGAGGATCGCCAGCGCCAGGCTGCAGGCCAGCACCAGCGCATCCA
>JBMLOS010000153.1:0-8405 GCA_049242845.1 Prochlorococcaceae cyanobacterium
GGGGGCACTGCGGCGACAGTCCGCTCCGGCTGGATGGCCGCCTGCGGGCGGGCTGTCCCTGGCTGGAGCTCACCCTTTCGGTGCACTGGCACCAGCGCCACGAGTTGCTGCGGCTGGAGGTTCCCCTCGCCTGGCCGGCCGTGCGCTGGGCGGCGGACACCAGCGGAGGTGTGCTCGAGCGGCCGGCGGAGGTCTGCACCGAGCGGGAGCGGAGCCGCTGGGAGGTGCCCGCGATCGGCTGGATGGCGGCCATGGGGGCGCCCGGCTCGGCCGCGGCCGGCGGTTCCGCCGGCCTGGCGGTGCTGCTGCGCGGCCCCCAGGGGGTGAGCGCCGAGCCCGCTCGGCTGGGGGTGTCGCTGCTGCGCGGGCCCACCTGGCCCGATCCCTCCGCCGACAACGGCTGGCAGCGGCAGACCCTGGCCCTGATGCCCTGCCGGGAGGGCTGGCGCCAGGCCGGCGTGCCGGCCGAGGCGATCAGGCTGCGGGAGCCGCTCTGGTGGAGTCCGGCCCCAGCCATTCCTGCCCCCCCTGCCGCAGCCACCGAGGAACCGCTGCCGGGCCTCCCGCCGCTGGAGCCCGATCTGCAGCTGATCGCCCTGGCTCCCGACCCCGAGCCCGGCGTGGTGCGCCTCAGCGTGCAGAACCTGGGGCCCTGCCGGCGCCGGCTCGATCCGGGAGCGGCCTGGCGACTGCTCGAACGGCTGGACGGGCTGTTCGGGAACGCCCTGGATGGTTATGAAAGCGCTGGCCTCGCGGAGTCCGTGGACAGGATCGATCCCTGGGCGCTGGCCTTCTGGCGGATGGAGCGACTCCCGCGACCGTGATGCCGGCCGGCCGGTTCAGTCCGGTTCCAGAGTTCGCGTCAGTCGTCGTGGTCGTCGAAGGGATCGGTGAGGCTCCGCGAGGGCGGACCGAAGGCCTGGTACACCCCGAAGCCAGTGAGGGCGAGCAGCACCGCCAGCACGGCGAGGGCAACGGAGAGGGCGGGCGAACCTGTGGATTCCATACAAGTCTCGACAGCTCCAGCTGGCTGCCCTGTCGTGAGCTTTACACTAGCCGCCACGCTTCCTTGTCCGAGAGGATCGAGCTACATGGCCCAACGCACCCGCCTGGGAGATCTGCTGCGCCCCCTGAACTCCGAGTACGGCAAGGTCGTTCCCGGCTGGGGCACCACCCCTGTGATGGGGGTGTTCATGCTCCTGTTCCTGGTCTTCCTGCTCGTGATCCTGCAGCTGTACAACAAGTCGCTGCTGCTCGAGGGCATCACGGTCAACTGGAACGGCATCGGCTGATCCCCTCCGGCTTCCTCCTTCATGAACTTCTTTGGAATCGGCTTGCCCGAGCTGGCCGTGATCGCCGCGATCGGCCTGCTGGTGTTTGGCCCCAAGCGTCTGCCGGAGCTCGGCAAGACCCTGGGCCGCACCCTCAAGGGCTTCCAGTCCGCCTCCCAGGAGTTCGAGAAGGAATTCCGCACCGCGATCGCCACCGAGCCGGAGCCGGCTTCCTCCGCTGGAGAGCCGCAGGCTCCGGCGCTGGCAGCCGCCGCTCCTTCGGCGTCGGAAGCCCTGGCTCTGGTGTCTGAGGCCTCCCCGGCCAGGGAGTCGGCCGAACCCCAGCCGGCGGAACCGGCCAGTCCCGGCGCCTGAACCCCTGTCCCCCTCATCCCGGCAGTTCCTGGAGCCTGATCCGGGAGCTGCCGTCTTCGTTTCCGTGCCCTCTCCCGCCCCGGGGCAACGGGCTGCCGACTCCGCCCCACCGCCGGCGCTGCGGCTGCTGGTGGGGCTGGGCAATCCCGGACCCAAGTACATCGACACCCGCCACAACGTGGGCTTCATGGCCCTCGAGCGCCTGGCGCGCCGCGAGGGTGCGAGCTTCCGGCAGCAGAGCAAGCTGCATGGCCTGCTGGCGGAGGTGGGGCAGGGGGATCGCCGCCTGCGGCTGCTCCTGCCCCAGACCTACATGAACGACAGCGGCCGCTCGATCCGCGCCACCCTCGACTGGTTCGGCCTCCAGAGCGGCGAGATGCTGGTGGTGGTCGACGACATGGACCTTCCCTTCGGCCGGCTGCGGCTGCGGGCCTCCGGCAGCGCCGGCGGGCACAACGGCCTGCGCAGCACGATCCGCCATCTCGGCACGGAGGACTTCCCCCGGCTGCGGATCGGCATCGGTGCCCCGGCCGAGAATCCCCAGGAGCGCAAGGAGCGCACCGTGTCCCACGTGCTCGGGCGCTTCTCCGCCGCGGAGCAGCCCCGGCTGGAGGAGGTGCTCGGCGAGGTGGTGGCGGGCTTCGATCTGATCGGCCGGCTCGGGCTGGAGCGGGCCGGCAACCGGCTGAACAGTTTTTCCCCCCAGGCTGCGGCAGCCTGAACCTTTCCTGCGTCGTTCCGCAATCCCGCTCCGTGAGCCGTCTGCCCGCCACCACAGCCGAGCTCCGGGTGCTGCGCCAGAGCTTCAGCCAGCGGCTGCTGGAGGGGGAGGTGTCGGCCGGTGGCTTCCACTGGACCTTTCGCTGGGCCTTCGATCGCGGTGAACTGGAGGTGGAGCCCTCCCTGGGCCGGGCCCTGATCCAGGACGCCCTGCTGCGCTTCCTGCTGCAGGCCGACTATCAGCTCGAACCCGGAGGCGACTACGCCTTCACCGTGCGCGCCAGCATCTGATCCCCCCGGCGCGGCAGAAGGCGGCCGAGATGCCGCTCCAGCAGCAGCTGGGCCACCACGTCGTCCCAGTCGCGCGGCGGCTGGCGCAGCCCCCGGGGCAGGCAGCGCCGCCAGCCGCGGGGCGGGAACAGTTCCCAGTAGCGCTCCCGCGCCGCCAGGGTGCTGCCGTGCTCGGCCACGCAGTGCACCGGCATCAGGGCGGCCAGCCGCTCCTGCCAGCCGCGGCTGCCGGTGCCGTCCCCCAGCACCACGGCGCTCACCAGCCCCTGGCGGCACCACTGCTCCAGCAGGGCCCAGGTGCGCTCGGGGGGCAGCACCTCCGCCGCCTCGATCCGTGTGCAGGCCCCATCGGTGCGCACCAGACCGCACTTGCTGCGGCCCGGGTCGAGGCCCGCCAGGCCGCCTTGGGGCTGGGCCGCTGGTCCGGGCCCGGGCGACGGCTCGGTAGAGCGAGAGGGGCGGCCGGTGGGTGCCATGGGGCTCAGGGGCGGCGAAAGAAGGGCCGGAACGCGGGCTTCAGGGTCGGCTGGAGCCGTTTGTCACCCAGCGCAGTTCCACCACGATCGGATCCGGCGTGTCCGCATCGCGCAGGGCCACGGCCTCCAGCAGGGCGGCTTCGCCGGAGGGCCGCTCGATCAGATCGCGGGCCAGCTGGTTGAAGCGGGCGGCGTCGAACTGGAGGCCGTCGGTGATCGAGCCCTGCCGCTGCACCTTGGCGTAGGCGGCGGCCAGCAGCAGGTTGAGGCGGCTGTTCACCTGCTCGGGGCTGCGCACCTCGGGCTCCAGGCTGGTGCTGGCCAGCACATCCCCGGCCCGGGCGACGCTGCGGTTGGGCCGCAGGTCCGGGAAGGCCAGCACCTGCCGTTCCCCCCGCAGCACGTTCGCGGCCGAGAGCAGGCTCACCACCCAGGCGCCGGGGCGGGCCAGCAGGCTCTCCAGGCGGGCGATGTCGTTCTTGGGCACCAGCAGGATCTGCCGGTCGGGCGGTTCCCCCGGCAGCACCCGCTGGAAGGCGGCACGGTTGGCCTGCTGCAGCAGGGTGTTGATCACATCGCGTGCCTGCTCAGGCCGCTCCAGCATCACCTTGGCGGTGGCAAGGGGCTGGCCGCTGCTGATCACCACATCGCCGCGCCGCAGGGCGATGATCTTGGTCTCGAGGTCCTCGAGCTCCCGCTCGCCGGCCTTGATCTGCCCCTGCACCCGGGCCAGTTCGGCCTCGGTGCGGCGGATCTCCTCGTCGCGGGCCCGCACGTCCCGGCTGAGTCTGTCGCGCTCCCTCTGCAGCCGCTCGCGTTCGCGCTGCAGCGGCTGCAGCTCCCGCCGCAGGGCCTGCAGCCGCCGGTCGGCCTCCTGCCGCTGCGCCTGGGCCCGCTGCCGGTCGGCCTCGGCCCGGCGGGTGGCGGCCTGGGCGGTGCGGCTTGCCTGCTGGGCCGTGGCGCTGGCCGCCTGGGCCCCGAGCAGCTCCCGGCGGCTGCGCCGCAGGTCCTCGCGGCTCTGCTGCAGGCGCTGCTCCAGTTGGTCGAGCTCGAACAGGCCCACCCGCAGCCGCTCGCTCACCAGCAGCATCAGGCCGAGGGACATGGCGCTGATCAGCGCGCCGGTGAGCACCGTGATCAGCACGGCGGTGCGCCGGGGCCGCAGGTTGAACAGGCTGAGCCGCGCCTTGCCGACCCGGCTCCCGAGCCGATCCCCCAGGGTGGCGAGCACGCCGCCCAGCACCAGCAGGGCCAGGATCAGCAACCAGCCGCTCATCGTGGGTTCCTCATCGCCGGATCCTCATCGCCCGTTTCTCATCGCCGGCCCCTCATCACTGCGCTCCCATCCCTGCTGCCCTGCCATGCCGCGGAGGCAGCATCCTGCAGCAGAGCGGCGGCGGCCAGGGGTGGTGGTCAGGGGTTCGACTAGCCTCTGCCGCGCCTGGTCAGCGTGGGTATGGTTCCGGACTTCCTGGTGATCGGTGCCCAGCGCTCCGGCACCACCTGGCTGCACCGGGTGCTGCAGCAGCATCCCGACCTCTGGCTCACGCCGGTGAAGGAGCTGCACTACTTCGACAAGCCTGACATCCGTTTCGGCGTGCTCGATGCCGATGAACGGCGCCGTGCACGCTTCTGGGAGCTGAAGCGTTTCGCCCGCAATCCCCGCTGGTACACCCGCTATTGGTTTCTTCCCCGCAGCGACGCCTGGTACGGACGCCTGTTCGCCCCGGGCCGGCGCCTCGGCCGGCGGGTGGGGGAGATCACACCGGCCTACGCCACCCTGGAGCGCCCTGTGTGGGAGCACATCCATGCCCTGGCGCCGGAGCTGAAGCTGGTGTTCGTGATGCGGGACCCGGTGGTGCGGGTCTGGTCGGCGATCCGCAACCGGGTGCGCAAGGGCCAGTTCGATGCCGATGCCGCCGTGGCCGCCCTGCTGGAGCAGGCCCGTCTGCCCGGCTCGGTGGCCCGCTCCGACTATCTGGGCACGATCGAGAGGGTGGAGGCGGTGTTCGGGGTCCAGGCCCTGCACTGCTGCTTCTTCGAGCAGCTCACCAGCGAGCCGGCGGAGCTGGCCGAGAGTCTCTTCCGTTTCCTCGGGGTGCCGCCCCTGGGGGAGGCGCTGAAGCTGCCTCCGGCTACGAACGTGGCCGCCGGGGGGGATAAAGCGCCGCTGGCCTTCCAGTGGGAGATGGCCCGGGATTACCTGCCCATGGTGGAGCGGCTGGCCGAGCGGTTCGGGCCCGTGCCCGCCGGCTGGGCGGAGCGCTACCACCGCCTGCTGGCCTGAGGGCGAGGCCTGCGGGCCAGGGGCGGTGGTCAGCTGAAGCGCTTCGCCAGGGCGATCGGGTCGAAGACCGTGATCTTCTTGCGGTCGATCTGCACCAAACCCTCGTTGCGCAGGTCGCCGAGCAGGCGCGTGATCGTGACCCGGGTGGAGCCGATCGCCTCGGCGATCGCCTGGTGGGAGAGGCGAAGGTCGATCGTGATCCCCTCCTGGCTGGGCACGCCGAAGTCGCGGCAGAGCACCAGCAGGAAGCTCACCAGCCGCGACGACATGTCCCGGTGGGTGAGGGTTTCGATCATGGTCTCCGTCTGCAGGATCCGTGACGACAGGCCCTGCAGCAGCAGCAGGCCCACGCTGGCATCCCGCTCGATCGCCAGCCGCACCGAGGAGGCGGGGGCGGTGACCATTTCGACCCGGGTGAAGGCGATCGCGTGATAGAAGCGGTCGGAGCGCTGGCCCGTGAGCAGGGAGAGCACCCCGAAGAGGCTGTTCTCCCGCAGCAGGGCCACGGTGATCTCCTCGCCGGATTCGTAGACCCGCGAGAGGCGCACCGCGCCGCGGCGCAGCAGGTAGACCCGCTCGGCCGGATCGCCGGGGAAGAAGATCGTCTTGCCGCGTTCGACGGTCTCGACGCTGCTGCCCGCCAGGCCCCGCATCACCTCGAGCAGGGTGGCCCCTGCGCTGGCGGATGCGGCGCCCGTCACCCCGGCGGGACCACTGGCGGGGGGAGGGGTATAGCGGCTGAAACCGCGTGTGGCGCCGACCATGACGGCGGGGCAGGTTCGGGGGAAGCTACGGACCGGACCTGCACTGACTTGTAGCAAGGAACACGGTTGGAGGCAGGGGTGGTTCGGGGTCACGGTGCGCGGCTCCAGGCGCGTGGCTTGAGGTTCGTTCCGCCACGGCCGGTTGCCACCAGGGATGGTGTCCTCCGCTTGTCCAGGGGCGGAAGACCGCTACATTCAGGTTCCAGCCCAGCAGGAGCTCCGGCCCGCGGCCCTGCCCTGTGCTCCGGCTTCCCCGCGCTCCGGCTTCCGCATGACCGCCAGCCTCGCCAGTCCCCAGGGCAGTCACCGCCCCTCCCAGCGCGGTGAGACCGTTCCCCGGGGTCAGCGGCTCGAGGCGGCCCGTCCTGCCCCGCGCACCGTGGTGCCCCTGCGTCCGGTGCCCCAGCCGGAGGGGCTGCTGCAGGTGCACACCGCCCCCTTCCGCGGCAGCTTCGCGGCGGTGTTCAGCCAGGCCCTGCGCACCGCCGGCCTCGGCAGCCGCGTGCTGGTGAGCCAGTTCCTCAAGGGTGGTGTGGATCAGGGGGTGGAGCGCAGCCTCTGGCTCTGCGGCCGTCTTCAGTGGCTGCGGCCGGCGGTGCCCTCCTGTCTGGCCGAACCCGCCGCGGCCGGTGGCGGGGACGAGAGTGCCCTGCTCGCCGTGCGTGAGGTGTGGGACTTCAGCCGGGCCCAGCTGCTGGCCGGTGCCGTGGACCTGATGGTGCTCGATGAGCTCGGTCTGGCGATCGAGCTGGGCTACCTCCCTGTGGCGGAGGTCACCGAGGTGCTCGAGCAGCGGCCCGCTCAGCTGGATGTCATCCTGACGGGTCCGGCCATGCCCGCCGGTCTGATGGCCATGGCCGATCAGGTGACCCAACTGCGCCGCGGCTGATGCTCAAGAACGACCGCTGGATCAAGGACCGGGCCGCCGTCGGCATGATCGAGCCGTTCCAGTCGAGCCTGGTGCGCCACCTCGAGCCCGACACCGCCTCGGCGCCGGTGCTGAGTTTCGGCTGTTCCTCCTACGGCTACGACCTGCGTCTGTCGCCGAAGGAATTCCTGATCTTCCGCCACGTGCCCGGCACGGTGATGAACCCGAAGCGGTTCAATCCCGCCAACCTGGAGCCGGCGCCCCTGCACGAAGATGAAGACGGCAGCCACTTCATCCTGCCGGCCCATTCCTATGGCCTCGGTGTGGCCCTCGAGAAGCTGCGGGTGCCCTCCAACATCACCGTGATCTGCCTGGGCAAGAGCACCTACGCCCGGCTCGGCATCATCGTGAACACCACCCCGGCCGAGGCCGGCTGGGAGGGGCATCTCACGCTCGAATTCAGCAATTCCTCCGGCGCCGACTGCCGCATCTACGCCAACGAGGGCATCTGCCAGCTGCTCTTCTTCGAAGGCGATCCCTGCGACACCACCTACCAGGACCGCTCCGGCAAGTACCAGCACCAGCCGGAGCGCGTCACCCTGGCGAAGGTCTGAGGCCAGGCCTGAGCGCAGACCTGGCCAGCGGAGCCCGCCTCAGGGCTGCAGGCCCAGGGCCCGGCGGATGCTCCCCAGGCAGGGCATGCCGCTGCTGCAGAGCGGTACCGGCCGGTTGTTGATCACCAGCCCGCTGGCCATGGCACCGCCGCTGCTGGCCACGGGTGCCGCTGCCGCCGCAACTGCAGTGCCGGCGGCCGGGCTGCCCATGCCGATCGGCACGCCGGTGGGGCTGGCGGCGCCCGCGGAGGCGCTGCTCGTGGCCAGACTGGTGTTCACCTGCTGCAGGGTCTGGCCGTAGCCGCTGCTGCTCTGCTGCTGCAGGGCTCCCTGCGCGCTGCCGGCGGCCGCGGCATCCAGCAGCATCTGGGCGCTGGCCGGCCCTGCTGCTCCGGCCGCGGCCGCCAGCAGCAGCGTGCCCGTCAGGAGCCGGGCGAGGGGGCGGGAGGAAAGCAGGGGAGCCATGGCTGGGCGGAGTGCAGAGGGAAGGCGGTGGAGGCGGCGGAGATCAGGGAGCCAGTCGGGCCCGGTGCAGGCGGGTGCGGGAGTACCAGTCCGCGAACTCCGGAGCCCATTGCTCCAGATGGGGCCAGAGCAGGTCGCAGAGGGCGCGGATCTCCTGCTGGGCATCGAGCTTGGCGCGCAGATCGAGAAAGTGCAGCAGCGCCCGCAACGAGAAGCTCACCACGAAGTGCTGGCGGTAGTCGAACGGCAGGATGCCGCGGGCGTGCTCCTCGGC
>JBMLOS010000154.1:0-3932 GCA_049242845.1 Prochlorococcaceae cyanobacterium
TGATCACCGAGGCGTTGCCGATCACGATGCCCAGCATGGTGAGCAGGCTGCGCAGCCGGTTGGAGCGCAGCGTCGCGAGGGCCATGCCCACGGTTTCCCCGAGGGGCAGTCGTGCGGCCATGAATGCGGCGGGGGCGGGGGCCTACAGGATGGCGCCGTAGGGGTCGGCGTTGGGGCTGCGGGCACCGCGGTGCACCAGGCCCTCGGGCACATCCAGGGTCACGATCTCTCCCTGGCGCAGGTCGGTGGTGGCATTGGCCACGCCCACGATCGCCGGGATGCCCATCCGCTCGGCGATCACCGCCGCGTGGCTGCCTTTCCCATCGGCCTCGGTGATCACGCCCTTGGCCTTGCGGATCGCCTCGAGGTAGTCGGCGGAGGTTTCGGGCACCACCAGGATCTCGCCCACCTGCAGCCGAGCCGCCTCCTCGGGGGTGGTGGCCAGCCGCACCCTGCCGCTCACGGAGGTGCTGCCGATCCCCTGGCCGCGACCGAGCACCGCAGACACGATCCCCAACTTGATGAAGTCGGTGGAGCCGCTCACCCCGGCCAGGGTGCCGGCGGTCTGCACCACCAGGTCGCCGTCGCTGAGCATGCCCATCTCGCGGGCCATGCCCATCGCCATGCTGAAGGTGCTGGTGGTGGAGTTCTGCTCCTTCACCAGCAGGGGCGTCACCCCCCACACCAGCTGCAGCTGGCGGGCCACCCGCACCTCTCCGGTGATCGCCAGGATCGGGGTGCTGGGGCGGAACTTCGATACGTTGCGGGCCGTGGCGCCGCTCTTGGTGAGCGGCAGGATCGCGGCGGCGCCGAGCTGGCGGGCGATGCTGCTCACCCCCTGGCTGATGGCGTTCGGAATCGTGTTCGCCAGGTGGCTGTCGAGGGTGCGGCGCGGATAGTCGCGTTCGATGCGGCGGGCGATCTGATCCATGGTGGCCACCGCCTCCACCGGGTAATCGCCCACGGCGGTCTCGTTGGAGAGCATCACCGCGTCGGTGCCGTCGAGGATGGCGTTGGCCACGTCGCTCACCTCGGCCCGGGTGGGACGCGGACTCGAGGCCATCGAATCCAGCATCTGGGTGGCGGTGATGATCGGGATGCCGAGGCTGTTGGCCTTGCGGATCAGCTCCTTCTGCAGCAGCGGCACCTCCTCGGCGGGCATCTCCACCCCGAGGTCCCCGCGGGCCACCATCACGCCGTCGCAGAGGGGAAGGATGGCGTCGATCTGATCGATCGCCTCGAACTTCTCGATCTTCGCCACCACGGGGGTGTTGTGCCCCTGCTCGTGGATCAGGGCGCGGATCTCCTGCATGTCGGAGGGATTGCGCACGAAGCTGAGCGCCACCCAGTCCACGCCCTGCTGCAGGCCGAAGGCCAGATCCTCGCGGTCCTTGTCGGTCAGGGCCCGGATCGAGAGCTGCACGTCCGGGAAGTTGACGCCCTTGTTGTTGGAGAGAACTCCTCCCACCGTCACGCGGCAGTGGAGGGTCTGGTCGGCGATATCCACCGTTTCCACCGCCATCTCCACCCGGCCGTCATCGATCAGGATGCGGCTGCCGGCGGGCACCTCTTCGGCGAGGCGGTCGTAGGTGACGGTGGCGATCGTGCGATCGCAGCTCACCTCCCGCGAGGTGAGGCTGAAGCTTTCGCCCTTGGCGAGGGTGACCGGGCCGCCGGCGAAGCGGCCGAGGCGGATCTTGGGACCCTGGAGGTCCTGGAGGATGCCCACGTGCACCCCCATCTCATGGGCCACCTGGCGGATGGTGGCGATCCGGGTGGCGTGGTCGGCGTGGTCGCCGTGGGAGAAATTCAGGCGGAAGGTGGTCGCGCCGGCCTGGATCAGCTCGCGCAGCCGATCCGGTGTTTCGGTGGCGGGCCCGATGGTGGCCACAATCTTGGTGCGACGCATGGGACCGCTCAGGACCATCGGCTACCGGCGGAAACTACCATCCGATCCCCACCGGGAATGGCCATGGATCTGCGCAGCTACCAGCAGAACTCAAGGCTCACCGCCCGCTATCCGGACGCCGGTCGCAACCCCATCTATCCCACCCTCGGCCTCTGCGGAGAAGCCGGTGAGGTGGCCGACAAGGTGAAGAAGGTGCTGCGCGACCGCGGCGGTGTGTTCGATGAAGAGGTGCGCGAGGGGCTGCGGGCCGAGCTCGGCGATGTGCTCTGGTATGTGGCCCAGCTGGCCACCGAACTGGGATTCGATCTCGAAGACGTGGCCCGCGCCAATCTCGAGAAGCTGGCCAGCCGCGCCGCCCGTGGCGTGATCGGCGGCAGCGGTGACAGCCGCTGAGGTCCCCGTTGCCACCACCCCCCTTCGCGCCGCGCTGTCGCGCCGGCCCGTTGCGCTGCCCTGTCGCGGCAGAGGCGCCACTTCGGTAGACCGGACGGAACGCTTCCCCTGCGCCGTGGCCCGCTCCTGCCTTCGCCTGCTGCTGCGGGCCGCCCTCGCGCTGCTGCTCCTGCTGCCGCCGCTGCTGGCCGGGGCCCCCGCCGCCTGGGCGGCGGATCTGCAGGTGCGGGAGGTGCGGCTGGAGCCCTGCCCCCGGGGGGATGTGGGCGCCCGGGCCAGCCAGGGACGCTCGGCTTCGGCCAGCTGCTACGCCCTCAGCGGCGTGGTGGAGAACCCCGGCCGCCGGCCCGTGGTGGACACCGATGTCTACGCCCTGATCCTGGATGCCAGCGGGGAACCGGTGCTGCAGAACCGCGCCCGGGTGGGTTCGATCGGCGATGTGCCGCCGGGGGAATCGCCCTTCGCCCTGCGGCTGGCCGTGCCGGCGGGCACCCCCGGGCCGCTGCGCTTCAGCAGCGTCAAGGCCCGCGGCTTCAGTGCCCCGGTGCGCCGCCGGGCCGGCGCCGGCGATGAACTGCTCCCCCTGGAGCAGGCCCTGGAGCTCGAATCCGCCGGCTGAGCATTCAGCCGTGCTCGCGGTGGATGTGGCCGTTGCGCCAGCTCCACACCCACGGCGCGGTCTCCAGCAGGGCGGCGAGGTCGGGGCGGTCCCGCAGGCTCACCGGCACGAATTCGGTGGCGTAGCTGAAGGCCCCGTCCCGCACCGACTGGTTCAGCACCAGGCTGCCCTTCTCCCCCGAGATCGAGCGGTGCAGGGTGCCCAGGGGGATCTCCAGGGCGCCCATGGCGCGCTCGAGGTGCACCACGTGGTGGGGATGCTGCCAGTCGGGATGGAGCAGCACGAAGGTGCGGGTGCCGCTCAGCACCAGGTTGTGATCCACCTGGTGGCTGTGCCGGTAGAACTGAGGGAATTCGCCGTCGTCCGGCGGGGAGATCGCCGGTCCCTCGTGCACCACCACGTCGGTGCCGTTGGCGTGGGGCACGCTGGCATCGAAGAAGGTCACCAGCGGGGTCTGCCGGAACACGTGGATCGGCACGAAGGTGAGTTTCATGGCCAGGGCTCCGGCATGCCCCAGCTCTAGCCACAGCCCGCCGCTGCAGCGCTCTTGCCGCAGCGCTCTTCAGTAGGGCACGGCCTGGGCCATCAGCGAGGCGCTGGCGCCGCCCAGCAGGGTCTGGAGCAGCTGCAGGGCGATGAAGGCGAGGATCGCCGAGAGATCGAGTCCGCCGATCGGCGGGATCAGACCCCGGAAGGCATTGAGATAGGGATCGGTGATCGAGCTCACGGTGGAGAGCACCGGATTGCCCCAGTCGAGGTTGGGGAACCAGCTGAGCAGCACCCGCACCAGCAGGATCAGCGTGTAGATCTCCAGGGTGCGGGCCAGAACGGCCAGCAGCAGGCTGAGAATTTCCATGGTTCGATCCCTTCGGGCCGACTCTATGCAGCCCCCGGCCCCTGCGGCTCTTCCTTGGGCTTCTCCTCGGTGGGGGAGCCTGCGGGGCTGGGAAGGATTGTGAAGGTGCGGTGGAACTTCTCGCTCAGGCTCAGCCAGTAGGAGCGGCCTTCGCT
>JBMLOS010000155.1:0-9432 GCA_049242845.1 Prochlorococcaceae cyanobacterium
CGCGAGATCGAGATCGCCGTCGCCATCGATGTCGGCAAAGCTGGGGGAGCTGAAGTAGCCGACATCGATGCCATTGAAGGGATTGGCGGTGCCGCTCTGGAGGGCGTAGGCAGGAGCGGTGGCGTTGCCGGTGTTCCTGTAGTAGTTCAGCTTGCCATAATATTCTCCCACCACGAGATCGAGATCGCCGTCGCCATCGATGTCGGCAAAGCTGGGGGAGCTGTGGGAGCCGACATTGATGCCATTGAAGGGATTGTCGGTGCCGCTCTGGAGGGTGTAGGCAGGAGCGTTGGCGCTGCCGGTGTTCTTGTAGTAGTTCAGCGTGCCATAATTACTACCCACCACGAGATCGAGATCGCCGTCGCCATCGATGTCGGCAAAGCTGGGGGCGTTGGAGAAGCCGACATCGAAGCCATTGAAGGGATTGGCGGTGCCGCTCTGCTCGCTGTAGATCGGTTCAGCAACCGCACTGGTGGCCTGGAAAGAATTCAGCGTGCCATAACCACCACCCATCACGAGATCGAGATCGCCGTCACCATCGATGTCGGCAAAGCTGGGGGTGCTGTAGTCGCCGACATCGAAGCCATTGAAGGGATTGGCGGTGCCGCTCTGGAGGCTGTAGGCAGGAGCGGTGGCGCTGCCTGTGTTCCTGTAGTAGTTCAGCGTGCCTTGTTGATCACCTACCGCGAGATCGAGATCGCCGTCGCCATCGATGTCGGCAAAGCTGGGGGAGCTGTAGTAGCCGAAATTGATGCCATCGAAGGGATTGGCGGTGCCGCTCTGGAGGGTGTAGGCAGGAGCGGTGGCGCTGCCGATGTTCTTGTAGTATTTCAGGCTGCCATACTTATCCCCCAGCACGAGATCGAGATCGCCGTCGCCATCGATGTCGGCAAAGCTGGGCTTGCTCCAGCTGCCGACATCAATGCCATTGAAGGGGTTGTCGGTGCCGCTCTGGAGGGTGTAGACAGGAGCGGTGGCGGTGCCGGTGTTCTTGTAGTACTGCAGCGTGCCAAATAAATCCCCCACCACGAGATCGAGATCGCCGTCGCCATCGATGTCGGCCAAGCTGGGGGCGCTGGAGAAGCCGACATCGATGCCATTGAAGGGATTGTCGGTGCCGCTCTGGAGGGTGTAGGCAGGAGCGGTGGCGGTGCCGGTGTTCCTGTAGTAGTAAAGCGTGCCAAAATTATCCCCCACCACGAGATCGAGATCGCCGTCGGCATCGATGTCGGCAAAGCTGGGGGAGCTGACGTAGCCGACATCGAAGCCATCGAAGGGATTGGCGGTGCCGGTCTGCTGGCTGTAGGTGATCAACACGCCTGGATAGCTGGCCATGGCCGCTGGCAACAGCGGTGCGGCCGCCCCGGAGCCATCCCCGCCCTCCAGCTGCCAGCTGCCGCCCCTGGCGGCAGCGCCCACCAGGGAGCGGGACGCGGCCACCGGCACGCCGGTGATCTGGGCCAGGGCCTCCACGAAGGCTGTTCCCGCAGCGCTGGCGGCTGTGCGGCAACACCACAGCAGCACCTGTCCCGTTGCACCCAGGGCCGCGCCGATGGCCTCCAGCTCAAGCTGGTGCTGCGCCAGGGACTGGCCGTTGAGGAGGCCGCCACTGAAGGCCACGGCACCGGGCTGGCCATGGGCGATCACATGCACCGCCTCGAGGCTGCGGCCCGCCACGGCCCGGGCGATCTGGGCCGGGGCCGGTTCATCGGCGCAGAGCAGCCGTGCCTCCAGGCCAGGGCGCAGGCCCTCCAGCAGGATCTCCGGGCTGGCCACGGCCGGATCGATCAGCACCAGCTCCCGGGAGGTGGCCTCTGCCGCGTTCAGTGGCTCGGGGGCTGCTGAAAGGCGCATGGCAAAGCTCGGTGGTGGGGCGGGATGGCGAGGATGCGTTGGTGCTGCCTCGCGCTAGAAACTGTTGGACAAATCCATCAAATCCTACGGGTGAAGTTGAGGCTTCCTCTGCCTCTATGGCTACAGAGTGTGAATGCGCTCAAGGGCCCGTGGCGGCTCAGGCCATTGCCGCGGTGAACTCCAGGGACAGCAGAGGCGGCTCCAGCAGCTGGAACTTCATGCGCAGGGAGGCTGGAATCTGCCTGGCGAAGGGAATGCGGGGCAGGGGGCAGTTCCTCGATCGATTGCTCCTCGCCGTATCGGCGAGGGTGGAGATGATCTGCTCGGACGAGAACGTTGCGGGCATACCCGGGGCGAGGCCTTCTCAGGGAGTGGCGGGCGGCCATCAAGGGCGCCTTCAACCTGGCCGGCGTCAGCCCCCGGATCGAGGAGAAGAGCAACGTCTTCCAAGGGGCTAGTTCTGGGAAGAAGGCGACTTGCCTGCGGCGATGGGCCATAGGGCAACAACAACAATCGGCACAGTCGACCAGATGTAACCGGCCATGCAGGGCACGGCAGGTGAGCGAAAGCAGGCGTGTCTTCCTGATACGGCTCTCCTAGGCCGGTCCGGCTCCGTTGACTCCGAAAGGTTCTCAATTGATAAGCAGCGAATAGCTCAACATCCAAACAAGAGATAGAGTTGTGTTGGTGCCGTACCCTTCTTGCATGCTGCATCGGTGATGGCAGGGCATCCACCCCACAATCCTGATCCGGATCCAACAGCTGCCAAAGGCCCCGGCAGCTTGATCGAGCAGGCCGAGAGACTCTTTTCCGAAGGGCGCTACAGGGCGGCGCTGGATCGCTTTGAGAAGGGGCTGGCGGCAGCGCCGGAGAACGGCGATCTGCAGGCCGCCACGGCCCGCTGCCTGCGTGAGCTGGGAGAGTTCACTGCCGCCGAGGCACAGCTGCGGGAGGTGCTGGAGCGGCAACCTGCCCAGTTCACCGCCACCGTCGGCATGGCGGAGCTGGAGATGGCCCGCGATCGGTTGGATGCCGCCATCCGCTGGTACCGCGCGGCCCTGGAGATCCAGCCAGACAACGCCGCCATTCGCGCCACCCTGATGCACGTGCTGCGGCGTGCCGGTGTCGCCCCCGACATCCCTGGCCTGATCGAAAAGGCGGAGGCGGCTTATGCCCGGGGACAGGCCAGGGAGGCGCTGGCCCACTTCCACCAAGCACTGGCGGCAGCGCCGGAGAACGGCGATCTGCAGGCCGCCACGGCCCGCTGCCTGCGTGAGCTGGGAGAGTTCACTGCCGCCGAGGCACAGCTGCGGGAGGTGCTGGAGCGGCAACCTGCCCAGTTCACCGCCACCGTCGGCATGGCGGAGCTGGAGATGGCCCGCGGCCATGCCGAGGCCGCCATCCCCTGGTTCCGCGCTGCCCTGGAACTACAGCCCGGGAACGCCCTGATCGGTCGCGCCCTGATCCAGGCGATGATCCACGCCGTTGATGGGGCTGGAGCAGAGGCGCTGCTTGGCGAGTCCTTGGCGGACAACCCCCAGGATCTCTTCCTGCTCAGCGCCCACATCGATCTGCTCGCCGGCCGGGGGGATCTCGCTGGAGCCCTGGCCGCATCCACCATTGCGCTGGACCATCCCGAGGCCAGCGGCTGGCATCGCCTGCGCCATGGCGACCTGCTGGCTCAGCTCGGCCGCGCTGCCGATGCTCTGGAGGTGCTGGAGGCCTTCGATGCGAACCACGATCTTCCCCTCGCCGCCCAGGTTCTGCGGGCCCGGGGCGTGTTGTTGCGGGAGCTGGGGCGCCTGCCCGAAAGCCTGGAGCAACTGCGCCAGGCGGTCGAGTGCGAGCCCAGTTGCCCCGATCACGCCGTCGCTCTGGCCAGCCTGCTGGCTGAGATCGGTGCCTTCCAGGAGGGGCTGGAACTGCTCCAGGAGGCCGAGCGCAGTGTTGGTGCGGTGCGCGGCCTGGCCTCCCAGCCCTGGCTGCAGCTGGCCAGGGTGATCCTCTGCCGCGGCAGTGGCGATCGCGAGTCGGCCCTGGCGATCGCCGACGGCCTGACCCTCGACCCGCAGGTGGGCTTCCACGCCCGCGTGCAGCAGGCCGAGCTGCTGATGAGCTGCGCCGATCCCCGTGCTGCTGACGCCATCGACCGCCTCCATCCGGTAGGCGCCGATCAGTTGCGGCAGGAGCGCCTCAGCCGCAGTGAATGGCTGCGATCGCTCTACCGCTTCGAGGAGGCGCTCGAGTCGCTTGAGCCGCTGCTGGCAAGCGAGCCCCTCGACCTGCTGGTGGCCGAGCGGGCCTGCCTGCTGCATGTGCTGGTGATGGACCTCGAGGCTGCTCAGAACCTGTTCCAACGACTCCGCGCCGCCAAACAGGCCAGCGGCAACCCCCGACTGGCGGAAACCGCCTTTCACGGGCTGCACCGCTGCCTGATGGAGGAATTCAACACCGACTTGCCGAGCACGGCACGCATCCGCACCCTGGCTGCCGAACCGCCCGCCAGCCGCCTTGAGCCCCTGGCCGAGCTGCTGTGCCAGGAGCCGCAATGCAGTGCCGCCTCCATCGCCCTGATGATCGCCGCCCGCCAGGCCGGCCGCCTCGACGACTGGGCCAGCCCACCCCCCGCCGATCCCCAAACCCCTTCCATTCCTCGCGAAATTGTGCAGTTCTGGGATGCCAAGCCACTGCCGGACGGCATCCGCTCCCTGATGCTCAGCTGGCCGGAAACCAATCCCGGCTGTCGCCATCACGTGGCCGATCGGGCTGCCGCCCAGGCCTTCCTGGAACGGCATGCCACGCCATTGGTGCGCCGGGCGTACTCCGCCGCCCTCAGTCCGGTGCTGCAGTCCGATCTGTTCCGGTTGGCCTGGCTGGTCGAGCGCGGCGGCATTTACGCCGATGCCGATGATCGCTGCCGGTTCAGCCTCGAACCCCTGTTCGCTGGCGGCGTCAGCCTGGTGCTGATGCAGGAGGACATCGGCTCGATCGGTAACAATCTGATCGCCGCCACCCCCCGCCATCCCTTCCTGGCCGAAGTGCTGGAGCTCTCGGCCCGCCGGGTGCTCCAGCACCAGGGCAGCAACCCCTGGTTTCTCAGCGGGCCGGGCGTGTTCACCCAGGTCTTCGCGCGGCGCTGGGCTGCGGTCCTCGCCGATCCGGCCGCACCCCGTCCGCCCGGCCTGCGCCTGCTCACCCAACATGAACTCAGCCGCCGCGTGAGCATGCACCTCCAGACCCCGGTGAAGGTGAGCGAAGGCAGCTGGGCAGCTCCACGGGGCACACGGGCCGGCGCCAGACGGCTGATCACCCCTGGAGCGCGGATGGCCTGAGCTGCCTTTCCACCCTGCTGGGCAGCTGCCGACTGAAATTGATCCGGGCGAGGGGCATCTCGGCTGCGTAGAGCGCGAGGTAGGCGGCGTAGTTGTCCCAGCCGGAGCGAGTCTGGTTGTCGATGAACGATTCCACCAACAGGCTCTGTGCGCGGATCAGGGCGTGGCGTTCCAGCTCGATGTTGAGAAAGCGGATCGGTTCCTGATGAGGGCGCCAGTGTACGAGGGTGGTGGGGATGAGATCACCAGGCTGCAGAGTTTCGATCAGGCGCTCACCGGTGGGGGTGGTGATGAGGGTGCCGGGAAGGAAACAGACGACGTTGAGGAACAAGTTCAGAATGCCATCCTGTTCGCCCACTACGAGATCGAGATCTCCTTCGCCATCGATGTGGGCAAAGCTGGGGTTGCTGTTTTGCCGACATCGAAGGTGTTGAAGGGATGGGCGGTGCCGGTCCGGAGGGTGTACCTGGGGGAGGTTGCGTGCTGGATGTGATCGGCACAGATGCCGGTGGAGTGGCCACCCTGGCCGCCCCGGCGCAGGCGCTGCTGCGGGCCGCGCGCCTGCTGGTGGCTCCCCGGCGCCTGCTGACGGAGCTGGACCCCTGGTGGCAGGGCGAACAGGCGGCCGGCCTGATCTCCGCGGCCTGCCCTTGCCCCGAGCTCCTGGCCAGCGACAGGCCCGAACTGATCGTCGGGCCCCTGGAGGAGTCCCTGGCGACTGGCCGGCCGGCGGTGCTGCTGGCCAGCGGCGATCCGCTCTGGTTCGGCATCGGGCGGCTGCTGTTGCAGCATTTCCGCCCGGATCAGCTGCGCTTTCACCCGGCCCCCAGCTCCCTGCAGCTGGCCTTCGCCCGGATCGGGCGCCCCTGGCAGGACGCCAGCTGGATCAGCCTGCATGGCCGCGATCCGGAGCCGCTGGCGGCGGCGCTGCAGAAGCGCCCTGCCGCCCTTGCGGTGCTCACCGATCCGGCCCGCGGTGGAGCCGCGGAGGTGAGACGGATCCTTGCCGCCTCAGGCTTGGCAGCGGCCTACGGCTTGTGGCTCTGTGAGCGGCTGGGCCATCCAGCCGAGCGGGTGCAGCGTCTGGCGCCTGACGCACCGCTTCCGGCCGACTGCGACCCGCTGCACCTCGTGCTGCTGATCGCCGAGCCGGCGCCGGTTCCCGATCCCGCCACCCTGCCCCTGTTCGGCCTCGACGACGGCCTGTTTCTGCAGCACGACGACCGCCCGGGGCTGATGACCAAGCGGGAGGTGCGCCTGCAGCTGCTGGCGGATCTGGAGCTGCCCGAGGGCGGCGTGCTCTGGGATGTGGGCGCCGGCGTGGGCTCGGTGGGCCTGGAGGCCCTGCGGCTGCGGCCCCACCTGGCGCTCTGGGCGGTGGAGAGCCGCGGCGGCTCCGCCTCCCTGATCGCCGCCAACGCGGCCCGGCTGGGGGTGCGGCCCGCCGGCATCGTGGAGGGGAAGGCGCCGCAGGCCCTGGCGGACCTGCCCGACCCCGACCGCGTGCTGATCGGCGGCGGTGGCCGGGAGGCCCCCTCGATCCTCACCGCCGTGCTGGCACGGCTGCGACCCGGCGGGATCGTGGTGATCCCCCTGGCCACGGTGGAGGGGCTGGCCGCCCTGCGGCCGCTGCTGGAGCAGGCCGGCCTGGCGGTGGCGGTGGGGCAGCTGCAGGCCTGGCGGGGCACGCCCCTGGCGGAGGGAACCCGCCTGGCACCCCTCAATCCCGTGCTGGTGCTGCGGGGGCGCCGCCCGGGCTGAGCGCCGGCAGAGATTCGATCCGCACGGGGGTGCCCACCACGATCCCCAGGGCCGCCGCCTGGCCTGCCGCCAGCTCCAGCACCCCTTCCACCGGATCGTCCGGGCCGTAGGAGGGGCAGGGCAGGCGGGGACAGGGCCGGGTTCCGGCCTCGATCGCCACCACCCGGCCCTCGGCCACGAAGATCATGTCCAGGGGCTCGGGGGTGCGGTGCATCCAGAAGCGGGCCCGGGCCGGGGGGACGTAGGGGAACCACATCCCCCGCAGCGGCGGCAGGGGCGGGCGCAGCTGCAGCCCCCAGGCGTGCTGCAGATCGGTGCGGGGCACCTCCAGCTGCAGACACGGGGGCGGCGGACCGCCCGGGCTGGCCTGCAGGCACCAGCGCGCCGTGATCGGCAGGAACTGGGGCGGCCCCACCGGCGGCGGGGCCGCGGCCCGGGCCGATCCGGCCATGGTGGCGGCGGCGAGCAGCAGGGCGGCACCGAGCCGGCGGCGGCGGCGGCCCGGGCGGCGGAAGCGGCGGCGGCTCATGGGCTGCCCGGGCTGCCCCCCTCCAGCCGGGGCACCCCCTCCGAGAGGCAGTAGCCCCGGCCGCGCACCGTGTGGATCAGCCGCCGCTCGCCCCCCTCCTCGAGCTTCTGGCGCAGGTAGCGCACGTACACCTCGATCACGTTGCTCGCGGCTCCCTGCTGGTCGTCCCACACCTCCCGCAGGATGCTCTCGCGGCTCACCACCTCGCCCGCATGGCGCAGCAGGTGGAGCAGCAGCTGGTACTCCCGGGCGGTGAGGGACACGCTGCGGCCGCCGCGCTTCACCTGGCGGCCACTGGGGTTGACCCGCAGGTCCGCCACCTGGAGCACCGGCAGCGGCGTGGCGGCCCGCCCCGCCAGCTGGAGATGCAGCCGCAGCCGGGTGAGCAGATCACTCGGTGGCTGGGAGGAGATCCAGAAGTCGTCGGCGCCGGCCGAGAGGCAGCGGGAGCGCCCCTGCACCGAATCGCTGCCGATGTCCAGCAGAAGGGGCAGCGGCCCCCATCGGCGCCGCAGCTCCGGAATCAGCTCCATCCGATCGGCATCCAGCACCGCGGCCTCCGGCGGGGGGCTGCCATCGGGCGGCTCGGGCGGCAGGGCCAGCAGGGGCCGGTAGCCCGAGGCCTCGAGGCGCTCCGCCAGGGCCCCGGCCGCCTCTCCCAGCAGCAGAACGGTGCTGCTCATCGCGGCGGCTCGGGCAGCATCCCCGGCTTGGCCACATGGGGCAGGCCCCAGCCCAGCTTGTTGCGCAGCACCTGGAAGAACTCGTGATCCGAGAGGCGCACGAAGCGCACCGGATGGTCGCTGCGGCGGATCAGCACCCGGTCTTCGGGCCACACGTAGCAGCCGGCACTGCCGTCCACCACCATCATCAGCCGCTCGGGGGTGGCGGGGAACACGGTCACCGGTTCCTTGTCGCTGAACACCAGCGCCCGGGAGGCCAGGGAGTGGGGCGCGATCGGGGTGAGCTGCAGCACCGGGCAGTCGGGGGTGATCACCGGTCCGCCCGCCGAGAGGGCATAGGCGGTGGAGCCGGTGGGGGAGGAGAGGATCACGCCGTCGGCGGCGATGTCCACCGGCGCATGGCGCCCGATCGCGATCTCGAAGTGGCACATCGAGGTGAGCGGCTCCCGGTGCAGGGCCATCTCGTTGAGGCAGAGCACCTCCCAGCGGCGCTGCTCCCCCCGCATCACGCTCACCACCAGCATGGAGCGCTCCTCCACGGTCCAGCGGCGCTCGATCACCTGGGCGAGCACGGCGTCGAGGTCCTTGAGGTATGCCTCCGCCAGAAAGCCCAGGTGGCCGGTGTTGATCGTGAGGATTGGCACGCCGATCGGCGCCGTCTGGCGGGCGGCGGAGAGCACGGTGCCATCGCCCCCCAGCACCACCGCCAGTTCAAGGGAGGAATCGAACACCGAGGGCACGCAGGCGGCGTAGCCGAGGGTGCGCAGGTGCTGATCGGGATTGGCGAAGCCCACCAGGCCGCCTGAGCTGCTGACGCGCGTCACCTCGAAGCCGCCCTCCTGCAGGCGGACTTCGATCCGGTCGGCCGTGGCGATGGCCAGATCCTTGCCGTCGTTGACGATCAGTCCGACCCGGGGCACCGATCGCTGGCGGAAGGCACCCCGAGTTTATGGGCCGCTTCCGGCGGCGCAGCGGGCCGGTTCACAAGGCGCAGCCGGCCTGCCGGCGGCTCAGAACTGCTCTAGGAAGCGCAGGTCGCTGGTGAACAGCCGCCTGATGTCATCGATGCCGTGGCGCACCATGCAGAAGCGCTCCACGCCGAGGCCGGCGGCGAAGCCGCTCCAGCGCTCCGGATCGAGCCCCAGCCCCTGCAGCACGGACGGATCCACCATGCCGCAGCCCATCACCTCCAGCCAGCGCCCCCGCCACTGCACGTCTACCTCGGCGGAGGGCTCGGTGAAGGGGAAGTAGCTGGCGCGGAAGCGCACCGGCA
>JBMLOS010000156.1:0-45601 GCA_049242845.1 Prochlorococcaceae cyanobacterium
CGGCGGCGATCAGGGTTTCCTTGTTGGCCAGGGCCAGATCCTTGCCGGCGCGGATGGCGGCCAGGGTGGGCAGCAGGCCTGCGCAGCCCACGATGCCGGTCACCACCAGATCGGCCGTGGGCCAGGCGGCGGCGGCCTCCAGGCCTTCGCTGCCGCCCAGCAGCTCGGGCAGGCGGGCCGGGCGGGCGGCCGGTTCGAGCGCCTGCAGCCGCTCGGCCAGGGGTGCCACCAGGGCCGCATCCGCCAGGGCCACCACCTCGGGGCTGTGGCGCTGGATCTGGGTGATCAGCAGATCGAGGTTGCGGCCGGCGGTGAGGGCCACCACCCGGAAGCGATCCGGAAACTCCTCGACGATCTCGAGGGTCTGGGTGCCGATCGAGCCCGTGGATCCGAGCACGCTGAGGGCTTTCACGGGCGGATCGGAGCAGGGCGCGGCCAGTCTCCCATTGGATCGGGGGCCCGGGCTTCAGCGGCGGCGATCGTCGTTCTGGTTGTTGCCCTTGTCGTCGTTGCCGCTGCGGTCGTTCCGGTTTCCATCTTCGTTTTTGTCTTTGCTGCTGTCGCGGTCGCGATCGCGGTCGCGATCTTGATCCCTGTCCTTATCCCTGTTCCTGTTGCGGTCCTTGCCCTTGTTCCTGCGCTTGCCGGAATTGTCGTCCTGGAGGTGATCGCCGCTGCCGTGGTCGTCGCCGGGCGGATCGTCGCTGACCCCATCGGGGCGGGTGCCGCCGTGGTCGTCGAGTTGTTCATGGCCGGGGCCGTCGTCGGCTCCGTTGCGGGCCAGCGCGGCGCTGTCCCAGGGCAGCAGCCCGAGACCGAGCAGTCCGGAGAGCAGGAGGGCAGGAAGGCGGCGGGCTCCCATGGCAGCAAGTGATCAGCAGACCTCAGTGTGCGCAGCCGCCGCGGGTCTGGCTCACGGCCGTGGGCAACCGTTGCCGGGCGCGGCAGGATGCGCCTGCCGGCGGGGATGGAGCGGTAGGGCGGGTGACGATGAAGCGGGATCACTGGAGCTCCTCGCTCGGATTCGTGCTGGCGGTGGCCGGCAGTGCCGTGGGGCTCGGCAATCTCTGGGGCTTCGCCTACCGGGCCTCCCAGGGTGGTGGCGGGGCCTTCGTGCTGCTCTACGTGCTGATCGTGCTGCTGGTGTGCCTGCCGGTGCTGGTGGCCGAGATGGTGCTGGGCCGCAGCACCGGCCAGGCGCCCCTGCTGGCTCCCGCCACGGCAGGCGGCCGCGGCTGGACTCCGCTGGGCTGGCTGTTCCTGGTGGCGGCGGTGGGGATCCTTGCCTTCTACATGGTGCTGATGGGCTGGACCGGCCGCACCCTGCTGCACGCCCTGCTGGTGGGGCTGCCGGCGGACATGGCCGCTTCCGAGGCGTTCTTCGGCAGGATCAGCCGCGGCGGCGACGCGGTGCTGGGCCACCTGATCAGCCTGGCCCTCACCGGCGCGGTGGTGGCCGGCGGTGTGCGGGGCGGCATCGAGCGGCTCAACCGCTGGGGCATGCCGCTGCTGTTCCTGCTGCTGGTGGCCCTGGTGGTGTGGGCGGCCTTCCTGCCGGATGCCGGTGCGGGCTATCACCACTTCCTGCTGCGCTGGGATGCCAGCCGCCTGCTGGATCCGGCCACGATCCGCAATGCCTTCACCCAGGCCTTCTTCTCGATCGGCACCGGTGTCGGCGCGGTCCTGGCCTACGCCGCCTACCTGGATCGCCAGAGCGCCCTGCCCGCGGAAGCCGCCACCGTGGTGGGTATGGACACGGCGGTGGGGCTGATGGCCGGCTGCATCACCTTCCCGCTGGTGGCCAGCTTCGGCCTGGGCGATGTGGTGAGCGGAAGCACGGTAGGCACCCTGTTCATCGCCCTGCCCACGGGCATGGCCTCCCTGGGGCCCGCCGGACGGCTGGTGGCGGCGGCCTTCTTCGGCCTGGCCTACATCGCCGCGATCACCTCCAGCGTGGCGCTGCTGGAGGTGCCGGTGAGCTCCCTGATCGACCGCCTGGGCTGGAGCCGCCCCCGCGCGGTGTGGTGCTGCGTGGGCGTGCTGGCGGTGCTCGGCCTGCCCTCCGCCCTCGACACCGGCGTTCTGCAGGGGATGGATGCCGTGTTCGGCGGGGTGCTGCTGCTGCTGGGCGGCCTGGCCCTTTCCGCCCTGCTGGGCTGGGGCAGCCCCGGGCGCATGCTGGTGGACTTGGAGGGCTGCGGCACCCCCGGGAGTGTGCGCTACGGGGTGCTGTTCGCTCTGCGCTGGGTGTCCTTGCCGGCAATCAGCCTGGGGCTGGTTGTGTCCGTGGTGGATCTGGTGCGCACCTGGTTGAGCTGAGGATCCGGTTGCGGCTCACGATCACCTTGACTGGCTCCACTTCCCCGAAATGAGCCGATGCCCTCCTGGTTGCAGCGCTGGAACTTCATCGAGCGGGCCCGGCTGGAGCGGCAGCTCTGGGAGGCCTTCGAGCGCGGCGAGAACCTCGAGCAGCAGGTGGAGGACTGCCGCCGGGCGGTGGAGGCCGGCGAGCGCGAGCGCGCCTTCCAGCTGGAGGTGTGGCAGACCACCCTCGAGCGGATCCGCAGGATCGAGAAGATGATGGCGGGCAGGCAGAAGCCCTAGCTCGGTCTTTCCCTGTCAGCCAGCCATGTTCCAGGCCTGCCGCACCAGAGGCCACACGGCTTCGGGGCTCAGCTGGGTCATGCAGAGGTGCTCCGGCAGGAGGCAATGGGGATTGCGGTAGAGCTCCTCCTGGCAGAGGCTGCAGGAGCTCGCGCTGCTCGGAATCCACACGTTCGAGCTGCGGGGTGCCCAGAGGTCCCTGGGGCTGGCGCCGATGCCTTCCCCATCGGTGCCGTAGAGGGCCACGGTGGGGCAGCCGGCGGCGGCGGCCAGGTGGAGCGGCCCCGCATCCACGGCGATGCAGAGGCTGCTGCGGGCCAGGGCGCCCACCAGTTGCGGCAGCGGGAGTGTTCCGCGCAGGTCTTGCAGGGGGAGGGCCTGGAGGAGCGCCTGCTCGAGCTGATCGCCGGGGCGGAAGGGCAGGGGCGGCGGTGGGCCGCCGATGAGGCCGATCTGCTGCGGAGTGATGCCCAAGTGCCGCTCCATCTTGGCCAGGAGGGTGAGCCAGTGCTGCAGGGGCCAGAGCTTGGCCGCACGCTCGCCGTTCACGGCGATCAGCACCGGCGGCAGTGCGGGGGGCGGCTCGCGGGCGGGAAGCTCCACCTGCTCGTAGGCCGTGTCCACCCAGGCCACCCGGCAATGCAGCTCGCGGATGCTGTTGGAGTGGATCCAGCCCCGATAGCGCTCCACCAGATCCGCATGGGCCCAGTGGGGATCAGCGGCGAGGCGGTGCAGCGGATGGTTCCCGGGAGGAAGCGGTGCTGCGCCCACCACATAGCGCGGTGCCAGCGCCTCCACCCAGAAGCCCGTGTGGGGGGCGTGGCCATCGGCGTTGATCACCAGGTCGGCCCTGGCGGCGGGGCCCTGGCGGAGAAAGTCCAGGGCCGCCTCTCCCTGCTCGGCCAGGGGGAGATGGTGCTGCACCCAGGGGTTGAGCTGCTCCAGCTCGGCGGTGCGGCGGCTGCCCACGTAGGTGAGGGTGCAACCGGGGTATTTCTCCCGCAGGCCGCGCAGGAGGGGTTGCAGCACCACGTAGTTCCCCAGCTTGGCGGCCCCCAGCACCACGATCCGCGGCTGAGGTCCGAGGGGTTGGTTCTCGAACCGCTGCATCGGAATATCGATCGGTCTGGGGCCTCCCCATGATGGTTGGGCTTCCCGCCAGGCTGATGGCAGAAGACATCCCCTGGCAGCAGCGCTTCAGCAACTACCGCAAGGCATTGGCACTGCTGGAGACCTTTCAGGAGCCACCCAGCCTGAATGAACGCGAGCAGCAGGGCCTGATCAAAGCGTTTGAAAAACGTTTGAGATGAGCTGGAACACTCTCAGAGATCTGCTGCGCAACCAGGGTGATGCCACGTTGCTGGGATCGCGCGACACCTTGCGTGAATCCTTTCGCCTGGAGCTGATTGAAAACGGCGAGGCCTGGATGCTGATGATTCAGGACCGGAACCTCACCAGCCTCACGTACAACCGTTCTACGGCAGAGAGGAACGGGCATGAGCACCAGCGGTGTGGCTGTTCGGTTCGCGGGCGATGGGGAGCCATCAACCGGGTTCCGATCTGGATCTCTGCCTGGAGGCCCCGCTGCTCAGCTATTCCGCTCGCCTCCGCCTGATGGCAGCCATCGACGATCTTCTGCTGCCCTGGCGGGTGGATCTGGTGCTGCGCCATGAGTTGCCCGCCGAGCTGGAAGCGCATCTGCGGCGCGTGGGCCGATGCATCTGGAGGCAATCCTGAACCAACGGCTTCGGAGTTAACGGAGCAAGCGGCAGGGAAAGGTCTGCAGAGCGGGATCGAGGCTCACCAGGGTGAGATATGGCTGAGTTCCGCCTGGGCGGCCAGAAGGCGATCGAAAGGGGTTGCGATGAGGCATCGGATAACCGCTTGGCAGGCTCAGCGATGGCCGCATGAGCCGCGGGGGACAGGCGAAGGGGTCCGCCAGCCCTCACGGGAAGGGCTGCTCCAGGCCGGCTCTTCTGGACGAGTGGCTCCAGCGGAACAAGGCGAGCCAAGGGCTTGCCGCTTGTGGCCACCAAGATCGTTTCACCCGCATGGGCAGCATCGATGAGGCGGGGAAAATGGGTCTTGGCCTCCTGCACGTTCAACACCCGCGGCAGAGAATCGCTCAAGGCAGATCCCACCAACACCCAGTCCACCAGCCTAGTCCGCTTAAGGAACAAGGCTGCAGATCCTGACCCGCGGTCCCCTGCATCTGGAGTGTGGGCTTCCCCCGATTTCGTGGACACCGATCAGAGGTTCACAGGGATGAGTGCATGAGCCATTGTGGTCCGCTGCTCGTACTCGATCGGGCTGCAGCTGCTGGAGTGAGATCATGACCTCTCGATCGTTATCTAGGTCCAGTTACAGCTACTGCTTCGCAGAAGCCTTCGGCTACAGGGTGGTGAAGAAGCTCTGCACCACCGCGTTATCCCAGCAGCAGCCCTTGGCGGACATGCTGCAGACAATCTCGTGTTTGGCGAGCAGATCGCGGTAGTCAGTTGCGCGGTACTGGCTGCCCTGATCGGTATGGATCAATGCCTGATCGGGTTCCACCTGGCGATTGCCAAGAGCCCTGTTAAGGGCCACGACTACCAGAGCGGCATCCATGCACGCATGCATTTCCAGCCGACGACACGGCGGCTGTACAGGTCGATCCAGACGGCCAGATACCGCCACCCCGCTGAGGTGCGGATGGTGGTGATGTCTACGGCCAAGAAGCGGTTGGGCGCCGGTGGACTGAACTCCTGCTGGAGCAGGTTCTCCACCACTCCAGTGGCCCCACAGCTTGCCCTGGAGCAGGGCCTGAACGCCTTGCGGGTCCTGGCCCTGAGCTGGACCCGGCGCATGAGCCTGGCCACCCGATGGCGGCCCACGTGTCGCCCAGAGGCCTGCAGCTCCTGGTGGATCCGCGGGGATCAGTAGAAGCCGCGGTGCTCCTGGAACACCGCCGTGATTTCAGCGGTGATCGCCGCGTTCTCGGCCGCACGCTTTCCCGGGGCCTCCTGCCGCTGCCGCCAGGCGTAGATGCCGCTGCGGGGCACGCCCAGCTACCTGCACAGCGAGGAGATGGAGTGCTTCTCGGCCAGTTGATTGATCAGGCGAAACCTCTCGGCGGCAGCTGCTCTTTGGCAAAGTGCGCTGCCGCCAGCCTGAAAAAATCCTTTTCCCTCCTGAGCTCCCGGTTCTCCTTGTGGAGCCGATTGAGCTCGGCTCGCTCCACACTGGTGAGCAGGCCCTGGTCACTGGGGCCAGCCTGACCGCGATCGATGCGGGCCTGCCTCACCCAGCGAGCGAGGCTGCTGGAAGGGAGACCAAGCCGCTGGGCAAGGACATTGCAGGAGAGACACTCCTGCAGGCACAGCTCAACGGCCTCCGCTTTCTGCTGCGTCGTGAACCGACGACGGGTACTAGGGGGGGGGTCATCGATGGACAGTCTGGTGGTCATGGCGTGACCCTTACTGACTTGTCCGTGAAAACAGGGAAACCCCACCTACATCCGGCTGCAGAAGGGATTTCTCTACCTGGTGGCGATCATGGATCTCCACCCCAGGCATGTGCTCAGCTGGAAGCCCTGGGGATGGCCCTCCGCAGTGGCCGCAGGCCGCAGATCTTCCACTCCGACCAAGGCTGTCAGTTCACGTCCGCCGAATTTGTCGCCATGCTGCAGAGGGAAGGAATCCAGATAAGCTGGTCAGGCAGAAAGCGCTGATACGACAACATCCTAGTTGAACGGCTATGGAGGACGCTCAAGGTTGAGGAGGTGTACCTGCGGGCCTACAGCGACGGCTGGGACGCTGAACTATGCCTGGCCCGCTTTCTATGGAGGTACTGCCATGTAAGGCCCCACAGCTCCCTGGGAGGTAGAACTCCCAATGCGGTCTACACTGAGACCGAACCCTGTTCCACCCGCCCTGGACTAACGATGTCAGGGGCCAAGGCTGTCCAATAAAAGTCACCCACCTCACTCACTCCAGTCTCATGAATCTGAGAATTGGTCTTATATAGTGATTGTAATAAAATCTCTTGAATCCATCCTTGGCCCAGTGTATATTGTGCTTTGCGTGGTCTCTAAAGCTGGCGGGCAAGATTTCTTGAGTGTGGATTTTATCGATAAATACTTTTGCGCTGATTATCGCTTCTTGTGTTCTGCGAATTGGATTGATTTCTGAATCGTAATCATGATTTATCACGTGATCCATTGCACTAAATCCAAGTTCCCTTGCGAGTTGCACTGACTCAGGGTGGCCAATAATCACGCATGGGTGGCCAAGCGCTAGAGGCTTGATTGTTTTTTCAGTGATTCGTTTTGACAAGTTATCAGTTCCAGTCTCTGTAATGACTGATATATTTGTATTATAGTAGTGATCTAGGACAACCTTGGTGGCAAGCTGATTCCCCTCTTCGGTCAAGGTGTCTACACGCAAAGGAGAAACAGAAAGCAACCAGTCCAGATTAGAATCCTTGTCCTCGAGCCCAAGTCTTTTAACTGCTTCTCTAACTTGCTCTTCATTGAGGCCGGATGATTTAGAGTATTCAATTCCAGGAAATGAGATATACGGGATTTGGGGAGTCGAGTCCACTAGAAATTTACTCTTATTGATCAGTCCTGCCTCAATCATGAGCAGAAGAGTGATTATCCTGTGAAGCCTTGGTGTTGCATTCAGGCAGAGATAGTCGCCTGGCTTTGATATAGAAGTGCGTGAGCTGACCAGAAGCTCTATCTCGTCATCTGAAACGGCTTTGAATATCGAAGTTATTGTAGCTAGAGGAAAAAAGTCAAATATAAATGGCTTCAATATACCATTAACTTCAGATGTCATCGTTGTTTTTCGATTTTGAGAAAGCAGCCCACATTCACAAGGCTGGCGAACTCCAAAATCAATAAGCAAAGAATTTAGTTTCCCTAGAAGGGCAAGATCACAAGATTCATTAGAAAAGTCAATGACTAGTGTGCAACGGAGATCATTGAGCGCATTAACCAAGCTCTCTCTTGTTAAACAAGAAAATGTTGCACGATTTGCCCTATGGGCATCTTGAAGAGGAATTACAAGTGAGAAAGCAGACAGGCTGTCAATATCATCGTCAGAGATTGTATCGATGTTGCAAGTCCGAATGCGCACGGATGACTCTTGGGTCAGAACGCCACCGTAGAATTGATTAAGTGAGTAAATAAAGAAGCCAGCATCTCGGTGAGCAGCATAAAATACATGCTGACAAATACCAGATAGATTAGACGGGCATGCTAAATTCATCAAACTTCTGAGTAGGCTGACGATTTGAGGCTAGTTTAGATGTACTGGGCTAGACATCACTCTTCCAGCCTGGCAGAGCAAACGCATGGGCCGAAGGGGTAAGAATATTGCCTTGGAATGCTTCTGCAAATCTTTTGACTTGAAGGTTACGGGTTTGGTCTAATAGTTCTCCGTCTGATTCTGTCCAAGCAGCTGCTTCAATAAGATCTTTCTCGCTCATCTGCAGAGAATCAGGTAGCGTGATATGTTTTACACCCGTTGATTCACACAATTCCTGGGTGCGCGAGTCTATCGTAATTGCAAGAGCTGGTCGCCCTGCCTGAATAGCAAGTGCAACTCCGTGATAGCGAGGTCCAATAGCGACGTCAAACTTTCTTAGAAAACGGATCCAAGTGTAAGCGTCAGTAAAATAGATTGAGTTCTGAATAAACCATCTCGATACATCAGAAGGCTTGATTGAATCAGCATAGGCTTTGCAAAACCTTTCCTTAGTCGAAGCATCAACAAAATGAGACTCTCCCATTGAATATTGAAGCATGACCAATGGGTGCTGGATGATATATTCACCATTCCACTGGCTAACTATCTTAACAAGCTTATTCTCTAGTCGAGCCGATTCAGAATGCCAAGGGTTGCCAGCTGCAACAGCAACTCGATGAGGAGGATTGGACTTAGAATAGTTAACGATTGAAGTTCCCAAGTTGGGCTCATCTGATATCAGTAGAGAAGGGCAGCCAGCTGGTATGGATTCATGCCCTTCATGTTCTAATACAGATTGGGTATATGTTCCCCTTACCAGTATATTGCAAAACTTGGATACCCTCCGCTTGGAGACTGCACTAAGGAAGCGCTTTGTTCCTTGAGGGATTTCTGGATGTTCATTTTGCGAGCTGGCTTGGGCTCCAAGTCCAATCAACGTAACAGGCTTGTCATACGCTTCAATCATGTCTGCCCATCTTCCTAGATCAACATGCTTGCCAATTTGATTCGCGCAGCAAACAACAATGTGATCGATATGCTTTTGAATGCTGGCTGGATTGTCTCCCCATCCAATAGGGAGAACGCGATCCCCTAACAGCTTCTTCGTGCCATGAATAAATCTAATATTTCCCGTATTGCCACCCATGGCACTGTCAGTTACTTCGGCAAACGATGTATTTCTATCGTAAGTCTGCTTTAGTAGAAGTGGATTTGTGTTTGTGATCAGTCCGATGGTTTTCATTGGTTGACTTGGATGATTCATGAAATAGAAACTATTTGGGATTGCCGTGACAACAAAAAGGGAAATGGCTTATGCGTCATCATCGTAGTGCAAAATGGTATCATCAGTCAAATATGCTTCAATTGCAAGTGTAGAGATGCGTCTTGGCCTTGAGCCGCTCACGGCTGGATGTGATGGAAAAGAGAAATCAAGAAAGTTGCTAGCCAGAAGCATCGCGTCCTAGTATTGTGAAATATAGACTCTAGCTGGGTGGGTCAATCGAAGACATTACTCGTCCATTGGGTAGCATACAAAGTCTCTAGTTTGTTTGTTAATATAATTGAAGGGGTTAGAACTGTCGAAGGCAGGAGCATGTCGCAGAAGATAAATCAAAGAATAATGTGTGGTCTACCGCTTTCCGTGACAGGCGTGATCCAAATCGAAATTATGTGAAGCGTACTGAGAAGAATGAGCATAGACTTATCCACACATGGGGTAATGATTGATTTTTAGTGTAGCATTTCGTCACGCGTAAGTAGACAGAGGTTTACGATAAGATGGATGCAGCAAAGTCAGTGCCGAAATGAGGATACTACGTCAATTCTTGATAAAGGCTAAGGTGCATAAACAAAGAGTCTGACGCGGTTATGGGTGGTGGAATTTGCTTTCTCAGAGCTTGATGGAGTGAGGTATTTCCAATAGCCTTATCAATCGCCGCGGCCAATGCGCTTTCACTTCGCTCAGTAAAGGTGATGCCGCCAAGGCCATTGATCTTTTCATTCGTGCCACCAATGTTGCTTCCGATAACGGGTCTGTCATAAAAAAAGGCCTCTTGAATAACAACTGGTGAATTCTCCCACCAAATTGAAGGAACTACAATCCAGTCGTTTTCTTGCATAAGCATCTTCAATTCTGATTGGCGATAGCTACCACGGAGATGAACCCGCTCACGCACCTTGTCGTGATACAGCTTAAATTGTTGCTGGAAATCCTCAGGTTGCTGTTCAAGATTAGCGCCATAAATATTAATTGTAAAATTGGCTGACCCAAGTTCCTGTAAAAGATTTGCGGCTTTGAAGAGAAGAAGAGGACCCTTGTAGACATTTAACTGGCCGAAAAAGCCAAATCGATCGAGGTTTCCTGCAGTCGAGGGGGGGGAGGAGATCCCGTTGACGTTGCATGCGTCAAAATGGTTTGGCAATCCATTCTCAATTACAAGAAAGATTGGATGATCAATGCCGCAGTCGCGATAGCGCTCTACTAGAAACATGCTGGGACTAATCAGGGCATCGCAGCTTTCAATAATAGTCTTAATATAGTGATGACGCAAGAAAAAGTCACTTGAGCTGTGCTCTGGATAGCACATCGAGCAGCTCAAGGGAGTGGCTTGGTCGCAAAGGCTTAGCTGGTGAGTGGTCACCATTTGCCCATTGTGCCGACAAAGTGCCAAATACTCATGGAGTGTGAGGACGATCTTGGCTCTTGGGCAGAGGCTCTGCAGTAGCGGTATAATGTCGATACCAAAGTGTACATAGTGTTGAAGGTGAATGACGTCCGGATCAACGTGATTAATAAGTCTTTGTAGGCCTCGCCTCAGACTGGAGATATGAGTATTGGTAAAGCGAAACCAATCGCAGCTGGTGCCCAATAGATACTCTCGATCGGTTCCTTCAACGCTACGTAGCTCTCCATGCGCAAGAACATGCTTACTTGTGTGAACAGCAGCAAGTATCCAGGCCTCAATCTCAGGATGCTTCTGCGCCTCGCGAAAAAGTGAAAATGCTGCATTCTCTGCTCCACCAACCAAAAACTGCTGATGCCCATGAACTAAATACAGCACTCTCATAGATGTATTTCGCTTTGGTGAAGTCGTTCAATGGTGCTGCACCAGCGCTGGTGGTGGGTGATGGCATTGGCTGCCACCAACTTGGCTTTTATGGTAGCGCTGTTGCTCGCTAGGTCTACGCTTTGCCGTTCCAAGTGATAGAAGCAAGCTGCCAAGTCTACAAGGCTAGGCAATCCCTCCGTTCGGAGCTTCATGCAGAAATCGGAATCCTCGAAATCCCCCACGATGTAGTGGGTGCTCAATCCACCGATGGCCATCCATCGATCTCTTTCCACAAGTAAACAGGCGGCTGTTGCTGCTTCCACCTCCTGTAAAGCTTGGCACGCTTTAGGGCTCTGTTCAATCTTCACGCCCTTGAGCGGGTGATCGTTCAGCCAGACACGGCCTAACTCACCATCTAGATCCTCCTCTTTTACAAACGCCATACCTTGGTGCTGGATGGCTCCGTTGTCAAAGAGAAGCCTCGCTCCTAGGGCTCCAATTCTGCCTCGGTGTTGCTGCATGGCTCTGAGCATGAGTTCCAGGGAGTCATCGTGCGCTGGTAATACATCGGAGTTGAGCAGCAGCAAAAGGGGAGCTTTAGCAAAACTGGCACCCCTGTTATTTGCGCCCGCAAAGCCTAGGTTCTCCGGATTCAGCACCAACTCAAAGGGCATGGAATAGAGTGTGTTGCAGCGTTTCGCTAAAGCCATGCATTCCTGTTTCAACCGTGGATCGTCGAGCACATAGATAAGCTGTAGCTGTGCATGATCAGCTCCTTTGCGGCGACTCCAAGCATTGAACCAATTAAGCTGGTATTCCATGAAGTCTACCCGGCCATAGAGTGGTACCACTACACTCAATTCAGGCTGGCTTACCGATGTGCCAAATTGCTTATGTTCTGGGGATTTTTCCAGTCTTTTATGTAGAGCTGTGCTCCAGAGCTCCCTGGCTCGATGAAGCAGATTGGCTGATACCAGTCGGCAGGGTTCCTGGATTGCGGCATCCAAGGCCTCCCTGATGAACGCAGTGCTGAGTTCGCATCCTTGTATGGTGCGGCGTAGGCAAAATTGACTGCCATTGGACAATATCACAAACAGCTCAGCTGCCTCTCCCCCCTGTAGGGCTATGGCTTCTTCCGGCATGGAGAGCTGGTTGATTCTCAGGCCGGGATGAAGGTTACAATCGCCGCCACAGCGTGTGAGTACGTCCCCCAAATCAGGCCGCGCGCTGTAGCGGGCTTGGCCGAGATTGAGGCGCCATACCCGTTCGCCCCTAACTAGGAAAAGATCACGCAACTGCTGCCCAGGATCCACTATCCATCCCTCCACCTGAAGCATCTGGCCGCAGCGGCTCAGCTGGATGCGATCAATCGCTGCCACCACCCCATCGCTGCTGGCGCGATCCACGGTATGACTGATCTTCTCCCGGGGGTTGGTTCCCAACCATTCAAGGGTGGAGAGAACTCTACCTATTATATCGAGTTCACCGATGTTCGTTGCGGCCATCGGAGAGAGGAGCAGGGTCTCCAGCCTGTCTGTCGCTTGCTTCACCTCCCCTGCGTTGAGATTAAGCCAGGCAAGGGCTACTTGTGCATGAAAAGCTGTCTCATGGCTGGGGTGCTGAAGACAAAGGTCCGAGAGCTGCTCCCTAGCAAGAATGATTTGCCCCAGCTCTCGCCGGCTAAGCCCAAGAAACAGCTTGGCCCAAGGTCGAAGATCGCCAGCTTCCTGTCCGGCTGCCACCACGGCCTTGAGCAGCAATGCGGCCATTTCGAACCGTTCCTGTTCATAGGCCCAATGGCCAAGTCCGTAGGATTCGGCCGGCAGTAGCATAGTTGCCAAAGGCTCGACCAGTTCACGGCCCAGCCTGTTCAGCACGGCTTCAAACTGACAGGCTCGCGTTAGGATGTGCAACTCTCGGAGTTGCTCATTGCGCACCTCATCGACTTCATGTGTTCCAGTCGGGTGGAAACGCAGGTGGATCGGGCGGTGGCTCGTTGAGCTGATCGAGTTGATCGAGGACGAGGGTGCTTCTCTGCTGCTCTGCTGAGCCGCAGATAGGCCCAAGACTGGCCGCTGCCGGGGCTCATGAGTGCGTGAGGGGGAGGCCTGAGAGATCTGTGATGGTGAATTTGGTAGAGCCCGCTCGAGTTCCAGCCACAGTTCAGGCTCAGCCGGAGTAAGAAGCAGTTTCTGCTGGATATTGCTGTATGGGAGAGCAGCCGACACTAGGGCAATGACCGGGAAACAGGGTTGGGGAATTGGTAACAGCATAAGCCAATCTCTCTGCCCATAAACAGTGTTCCTGTCTGTGTATGATTTGATACGAGCGGGTGCGGCAGAGGCAAGGCGAGCGACTTGTGGTGGGTTCTGTGCATGACTTTAATCAGCGAATATAAAAAGAGTGAGCCCGAGCCCGGCGGCCGCTATCCTTCTTCTATCATTCCTATGTCTGCAAGCACGGCCAGCAGTTGCCGCTGATCCTGCATATCCTTGGGTCTAATCACCGACTGGCTCTTTATGTTGATAACAAGACAAGTGTCTGCATCTCTTGAAGGATGTAGATTCACATTGTTCAAGCCTTCTTGTAGAATCACATGCAGAGACTTTGCTTCGGACTCGAATTTGATTTGTGCGCGAGAGGCGGCTCCTTCCGGCCCTTCCTCTGGAAGATAGAGCTGGATTCGCAGGGCTTCTGTCGGTCTGGATTCCTTCATTCGCTCCACAACAATACGACTGTCGGTCTCGAGCCAACCATCTGGATGGAGTCCTGTACTGCTGGCAAGCACTCGCAGATCCTCCCGATCCCAGCCAGGCAATCCAGGAAGACGAAGCTTTGAAGCCGAACTACGCTGCGGCAGCTGAGCTGGATAATCTCGCTGCATCCAGCCCTCAGGAATCGGGCATCCTGCAGGCGGCTCGCCCACCAAGGCGATCTCAGGCAATAGAGGCCCATTGAGATGCTGTACCAGCCATTGAAACGACCACCTTTCATCAACCACCAAGGGTGCCCATCCCAGCTGCATGCAGATGCTTTTTGCTTCAAGTGCCGGTTCCAAGAGCACTGCTAGCGGACGACCCAGTAGCCCCCGGTCTGCTGCAAGTAGCCATGGCAACCCCTCCGGCGGCTGTTGTGCATCGAGATAAGTCTGCCATCGTTCTTTCAGGTGCAGCAGGTTGACTGCTTGGTGCTGTTTCATGCCTTGGTTGGAATCTCGTGAATGGCTTAGCCCCTCCAAGTGCAGAATCCGTGCCTGAGGTTGTACCCAAACTTCGTGCCCTGCCTGCCGCACGCGTAAGCATAGGTCTGTGTCTTCGGCATAGGCCGGCCGGTAAAGTGGATCAAATCCCTCCAGCTGTTGCCAGAGCGAATGTCGGATAGAGAGGCCGCAGCCGCTCACGTAGTCGCAATGTCGTTCTCCTTCTAGTGCGAACCAGCGCATGGGAGGAAATCCTCTCCCATGGTTCCACACCTGCCCGCTCGCCCAAACAATTCCGCCCACTTCTTGTGGGTAGCCATCGGCCCCCCAGAATGCTGCCCCCACCACGCCCGCCTTCGGACGGCGCTGGAAGGTCGACCAGATCTGGTCCAGCGCTTGATCCCCCACTAGGGTGTCGTTGTTCAACAGCAGCAACACGTCACCGCGGGCCATAACTGCTGCAGCATTGCAGGTGTCTAGAAAGCCTCGATTTCGCTCGGATCGCCACACCCGCAGCCAGGGCAGCTGACGCACCATCTGGATTGTGGCATCACTAGAAGCGTCATCGGCGAGGATCACCTCGAAGCGCACGCTGTTGGTCATCGCCACCAGGCTGCGCAGCGCATTGTGTGTGATCGCCCAGTGGTTGTGTACCGGGATCAGCACGCTGATCTCAGGCGGCTCGGCGCTCCCTTCCGGTACCAGCAATTCCGGGGCAGGCAGCGCCTCCAGCCCCCGCAGTGCCAGGCCGTAGTACAGAAGCCGAAAACAGCCCTCCGGATCGTGCTGCAGGCTGCGCTGCACATCCGCCCAGCCTGGCCCGCCTGGCAGCAGTGCCGTGAGGTCCAGATCGGGCAGATCGCTCAGATCACCCAGCCGGCTGATTGCTTCGCCGCCCGCCCCCAGGCAGCGAGTCCAGTGGCGGAGTAGCGGTAACCAGGCCAGCGGGTCTCTGGGCATCGGTTCAGCGCTGCGCCTCGATCACCAGCACTCCTGGCAGGTCTGAGCCCAGCACACCGTGCTTCCAGGCCACTTCATGGTGGATCACCGCTTCGCTGAAGCCGGCAGCCTGGAATTGCTCCAGCACATCCCACGCCGGAATCCGGTACACCAGAGCTCCCTGTTCAGGCCGCACGGGATCTCCGTGGAATTCCGCTTCCTCCAGCAGCTCCGCCTTGCCCGTTGCACGGTTATGGATGGCCTTCACGATGGCATCCTGTTGTCCGAAGGCAAGCGGACAGGTAGCCAACAGCCGGCCTCCAGGCCGGAGCACCCGGGCAATTTCCCGGAAGGCCTGATCCAGATCCTGCACATGCTCAAACAGCTCGTTGCACAGCAGAAGGTCGAAGCTAGCATCGGAGAAGCTCAGATCGCACAGATCCTGATGGGGGATATCGGAGAAGCTGTGGTCTGCATCTTCCAGGAATTCACTGCAGATCAGATGATCATTGCCGAGATGCCGCTTCATCCACAGCGCAAATCCTGTGAGTGCCTCCACGAGATAGATATCCAGGTTCTGCAGAGATTCCAGAGAACCGTAGGTGCGCTCCAGCACCCTTAGTACAGCTCTATTGCGGCTCAACAGGCCGTTGGCGATCAGGGATTCGCGGTAGTTCGGTGCCTGGAAATGGATGGCTTCCGGTGGGATGTGCTCCCCCGTGAGCGGCTCCAGAAATCCAAGGGCCCGGCTCACCTGAACCACTTCTCCCAGCAGCGCTCCCTGCTGGAGGAATACGGCCAGCAGGGGCAGAAAGTCGTCGAAGCGGCGGAAGGTGGTGCTGGCATCATGCAGAGCGAGAACCCCTTCGCTGGGCATCAGGGCCGGGCGATCTGCACTCTGCACCATCAACTTCTTCATTCCCGATTCACTGTACCGTTGGGCGGAAGCCCCGGAAGAATCGGTTGCGTTCCTGGCGGTCTGCCTGGGCCCAGGGCCACCAGGGCGCATCGAATGCGGGATCGTGGGCCCAGAGCTGGACATCCGCAGTGCGAATGCTGAACCCTGCTTCCACTGCGATCAGGGCCAGGGCTTCCAGGGAGGGAGCTTCCCGCGTTTGCGCCTGAAGAGATGGATCCCTGTGCACCGCCTCGAGGAAGAGGCGTAGGCCGTCAGGCTTCAAGGGGGGGGGAGGGGGCGAAATGTGAAGGGATTCTATCGGTTTTTTCCTGATCCCTTCGCGCCTTTGGTGCTTCTGGTCAGGGTTGCACGATCTCTGCCGCGGCGAGGGCCTCCTGCACGCAGCGCCGCAGCACGGCCTTCTGGGTTTGCAGCACTTCGGCTTCCGGGGCTCCCTCCTTCTGCGCCTGCACAAACGCCAGGGCCGCCTGCTGCTGCTGGCGTGCCTGTGCCGGCCCGGGCTCGATCGTGTGCAACAGCGCTGCGCCGTAGCGCAGCCATTCGGCAGGGTCGTGGCTTTCGAGCGGATGGGCTGCGATCACGGATTGCCAATGATCTGCATCCAGCGTGTGTGGGCTCATCCCTCTACCCTGCTCTGAAGGTCATCATAGAGGCTGTAGCGTTCCAGCAGAATGTCGAGCAAGGGGTAGTCGTCGCGCAGCCACATGAGGATGCGGGGGAAATACCTCTTGATCAGCGAAACTCGTCCGTGGTGGTGTACTCCAAAACCGTGGGCGGCATAGCTCTGATCCTCCATCCAATGGAACAGGTTCTGGTTGAGCCTGCTGTCGAGCACGGCGGCCTCCGTGAGCCGTGCACAGGGCGAAAGGCTCGCCATCGCCAGTGGCAGAGCGATCTGATCGAGGTAGGGCCAGCGCTCAGGAACCCACTCCCATTCGTTCACGGCCAGGCAGATCCGCTCCCACTCTCCGGCCAGAGCCGCCGCATTGGGGGCGTACACCATGCCGGCATTGAACCAGGGAGGGCTGGATTCACCGCTGCCACACAGCACCTGAAAACCGGGCACGCAGAGGTTGAACTGGCTGTACAGCCTCTCCCAGGGGAAGTTGTGGCGGCCGTGTTCGGGGGTGGCAGCCGGCACCGTGCGGCCGATCAGATAATCCGCAGGGATGGAGCGTAGAAAGAACAGATCGGAATCACAGAAGAGCACCGGCTTGCCGCCGAATGCCGCCAGTGCTCGAACTTTGTTGAGGATTCGGTAGGGCCTGCCCTCCACCTGCATGGGCCTTGGAGAGAAGGGCAACAGCTTCACCTCCAGCGCTTCGAGTGTGTCTTCCGGCAGCTCCAGCTCAAACGGAGCATCCCCAGGCACGGCAAAGTGAAAGCGTGCTTCCGGAAACGATTTCCGCGCAATGATCGCCGCCACCATGCAGCCAAGCGAGAGGCGCTCCCCATCGGCCACCATCAGAACGTCTGTTGTTGTCAACGGCTGCAGTGGCGGAGATCGATGCCCATCCCCTGGAGGGATGGCCTTGGGGTGTGGGAGCCATTCAAGCCGGTGTGATCCAGCATGGGCTTGGGGTTCATGCTTCTGCAGGTGAAACTGGCACTGCGCCAGTGAGGCACCCCGCGCCGCAAACGGTGCGGATCCCGAAGCGCTGTCGCATGGCCACAGCCAGGGGCAGCCTGTAGGCGCCACAGTCCGCCAGCAGCACACCAAACGGCCTCTCCCGCTGCAGGGCTTCCACGGCCTCCAGGCACTCCGCCAGGCTGTCCTCAAAGCCTGCGGCTGGGCGCTTTGGATGGCGGCTCGCGGGCCCCTCCAGGCAACGCAGCCCGAAGGCCTCTCCGCTGAACAGTTCCCCCTGCCGGTGGGCCTGCCGCCACGCCTCGCCAGCGTGGCCCACGAACACCACCTCCTGCCCTGCCAGGCCCTCCAGCAGCTCCGCCAGTGCGGCCCGGGCCACCTTCGCAGTGCCGGGCATGCCCGCCAGGGGCCCGTTCCCGCATTTCAGCGGCAGCCACAGGGCTGCCACCTCTGCGTCCTCGCTCCAACCCGTGGAACTCCCCAGCGCCGCCAGCGCCGGCTGGGCCCAGCGCAGCAGGCTCTCCATCGGCGCATGGGAGCTGGGATAGAACCCACCGCGGCGATGGAACTCCCGCAACACCTCCAGCGGCGTGGCCGGCACACCCGGTTCTGGGCGTTCCTCCACGTCCCAGAAGGCGGTGTCGTGATGGCGCCGGCGCAGTTCGAGCAGTGCTTCCTCCACGCCCTGCCGTTGCTCCACCAGCAGCTGCAGCAGCTGCAGTTCCGTGGCCTCCAGTTCCACCACTGCCCCCTCCAGCCAATTCACCTCCTCCGGGGGGGGCAGAGCCTGCTGGAGGTTCCGCTGCCACTGGCCCGCGATCGAAGCCAGCACCGCCGCAGCGCTGGCGGGGAGGGCCCTCGGCTCCTGTGCCAGCCCCTCCAGCAGGCTGGTGATCGGCTCCAGTGCTTCGCGCTCCGGTTGTGCCTCCTCTGCCAGGAACGCTTCGAGCGCGGCCTGGGCTCCTTCCAGATCGCCGTCCAGAAAAGGGGCCAGGTTGAAGCATCCTTCCGCCGGAGTTTCGCTGTTCGCCACCACCAGCTGCAGCGGAGCTTCCCCCAGCCATTCCGCTTCCACCAGCTCCAGTGGCGGCCCCATGCGCGGCCGGGGGCCGATCTGGAGCAGCTCCAGGCTCAGCCGGGCCCGCAGAATCGCCGCCTCGAAGCTGGCGCTCCGCTCCTCCGCCACCGGGATCCTCTGCAGCCTTGCCAGCCAGGGCACCAGCTGCCTCGCATCGATATCATCCCCCTCCAGAACAGCGTTCAATCCGCTTTCCATCCGCCGCCGGCATTCCCCCAGCACCCACTCGGGCACCGGATCCAGCAGCTCCGCCAGCCGCAGATACAGATCCAGGCATCGCTCCGGTGCCTCATCGCCAGGTTGTGTTTCCCAGAGCAGAGCGCCCTCCTGCACCAGCTGCTGCTCCAGCACCGGCAGCCACTCCGGCGGTAGCCAGGGCCGGTCGTAGGCCCCCTGCAGCCGTTGCAGGGCCTGCCAGCACAACGCGGCCCGTTCCTCTGCGCGGGGGCGAAGATCCTCCTCGGCGCAGAACACCGCCCCATGGGTTCGGGCGATCACCTGTGCCTGCAGGGCGCCGAAGCGTTCCCACAGCGTTGCGGCCTGGGCCGGCTGCAGAGCCACCAGGGTGTTCACCTGCCGCTCGAGCCTCTCCAGCCTTGCCAGGCACTCAGCCGGAGGATGGTGCTCCAGGGCCTCCCGCAGCTGCTCGGAGAGCAGATTCGCGGCTTCCGCCGCCAGCCTTGCCGGGCTGGCGAGGCTCATCGGTTCAGGCCAGGAGGTGCTGCGCAGCTCCTCCAGCAGTGCCACAAGCACCTCTGCCGAAAGGGGCAGGCTGCGCAGTTTCCCCAGCGGCAACCACACCCCGGGCCCGGCAGCCTCGGCCGCAGAGGGGGAGCGAGAGGCAGGCGACACAGCGGCAGCGGCACATAAGGTCTTGGCTTCCGATTCCAACATGGAAATCGATGGCCTCCGAGTTGCCGATGGCCCTGGCTGAGCTCCGCCGTGGAGCCTTTCTCGGGCGCCTGGAGGGCGTGCATGCCGTGCAGGGCCTGGTGGGTTGGGCGTGTCGCTGGCCTCCTGCTCCTGCCTCACCTCTTGTGCTGCACCTGCTGCTGGAGGATCTGCTCCAGCCCGGCAGCGCCACTCCCGTGGCCGAGCTGATCCCCCAGCAACCCCGCCCCGATCTCCTGGAGCAGGGCCTTGAGCTTCCCTGTGGCTTCCGCTTCTGGTGGTCTGCCGCCCATCCCCTGCCGCCCTATTCCCAGGGCCTCGTGCTGCGGCTGTTCTTCGATCCGGCGCGGGAATGGGAGGTGCCGGGCAGTCCGCTGCGGATCGATGCCGATCTGTACCGCCTCCTGCAGGAGCAGCGGCAGCACGGCCCTGCCCGCGGCGGGGGGCTCACCGGGCTGAATGGCCCCCATCTTGCCGGCTGGGGGAGGGGCACCGAAACCCTGCTGCTGCGAATCGATGGAAGCGTGGCCCTGGAGCTTTCCCCCCCGGAGTCCCCCACGGCCGCTGCCTGGCCCTTCCAGCTCGAATTGCCTTCGCCCTGCTGGGACGGTGCCGTTCACCATCTCCAGCTCGAAACCACCTCCGGTGAGGTGCTCGATCAGCGCTTCGAGCTGGTGCCCTTCCAGCTCACCCCCTGGGATGCGCTGCAGGTGTACAGCCGCCCCCCCTTCCCTGATCAGCTTTCCCCCCTCGCCCGCGAGCGCTACCGCAGCCTCCACACCTGGCTGGCCTGGGCCGATGCCCACGGCACTGCTCTCCCTGAGGATCTGCCCCTGCTCCAGCGGCTGCTGGAGCATCCCCTCCGCCGCGAGGAACTTCCTTCCGCCTTCCAGCCCACCGAGCCGGGGCCGGACGGCAGTCCGGTGTGCCGTCGCCCCCTGCAGTTGCCCCTGGCCACCGACCCGCTGGTGACGGTGGTGATCCCAGTGCACAATCACTACCCCGTGACCCGCCGCTGCCTGGCGGCCCTCGCCTACGCCCCCACCCGCGTGCCCTTCGAGGTGGTGGTGGTGGACGACGGCTCCACCGACGGCACCGCCGAGGCCCTTGCTCTCGAAGCCCCCGGCGTGCGGCTGGTGCGCCATCCCTTCGCCCGCGGCTTCAATCAGGCCTGCTGCAGTGGCGTGGCCGAAGCCCGGGGCAGCCTCGTGGTGCTGCTCAACAACGACACCGAACCGTGCGCCGCCTGGTTGGAGGAACTGCTCGACCCCTTCGAGCGCTGGCCCGACACCGGCCTGGTGGGGGCCCAGCTGATCATGGCCGACGGCACCCTGCAGGAGGCCGGCGGCATCGTGTGGGGCAACGGCGAACCCTGGAACTACGGCCGTGGCGGCAATCCCCACGATCCCCGCCATGCCTATGCCCGCCAGGTGGACTACGTGAGCGGTGCCGCCCTCGCCATCCGCCGCGACCTCTGGAACCAGCTCGGCGGCTTCAGCCCCGAATTCTCCCCCGCCTACTACGAAGACACCGATCTCGCCTTCAAGGTGCGCCAGGCCGGCTTCAGCGTGCGTTACACCCCCTTGGCCCGCGTGATCCACCACGAAGGGGTGAGCAACGGCACCGATCCGGCCACCGCCTCCGGCCTCAAGCGCTACCAGGAGCTCCATGCTCCCCTCTTCCGCACCAAATGGGAGGCAGCCTTCCAGGGGCCCGAGCAGCCCAGCCGTGACGAGGTGGAGAACATCAAGGACCGGGGCATCCTCGGCCGGGCTCTCTTCCTCGATGCCGAAACTCCGCGCCCCGATCGGGATGCCGGCAGCCATGCAGCCCTGGTGGAGATGGAGCTGGTGCAGGCGCTGGGCTGGAAGATCTCCTTCCTTCCTCTCAACCTCGCCTGGCTGGGGAACTACAGCGAAGATCTCCAGCGCCGCGGCATCGAGCTGCTGCATGCCCCCTTCGTGCTCTCTCTCGAGCGCTTCCTCCAGGAGCGCGGGCCGGAATTCGATCTGGTGTACCTCACCCGCTACACCGTGGCCCTCACCGCCCTGCCCCTTCTGCAGCGCCATGCCCCCCAGGCAAAACTCCTCTTCTGCAATGCCGATCTCCACTACCTCCGGCAGCTCCGCGCCGCACGGGCCGAGCAGCTTGGCGGCGAGGCCGCACGGGCGGCCCTCGCTGCGGTGGAGGAGGTGAAGCGGCAGGAGCTCGAGGTGATCCGGCAGGTGAACCTCACCTTCAGTTATTCCGAAGTGGAGCGGGGTGTGATCGAGGCGGAAACCCTTGGCGCAGCTGCCACCGCCCCCTGCCCCTGGGTGGTGGAGGGCCCGCCCCGGCCGGCTCCCCTCGAGGGGCGCAGCGGCCTTGCCTTTCTCGGCAGCTATGGCCATCCCCCGAACCGCGATGCCGTGCAGGCTTTCCTCGAGCAGGTGTGGCCCCTGCTGCTCCAGGAGATGCCCACCCTCACCCTGCACCTCTATGGCAGCGGACTCTCCGCAGACCTGGCCCGTTGCTGGGGCGACCACACCGGTGTGGTGGCGGCTGGCTGGATCGCCGAGGCTTCCCAGGTGTACGAGCGCCACCGCATTTTCTTCGCACCGCTGCGCTCCGGCGCCGGCATCAAGGGCAAGGTGGTGGCCGCCGCCGCCCATGGCATCCCCCAGGTGCTCAGCCCACTCGCTGCGGAAGCCACCGGCCTGCGACATGGCCAGGAGGTGTTCCTGGCCCGTACTCCCCCTGAGTGGTGCGAATCCGTGCGGCGCCTCCATGCTTCCGATGACACCTGGGAGGCCATGAGCAACGCCGCATTTGCCTACGCCCGCACCACCTGGAGCCGCGAGCGGGGCTGCGCTCAGATGGCCGACGCCTTCGCCCGCCTGCAGTTGCCCCTGCGCGAGCCGGCCATCCCATGAGCAGCACCCCAGAGCCCCGGCTCCAGCGGGCCATGCCGGAACCCCTCTCCGGCCTCCCCGAAGCCCCCGTGGTGGAGCTCGCCCCGGGTCGGCCCTTCCTCTCCCTCGCGGAAACCAATCGCCTCCTCCTGCGCCAAGACCTTGGGCCCGCGCTGGCCCGCGCCTGGATCCTCGAGGAGCTGGTGGAGGCCATTCCCCTGCCGCCCGAGCAGGAGAAGGCTCTCGTCCGTGCCTATCTCGAGCAGCAGGGGGTACGCACGGATGAGGCCATGCAGGCTTTGCTCCAGAGCCGGCATCTCACCTTTGCAGACCTCTCCTTCCGCGCCACCCGCGACCATCGCCTGCGTCTGTTCCGCGAGCGGCGCTGGCAGAACGAGGTGGAAACCCGCTTCCTGCAGCGCAAGCTCGCGCTCGATCAGGTGGTGTACTCCCTCCTGCGCGTGCCGAGCCAGGAACTTGCTGAAGAGCTGCACCATCGCCTCGAAGCGGGAGAAGCCTCCTTCGCCGAACTCGCAGCTGAGTACTCCACCGGATTCGAACGCCGCAGCGGCGGCCGCGTGGGGCCTCTGCCCCTGGCCGCCGGCCATGCCACCTTCGTGCAGAGGCTGAGGGTGGGTCGCCCCGGCCAGCTCTGGCCTCCCTTTCAGGCCGAGGATTCCTGGGTGGTGCTCCGCCTGGAGGAACACCACCCGGCCCAGTTGAATGATCGGGTGCGCTCGCGCATGATGGGCGAAATGTTCGAGGAGTGGGTGCAGGATCGCGTGCGGCTGCTGTTGGAGGGTGAGCCCCTTCCCTCCCTGGCTCCCCTGCTCGCCCTTCTGGAGGAAGAGCCCCTGTCGCCCCCGGCGCAGGGTTTCGTGCAGCGTACTGATCCCTGATCCCCATGCCCGATTCCCCGGAAGCCACCCGCAGCCGTTATGGCCTCCTGCGCGAGTTCGAGCCCTTCAGCACCCTGCCGGCCGCGCAGGCCGATGTCCTCGATCCCCTGCTCGAACCCCGCCGCTTCCGTCTCGGCCAGACCCTCCTTCGCCCCGATGTGCTCCCTGAGGGCCTTCTTCTGATCTCGAGTGGCCAGGTGCGCAGCCTCGGCCCCTCACGGGAGGGGCGGGGGCTCCGCACGCTCGAGCGGTTCGGCCCCGGGTCTCTCGCGGGCTGGGCCGGTCTGCTCCGCCGGGAGGCCTGTGAACACCTCAGGGCCGCCACGGATGTGGAGGCCCTCTTCCTCCCAGCAGCACCCTTTCGCGATCTCCTCCAGGCCTATCCCGATTGCCGCGCCTGGTTCCAGACCCACACCTGCGGGGCCGAACTCCATGCCGTGCTCGTCGCACTCGCCCGGCGCGATCCCCTCGGCGAGGCCCTCCTCGACGACTGGCCCCTGGCCGCAGACCAGGTCAGGCTGCGCAGCCTCGTGCCGGGGGGAGGCTCCGAGCTCAACCTCCCACCAGGCTTTCGCTGGTACGCCAGCAGCGGCCTCCCTCTGGCCGAAACCTGGAGTGAGCGGCCCCTCCCTCCCCTGGCCACCGATGCCCCCTGGCTTCGCTTGGTGGGCGTTGCCGTTCCGCCTGAGGAGCAGGCACCGATCGTGCTGGGTACCGAGCCCCTGCGCCCGGCCGTGCTCGCCGAGGTGGTGCCCTCCGCTCCCTACAGCCCCTCACCCGAACCTCCAGCTGCCAGGGCTTCCGGCCAGCGCGGCGTGCTGGCCCTGGATCGTGCCACCGGTCCCCGCGAGATCCCCATGGCCCTCTGCCGGGCCCTGGCGGAATTCTTCGGGCTGCCGCTCAACCGCGATGCCCTTGCCGATCAGGTGGACGCGATCCTCCAGCGCCAGCCCGAACTCAACCTGGTGAATCTGGGCCAGATCCTGGACACCGCTGGCCTGCGCGTGGTGCTCACCCGCGTTCCCACTGATCGCCTCGCCCGGGTTCCCACCCCCGCCCTGCTTCACCAGAACGGTCACTTCGGCCTCCTCGATGGCGTCGACCCCGATGGACACGCTCGGGTGCTCGAAGCCTCCCTGGGTGCGCTGCGGGTACCCGTTTCCGATCTCATCACCCATGAAGGTGGTGAGATCGAACTGCTTCTCTTCGAGCGCAAGCCGCAGGCGAAGGAGCAGAACTTCAGCTGGAGCTGGTATCTCCCTTTCCTTCGCCCCCACCGGCGGGAACTCGTGGAGGTGCTCCTGGTTTCGGTGGTGATCAACATCCTCAAGCTCGTGTTCCCACTCGGCTTGATGGTGCTGATCACCTCCGTGCTCGCCAGCAGGAACATGGGTGTTCTGCTGAGCATCAGTGCTGTGATGCTGCTGGCTGCCGTGGTGGAGAGCCTGCTCACCACGCTGCGCAGCTTCATCTTCACCCAGACTGCCAATCGCATCGATCAGGATACGAAGTCCACCATCCTTGATCAGATGGTGCGCCTGCCCCAGAACTTCTTCGACAGCCGCCCAGTTGGCCAGATCACCTTCTATTTCAGCATGCTCGACAGGCTGCGGGAGTTTCTGCTCGGCCGCACTCTGCCCACCCTGATCGATTTCGGCTTCAGTTTTCTTTATATCGGTGTTCTCCTCGCCCTCAGCCCCCTGCTCACCCTGGTGGCTCTCTCCACCCTGCCGCTGGTGCTGGCCCTGGCCCTGGTGAGCAACCCGGTGGTGCGCAGCCAGATCCGCCGCTCCATGAGTCAGTCGGTGCGGGCGATGAGTTTTCTCAACGAAGCGATCACTGGCATCCAAACCATAAAATCCCAGAACGCCGAGCTGAAGACACGCTGGGAATTCCTCGATCGCTATTCCCGCTACATCGGGGAGGATTTCAAGCTCAAGATCACCCAGGAATCTGTTGCCAACCTTTCTGCTTTTCTCGGACATCTCAACCAGCTGCTCGTATCCGCTGTCGCCGTTTGGCTCATCTTTGAGGGTCGTTTCAACATCGGAGCGTTCTTTGCCTTTCGCATCATTTCCGGCTACATCAATGGCCCCCTGACTCAGCTGGTCTCCACCTGGCAAACCTTCCAGTTCAATAGCCAGGCACTCCGCATGGTGGCTGATGTCGTCGATCGCCCCACCGAGCAGACGGAAGAGGAAAGCCAGGCCATACCCATGCCGCCCCTCGAAGGCAGGGTGCAGTTCGTGGATGTGGCTTTCCGTTTCCGGGAAGAAGGGCCTTTGATTCTCGACGCCATCAATCTCGAGATACCGGCTGGCTCCTTCGTGGGTCTTGTGGGTGGCTCCGGCAGTGGAAAATCCACCCTGCTCAAACTCCTGCCGCGCTTTTATCGCCCCCTGCAGGGCCGGGTGATCCTTGATGGCCTTGACATCTCCAAGGTTGAGCTCTATTCCCTGCGCCGCCAGATCGGTGTGGTCCCCCAGGACTCCCTTCTCTTCGACGGAACAATCAAGGACAATCTTCTGATGGTGAAGCCGGATGCCACCGCCGCCGAGATGATCCGGGCCGCCCGGATTGCCTGCGCCCATGATTTCATCATGCAGATGCCCCAGGGATACAACTCCAGCGTGGGTGAGCGCGGCGCTGGCCTCTCAGGCGGCCAGCGTCAGCGCCTCGCCCTCGCGAGGGCCGTTCTCCAGAACCCCCGCATGCTCATCCTCGATGAGGCAACCAGTGCTCTCGATGCCAATACCGAGCGGCAGGTGTGCATCAATCTCTTCGAAGCCTTCCGCGGCCGCACCGTGTTCTTCATCACCCATCGCCTCTCCACCGTGCGTCCGGCGGACACCATCGTGCTCATGGAGCAGGGTGCCGTGATGGAGATGGGTTCCCACCGTCAGCTGATGCAGCGGCGTGGCTGGTATTACGCCCTTTTCCAGAGCCAGAACCAGGAGGGTGCTGCCTGATGTCCTCCTCCCCCCGATCCACCCCCCCGGGGCATGATCCTGCCGATGCCGCCAACCACCTCGTGCGCTGGTTTGAAGGCACTGTCTCCTGGCTCAGGGCTCCACATGCCAGGCAGCCGCGCTTGCCCCAACCATCCGACCAGGTGATCCCCGTGCGGGTGGACCTGGTGGGAGATGCCTCTGCCCCTGCACCTTCATCCACAGCCACCCTCCCCCCGGGCCCTGGCTCCACCACCCCCGACTCCGGGGATCCTCCTTCCACCGCTCTCACCACCCATCCCTTCGGTTCGGTTCAGTCATCCCAACAGTCCCCTAACCGTTCCGCCTGGTCGTTCTCCCAACCGGTTCTTCTTCGCAAGAGCAACCGCACCTCCTCCCTGCTTGTGTGGACGGCCGTGGGCAGCATCACTGCTGTGGGGGTCTGGGCTTTGGTGGCCCCGATCTCCGAAACCATTGCCGTGCAGGGGAAACTGGAACCTTCCAGCACGGTGAAGGAGGTGAAATCTCCGGTGGATGGTCAGGTGGATGTCGTGCTCGTGAAAGAGGGGGAACTCGTGCGTCAGGGTCAGCCCTTGGTGCGCTTTGATCTGCGCCAGGCACGCAGTCGCCTCGCAGCTGCCGAAAGCATCCGTCAACGCCTGCTCAACGAGAACAGCGTGGCCCGCGCCACCCTGGGAGAGCAGTCTGCCCGCTCGGGACTCACCCCGAATCAACTTCGCCAGCTGGACGACCGCAACCTTGAACTCCAAAGCAGACTCTCTGCCGCTCGTCAGGAATTGCGCAAGAGTGAAACCCGCCTGGCTGGCTATCGCGAGTCTCTGGCTACCTACACCAATATCGCCCAGCGCTATGAGCAACTGTCTTCCACCGGTGCTGTGAGTGAGTTGCAGCTGTTGGAAGCCCGCAATAACGTGCAGGAATTTCGATCCAAGGTTGCTGAGGAACAGGAGGAGATCGCCCGGCTCCAATCCCAGCTCGTCAATACCAGATCTGTTACCGATGTAGACCTCCGCAGCAGCATCGAAGCCAATCTCCGCCAGATCAGTGAGCTGGAGGGTCAGATTCGAGAGGCTCGTCTCCAGATCCAATACGGCACGCTCACGGCACCAAGTTCCGGCAAGGTGTTTGATCTCAACGTGGGCCGTGGCAGCGTAGTGGTGGCTGCGGATCCGAAGCCAATCCTCAAGGTTGTCCCCCAGGACAATCTGCAGGCACGGGTCTACCTCCCCAACCGCAGCATCGGCTTTGTGCGAGTTGGTCAGCAGGCCGAGCTCTCGATCGACACCTTCCCTGCCAGCGAGTATGGATATCTCAAGGCCAAGGTGCAACGCATCGGCTCTGATGCGCTCACCCCGGATGAACAGGCCGAGGTTCTGGGTACCCAGGCAGAAGGATTGCATTTCCCCGCCATCCTTCGTCTTGAGCGCCAGAGCCTCCCCCTCCCATCCAGTGAAGTGCCTCTCCAGGCAGGCATGTCTCTCACGGCAGATCTGCAGTTGCGTGAGCGCAGGGTGATTTCCCTGCTCACGGGGCTGTTAGAAGATCAGCGGCGGAATCTTGAGCGCCTGCGCGCCCGCTGATGCCACGACATCATGCAGGCCAATCCTGGTGGAAATATGTGCCCCCAGGGAAACGCTCCACCAGGGAACTGGAGATCTTCCGCCTGCGTGCTCTCAACCTCCTCCAATCTCGCCGGTTCTGGTTTATTGCCTCACTTGCGCTGTACCTTGCGGGATGCGTTCTTCTGTTATCCACTTTTGCGCCAGGGCTTGCCCTCCTGGCGCTCGCTCCTGCAGCTTTACTGCCGATCCTGGGTTATCTAGTGTATTGGTTGATCTGGAAAGAGTTTCATGAGTAGGCTGTGGCTTACTCCTTCACATAGAGGCTCGGCAACGCCCCCAGTAGCCAGCTGGGCATGAACTTCTCGCCACCAGCAAATTCAATCTTGCCGGGCTTATAGTAGGGAAGTACGGCGAGCACGGCCTGGACAGCTTTTGGGCGATTCATGTTTCGGACATAACGGCCAATATGCAATCGAATTTGCTGATCTTCGGTGGAGAGGGGAGAATTGCAAAATCCACTCTGCAGCAGCTTGCGGTAGAGCTCCCCAAAGGAACTGCGAAACAGGGCCTCTACCTGCTCCGTGGGAGTATCCAGCCAGATCTGCCCTATCTGCCTGCGAAAGCCGGCTAACTCTTCCTTCACCTCGAGGTCGCTTGGATCAATCACATGGAGATTGATCAGTCCGTTCAATCGGTTCAGAAATTCTTCGTTCCGGGTGAAGGCAAGCGCCTGATTTCCCGTGAATTGCGAGAGGCGTGGCAGCTCGGGTACAGCGATCTGGTTACTCTGTAGTGGCTGGGAGTATCCCACCGGTGCCAGGGCGGGCCTGATCGGATTCGGACGACGCAGGCGAGGCAGGAGCTCCGGTTCAAACAAGCTGGCATAATCTTCCAACAGCCAGCGTGGCAAAACCTGCTCGGCTTGGTTCACCTTCATTTTGCCTGGCCTGATGTAAGGCATCACCGCCAGCAAGATATTGGGTGTTTCCGGCCTTTGGAAGCCACTGAATAATCGTTGACACAGATAGTTCTTCCACTCCTCCTCCTCTCGCAGCAGGGGCTGCTTCGGCAGATCCCCGCTGATCATCTGGCGGTAACTGTTACCAATTGAGCTTTGGTACAGCAATTCCAGTTCATCGATCGGTGCGCTCAGCCAGAACTGTGACAGGCACTGGCGAGCCAGGCGCGCCTCGGCAAGGCGCGTGGAGCTTGGCTGATGGGCGTAATCAAGGAAAATGGCACTCAGCCTGCCCGCCGACCAAGGCTGAACATGGGGACGACTCCCGATTTCGATTCTTGGCGCTGCAGGATCGGCCAGCAGCGTCTCCGCAGGCAGGCCCTGGGATGCGGAACTCCTCGGAGGCTCGCCCCAGCTGATTTTCTCGGGACGGCCGAAGAGGCGGCTCCAGAGCGACATGCGCAGTGTTGGCGGGCTGGTTCTGATTGTAATAGCATCGCCCCATGGAACTGTTGCTGATCCATCAGAGCTATCCTGCGCAGTTCCGCTACCTTGCACCTGCCCTTGGGCAGCTTGGCTGGAATGTTCGCGGCCTTGGTGCGTCTCCTTCGGCTTTTGCGGCAACGCATGGTGGAGTTGAGCAGCTGCTGCATTACAGCTGGCAATCACTCGAGCTCCCCGGAGGCTTAGCTGATCCTGTCGTGGAAACGGCTCTTCGCCGTGCGGAGAAGGTTGCCAGCTTCTGCCAGATGTTGCATGAGCAAGGCTATGTCCCTGATGTGATTCTTGTCCATAGTGGTTGGGGCGAAGCGCTCTATCTAAGAGAGATCTGGCCTCATTCCGCCCTGGTGATCTATCCAGAGCTCTATGCCTCTCCTCTCCTGAATGGCTTTGGCTTCGATTCAGACCTCGGTTCCCCTCCCTTCGCCCTGCGTGCCCGTTGGCGTCGGAGGAATCTGATGAATCTGGCGGCAATTGCTGATGCAGATGCCGCTGTTCTTCCCACCTCTTTCCAGCTGAACACCTTCCCTCCCCATCTGCGCAGCCGCTTTCATGTGATCCATGAGGGGGTTGATCTTCAGCAGGTCGTCCCCAACCCGCAACGTCGGCTGCAGATCCGGCCTGGTCTCATTCTCGCCAAGGGTGATCCCGTGATCACCTTCGTGAGCCGAGCACTGGAGCCGCTTCGTGGCTTTCGCACCTTCATGCGAGCCCTCCCGATCCTGATGCGGCGTTTCCCTTCCCTGCAGGTGGTGCTGGTGGGAGATACCTCTCCCGGATACGGCCAGCCATCTTCCCATCCCGATGGCTACCGGGGCGAGATGCTTGCATTGCTGGGCCCGCAGCTTGATCTTGATCGCCTTCATTTTCTCGGTCATGTTGCCCACCACCAGTTGCTGGGTCTGTTTCAGCTCACCAGCGCCCATGTTCACCTCAGCTATCCTTACGCTCTCTCCTGGAGTCTGCTGGAGGCCATGGCCTGTGCGGCGGTGGTGGTGGGATCCGCCAATCCCCCGATCAGTGAGGTGATCCAGCATGGGCACAACGGCCTTCTGGTTCCATTCAACGATCCTGAGGCTCTCGCGGAATGGCTCATTGCCATTCTTCAACAACCATCCCACTTCGCCCCCCTAGGCACCGCGGCCCGTGCCACAGTCGAAAAGCGGTTTGCTTTGGAAGCTGCTGCATCTGCATACAACAGTTTTCTCCGCAGCATGGTACACATGCCTTCCCTCATCTCAGACCCATGAGGTGGAGATGGGGGTGAACTGCTTTCGTGCGGCCTGAAGCACTGCCTCGATCACCGGTTCCCACTCGCCGGATCCTGGCTGCCGAAAAAGCCGCAGGCTGGAGTACCAGGGCGTATCTGACCGATCACGCAGCCAGCGAGGATCTGCGCTCCAGGGCAGCAGGATCCAGCCTGGATGGCCTACTGCACCGGTAAGGTGAGCCACCGAAGTGTCCACGCTGATCACAAGATCCGTGCTGTGGATCCATTCGGCCGTGTCAGCGAAATCTCCCTGTGGATCCAGGCGGCCTGCCAACGGCACGTTGCAGTTCTCGACCCTTTCGGAATCCGGTCCCTGCTGGAGCGCCAGCACTTCGCAACCCAGATCGTGGAGTCCACGCACAAGCCGATCCAGGCTTGACTGATCCAGGCTCCTTTTGCGGTACTCACGAAGCTGAAAGGCTGAGGAGCTTTTCTTTCCGCTTGCCCAGGTGATGCCAATCCTTGGGGGCCTCTCCAACCAGGGGCGCTCTCGCCAGCCTGCGGGTCTCAGATACTCTGTCTTTGAGTGTGGCTGTCCGGGACAGGGTGCTCCCCCCAGCCAGTGCGGAAGGCTCAACAACCCGATATTAGCTGTTTGCTTTCCTTCATCCTCGACCGCTCCCTTTGAACGTACGCACAGGGCCGGGTTCAGCTGGGCGAAGGCATGCTTCACCAACCTCTCCAGACTTGCCTCCACCTCCAGCACCAGTGCAACTCCTCTTGGCGAAAGCCTCTGGTGGAGAAGAGGAATCCAGCGCAGGTACTGGAGGATGTCTCCCAGCCCCTGCTCCGTCCACACCACCACACACTCAGGGGCAGCGGGATCACTGGCTTTCCGTTGCTCCAGCGTGTCTCCAAGCAACAGTGCCCTTGGCAGCGCAGGCCCTCCTACCGGAGTCGGCGTGCGGTGGCCTTCATATCCTGGGATGTCAAAGCGGCGTTCTGCCAGCTCGAAGGCCTCCGGGTAGCACTCCAGCCCCAGGAGGAGAGAGGCGTGGTTAGTGGCTCCCAGGGGATGGTCGGAAAGAGAGCGGCAGGTGCGGAAGGCCCGATCTGCCTCTTCGAATCGATTCAGATCCCGCAGCGCATTGCCAAGACCGAGGTATGGGCCTGCCATCTCAGGCAGGATCTGAGCTGCTTTCCTGTAGATCTTCAGGGATTCAGCCGGCTGATCGCTGAACCAGAACGCATTTCCAGCCCTCAGGAGCAGCTCCCCATTGGCCGGCGAAAGACCGAGTGCCTCCTGGTAGAGACAAGCCGCGAAGTCCCAGCTCTGATCGGCTTCTGCCTGTTGGGCCTCCTCGAGCAGACAATGCAGCGCTTCGCTCTCCCTGGATGCGGGCTTGGAAGCAACGGCCAAGCAGTCCACCTGTCAATCTGTCAAGTTACTCTGGGCCCACTTGAGCCGCCACCCCCTCCCACCAGCTGCCTGTCAGGGATTCCTGATGAATTGGTTGTCAACTTTGTTGAAACGTGCAAAGGTGGATTTAGAATGGGCTCTCAACCACAATTGATCAAGGCGTTCCAGGAGGCGGTGGCGGTGATTTCACTGTCACCACGACAGATGGAACCCAGGTAGTTGGCACCTTTTCGCCCCAAACCAACCAGCAGGATGTAGTAATTACGCCCCCCCAGCCTGGATTACCACTTCAAAACGTTACTGTCGAGGTTCAGGCTGGATTGAACTCGGTTACCAATTTTGATGGAAGCTCTGTCAATTCCGTCTTTACTGGTAGCGCTCAGAATAACCAGGTCTTTTTTGGCGGAGACACCACTGGCGCCCAGGTAAGCACTGGATCAGGGAATGACAAGATTGAATTCTCAGGAGCTTTACGTGGTGTCTTTGAAACTGGCGAGGGTGTTGACAAAATCAGAGCCGATGGTGAGGCGAAAGATGTAAGTATGGCCCTAGGACAGGGTCAAGATAAGATGAGATCGCTTGACACATTCAAGCGATCATCCGTCGATGCGGGAGATGGTGACGACACCCTTGTCTTTGGAGGCAGAGTAAGGGGTGCTGACATCTTCGGTGGAGCAGGGTCAGACACCTATCTGTTTAAAGACAGGGTCAGGGAAACCAATATCGACCTTGGTGGTAACGATCTTGCCATCGACCAGCTCACGTTCAGTGGTCCTCAAACAGCTGATCAACTCCAAGCTGCTGGCATCGTGATCACTGGAGCTGAGGATGGTGATTTGTTAATCATTGGCGGCGATGAATACGGCTTTGATTCCACTACTGGTGGCTGGGTGTCTGGAACTGACACTCTCTTCTTCAACTGATCTCCATCCAACTTCGCACCCCCTTAATCCTTATCCTCGATATTGCATCAAAATAGTCTTTCATCACATTATTCAAGGATCTACAATAAGTGCATATCCTCTGGCGACCTTGCAAATGCAAGGTCGCTTCTTTATTCGTGGATCAATGATTTCTTTGCTTCTCTACCTTCGCACCCTCTGAGGAAGAGCCTGCGGGATTCTCTTCTTTGGCACTGTTTGGCGAACTATGCCTCTCGAAGCTCCGATGTGGCTCCAGTGGAGCACTTCTGGAGCCTGATGGAATCTGTGCAACCTGGTTTTCAGGGTCCTTACGAGGCTTGGCCCGTGCTTGGTATTCCGGTGTTAAACCGGCCAGATCTTTTGGAGCGTTTGCTTCTCAGCCTTGATGCACCTGTGCACACCCTTGCGTTGGTGGACAACGGATCTGGAGGCACTCAGCAGGACGCCGCGAAGCTGGATTTCCTGCTGCAAAAACTACAAGTTGAGCCTCCCCCTGGAGTTGCTCATGTTCGAGTGGCGCGTCCCTTTGGGAATCTGGGCGTGGCCGCCAGTTGGAACCAGATTCTTACGGCCTTTCCACAGGCTCCCTTCACTCTTCTCGTGAACAATGATGTGGTCTTCCCCCCTGGTGTGCTGCAAGAGGCACTGACTAGGCTTAATCCTGATCGCCCCCAGTTTCTTCCTCTGTTACCCGATCCGCAGGAATTCTCTGCATTTGCACTCACCGCATTGGCCTGGGATTTGGTGGGATTGTTTGAAGAAGGCTTCTACCCTGCCTATTGCGAGGATCTTGACTACGCTGATCGTCTGCGTCGATGCCCAGAGGTGGAATGGTTGCACTGTCCCGACCTTCAGGAGCAGATGAAAGCACTCAACCCCGACCACAGTGCCACAATTCGCAGCGATGCTGTGCTGGAGCACTTTAACCGATTCTCCTATCCCCTGAATTGCCTCTGGTACTTCAGCGAGCGGCGCCGCCGTGGAGACCGAAGAGGTGCCTGGCGCCGCCGCTGGCTGACAGAGTGGGCACAGGATCACTCTCCTCCGGATTGACGCTGGGCGCGCTCCCCTGCTTCTGTGTGAGCTATGGATGCGCATAGCCTGCCCTCCAAAGTAGATTTTCCCTGGGATCATCACCTCCCTCCGGAGAAAGGGATGTTTCACGCCAGTGTGGGCCAATGGGTGAGTATCACCGGCGCAGCCAATCGGTTGATCCCCCAGGACGGTCGATCAATTCGATGCCTTGACTCAGCAGATCGGAGCGAATCCGATCAGCTGTAACGAAATCACGGCGCTGCTTCGCCGCGCTGCGCTCCTTGATCTGCTGCTCAATCGTCTCCTCGGACGGCCCGAGATCCTCTTGCCCAGCATGTTCCGTTTCGGCCTCGAGTCCAAGTACACCTGCCAGTTCCACCAGCAAATTCCAGCGGGCCTCCAGCTCCGGTTCAGGCTGGTGGGGGAGTTCCCTTCTCTCCAGGCGGTTGGCCAGTGCCCGCAGGGGCCTGGCCAGCTCGAACAGCACCGCAAGGGCTGCGGCAGTGTTCAGATCGTCGTCCATGCTGGACACAAAGCGGCTGCGGGCTTCCTGGAGGTTCTGCGGAGGTGGATTGACACCGGCCTCCACTGCTGGGGTGGTATTCCAGTTCAGAATCCCTGCGTAGCGTGCCCCAAGCCCCAAGGCCGCATTCAGACCCCGCCAACCGGTGGCTGCTGCTTCTAGGCTATCCCCGGTGAAATCCAGAGGCTTGCGATAATGGGCCTGCAGCACGAACAGCCTTAGCGCCATCGCTCGCACGCCGGAATCGAGCAGGGCGCGGATCGTGGTGAAGTTGCCGAGCGATTTGCTCATCTTCTCGCCGCCCACATTCACCATGCCGTTGTGCAGCCAGTAGCGGGCCAGGGGTTCTCCCGTGGCCGCTTCCGACTGGGCGATCTCGTTTTCGTGGTGGGGAAAGATCAGGTCGGCGCCACCGAGGTGGATGTCGATCGTGTTTCCCAGTTCCTCGCGAACCATCGCCGAGCACTCGATGTGCCAGCCAGGCCGGCCGGGGCCCCAAGGGGAGGGGAAGCTCGGCTCACCGGGTTTGGCACCCTTCCAGAGGGCGAAGTCCCAGGGATGCTGCTTGCGGGCCTCTTCTTCGGCATCCAGGCGGCCGCTGGCCCCTTCCTGCTGCTCGCTGAGGTCGCGGCCGCTGAGCTTGCCGTAGTTGGCCCGGCTGCGCACCGAGAAGTACACATCCCCCTCGGCCGAGTAGGCGGCCCCCCGATCCACCAGTTCGCCGATCAGGTGGCGGATCGCCCCGAGGCTGGCGGTGGCCCGCGGCATCCGGTCCGCCGGCAGGATGTTCAGCGCCGCCATGTCCCGGCGGAAGGCCTCGATGTTGCGCTCACTCACCTCCTCCATCGTGGAGCCCTCCTCGGCAGCGCGGCGGAGGATCTTGTCGTCGATGTCGGTGTAGTTCTGCACGAAGGTCACGGCGTAGCCGCGCCAGCGCAGGTAGCGCCGCAGCACATCCCACACGATGTAGCTCCGCGCGTGCCCCAGGTGGCAGAGGTCGTAGACCGTCACGCCGCAGCAGTAGATGCTCACCTCGCCGGGCACCAGGGGTTCGAACACCTCCATGCGGCGGGTGAGCGTGTTGGTGAGCCGCAGGGTCACGGGCGGGAGTGGGACGTGGAGGAGGCCAGGAGGCCACGCGGCACGGTAGGAGGCCGTGGTGCCCCCCTTGGCGCGTAGCCTCCTTTGTGGAAATATTCACGGGCGTCGAATGGCGAAGCGGGCTCTGATCACGGGCATCTCGGGGCAGGACGGCTCCTATCTGGCGGAACTGCTGCTGGAGAAGGGCTATGAGGTGCACGGAATCAAGCGCCGGGCCAGCAGTTTCAACACCCAGCGGATCGACCATCTCTATCAGGACCCCCACGAGAGCGCCCCGCGCCTGGTGCTGCACTACGGCGATCTCACCGACAGCACCAACCTGATCCGGATCATCCAGCAGGTGCAGCCGGAGGAGATCTACAACCTCGGTGCCCAGAGCCATGTGGCCGTGAGCTTCGAGGCGCCGGAATACACGGCCAACAGCGATGCGCTGGGCACACTGCGAATCCTGGAGGCGGTGCGGATCCTGGGGCTCACCCAGAAAACCCGCATCTACCAGGCCAGCACGAGTGAGCTGTATGGCCTGGTACAGGAGATTCCCCAGAAGGAGAGCACCCCCTTCTATCCGCGCAGCCCCTATGGAGTGGCGAAGCTCTACGCCTACTGGATCACGGTGAACTACCGCGAGGCCTACGGCATGTATGCCTGCAACGGCATCCTGTTCAACCACGAAAGCCCGCGTCGGGGGGAAACCTTCGTGACCCGCAAGATCACGCGCGGCCTGGCACGCATCAATGCCGGGCTGGATCAGTGCCTGTACATGGGCAACCTCGATTCTCTGCGCGACTGGGGCCACGCGCGCGACTACGTGGAAATGCAGTGGCGGATGCTGCAGCAGGAGAAGCCGGAAGATTTCGTGATCGCCACGGGCCGGCAGGAGAGCGTGCGCCGCTTCATCGAGATGGCTGCGGCGGAGCTGGGCTGGGGTGGGATCGAGTGGAGCGGTGAGGGCGTGAACGAGTTGGGCCTCCGGGCAGACACCGGCGCAGTGGTGGTGCGGATCGATCCGCGCTATTTCCGCCCGGCGGAGGTGGCCACGCTGCTGGGAGACCCCACCCGGGCGAAGGAGAAGCTGGGCTGGACGCCCACCACCACGCTGGAGGAACTTGTGGCCGAGATGGTGGCGGCAGACCAGCAGGAGGCGGCCAAGGAGGCGACGCTGCGGCGGGAGGGCTTCGCGGTGGTGGGCTCGATGGAGAACCCACCCACCAATCCGCTGGTGATCGAGAAGGCGCTGCAGGAGCTGGGTTGAGATGGGCGGGGGGATCACCGGGGAAATGGCAACGCTGATCCAGCCCAGCGACAGGATCTTCGTGGCTGGGCACCGGGGGATGGCCGGCGGCGCGATCTGCCGGGCGCTGGAGCGAAGGGGCTACGGAAACCTCCTGAAGGTGGGCCGCGAGGAGCTGGATCTGGAGGATGCGGCGGCGGTGCTGAGCTGGTTCGAGGAGCACCGGCCGGAGGTGGTGGTGCTGGCGGCGGCGAAGGTGGGCGGGATCCACTTCAACGACACCTTCCCGGCGGATTTCCTGCTCGACAACCTCAAGATCCAGACCCATGTGATCGACAGCGCCTGGCGCAGCGGCAGCCGCCGGCTGCTGTTCCTGGGCAGCAGCTGCATCTACCCGCGGCTGGCGGAGCAGCCGATCCGGGAGGAGGCGCTGCTCACCGGGGCGCTGGAGCCCACGAACGAGTGGTACGCGATCGCCAAGATCACGGGGATCAAGCTCTGCGCGGCGCTGCGGCGGCAGTACGGCTTCGATGCGATCAGTCTGATGCCCACCAACCTGTATGGGCCCGGGGACAACTACCACCCCACCCACAGCCACGTGCTGCCGGCCCTGATCCGCCGCTTCCACGAGGCGAAGTTGGCCCAGGCCCCGAGCGTGACCTGCTGGGGAACGGGCACGCCGCTGCGGGAGTTCCTGCATGCGGATGATCTGGGCGAGGCCTGCGTTCATGCGCTGGAGCACTACAGCCCAGACCCCTCCGATCCGGTGCAGCACCTGAATGTGGGCACGGGCGTGGACCTTCCCATCCGGGAGCTGGCGGCGCTGGTGGCGGAGGCGGTGGGCTACCGGGGAGAGATCCATTGGGACACCACCAAGCCCGACGGCACCCCGAAGAAGCAGCTGGATGTGAGCCGGATCGAGGCCACGGGCTGGAAGGCACGCATTCCGCTGGCGGAGGGGCTGGGGAGCACCTACGCCGATTTCCTCTCCCCCGGCACCCGGCTCTGAATCAGCCCCCCTCTTCCAAGGGTTGTCTCGAGGAGCCCCAGGGGCGGCAACAGGTACTTCTGCGGGTGGGCACCAGCCGCAGGGAGGGTTACGTTGAAGTTGAGGGGAGGGGAAGACCCGGGTCCCGCCCTTCAGCGAGGAACGTGGTTCATAGATCGTGCGTGTCTTGAATCTCTGTGCCTTGAAGCAGGATGTCGCGGCCGACGGGTCGCCCGGCCTGCACCTTGGTTCCCTGCTCTCCAGGAGGTGATGTGCCTGCTGATGTTTTCTGAGGCGGTGATCAAGACATACGCCACCTACCCCATCTTCTGTTGACCGATCAGGTGGTCTTCTGACCCGGTGCTCCCCATCCTGGAGCCGTGCTGAGGAACTCCCCGTTTCCGAAGGAAGCGGGGAGTTCTGGCGTGTGCGCCGGGATCGCCATGCATCATGGGGCCTGTTCCGTGCTCCGGGGAGGCGTTTGAACGCTCTGCGCCGCCTGCGTTTCCTGCCCACGTTCGGCTCGCTGCTCCTGCTGGGGCTGGGCACGCTCTCGGTGGTGAGCTACCTGCGGGCGCGGGAGCTGCTCAATCGACAGATCAGCGGCACCACCCTGCCGATCACCTCGGAAACGATCTACACCCGCCTGGAAAGCGACCTGCTCCAGCCGGTGCTGGCTTCCGGCCTGATGGCGGGCAACACCTTTCTCACCCGCTGGATCCTCGCCGGAGAGCGCGATCCCCAGCCTGTGCGGGCCTACCTGGCGAGCATGCAGGAGCGCACGGGTGCCACCACCGCCTTTCTGGTGTCCGAGCGGAGCCGGAACTACTACCACCCCCGCGGGGTGATCAAGCAGGTGAGCCCGGCGGACCCGCAGGACCGCTGGTTCTTCCATTTCCGCGATTCCGGCCTGTCGCACGAGATCAACATCGACCGCGATACGGCCGATCCGAGGCGCACCACGGCCTTCGTGAACGTGCGGCTGCTGGATCCCCAGAGCCGCTTCCTCGGGGCAGTGGGCCTCGGCATCGATGTGCGCACCCTCGCGGCCCAGATCCGCTCGGTGCAGGAGCGCTATGGCGCCCGTGTGTTCTTTGTGAACGATCAGGGCAGGGTGGTGCTGGCGGGCGAGGGCCAGGGGGATGCCCTGGCCGATCGGGAGGGCCTCGGCCCCTACGTGGCCCGGATCCTCTCCCAGCCCACCGCCACCTTCCAGTACTCCGGCGGTGGCCAGGAGATCTTCGTGAACAGCCGCCGGGTGGCGGCCCTCGGCTGGGTGCTGGTGGTGCTGCAGGAGCGCAGCGCCGAGCAGCGCGATGTGCTCGCCCTGCTGGCCCAGAACCTGCTGGCGGCCCTGCTGATCAGCGGCCTGCTGCTGGTGCTGGCCCAGCGGATCCTGGGCACCTCCCTGCGCGAACTGGAGCAGGCCGCCCACACCGACAAGCTCACCGGGCTGCTGAACCGCAACGCCTTCGAGCCGCTGTTCCGCCACCTGGAGGCCTCCTGCATGCGCAACCACCAGTGCCTGGCGGTGGTGGCCATGGACATCGATCACTTCAAGCAGGTGAACGACCTCTACGGCCACCTGGAAGGCGACCGGGTGATCCGCCATCTGGCCTCCCGGCTCAACCAGGTGATCCGCCGCACGGATGTCCTCTTCCGCTGGGGCGGCGAGGAATTCCTGCTGCTGCTGCCCGACTGCACCATTGCCCAGGCACGCCAGCGGCTGGAGGCGATCCGGGCCGATCTTCGCCTCCACCCGGTGGCTGTCTGCGGGCTCACCGGTTCGGTGTCGCTCTCGATCACGCTCAGCTTCGGCCTCACGGCCCATGGCCGCGGCGAATCGGCCCGGGCCGCCCTGCAGCGGGCCGACTGCGCCCTCTACGCCGCCAAGCGGGAAGGCCGCGACCAGGTGGTCGCCCTCGAGGCCGATGCCATGCCTTCGCCCCTGCCCGGGAGCGGCACGGGCAAGGAGTCCTGATCCGCTTCGCTGGCTGAGCACTTCGGGAATGTTCCTCCTTTCCAAGCTCCTCCCCCTGCTGCTTCTGCCCCTGGGGCTGGCCCTGCTGCTCCTTCTCTGGGGTGTGCTGCGCGGCAGCCGCTGGCCTGCAGCGGCGGCCCTCGCCCTGCTGGCGTTCTTTTCCTGCCCTCTCACAGCGGAAGCCCTCTGGCGCTGGCTTGAGTGGCCCCACCAGCGGCGGGGTGCCGCTGCGGTGCTGGCCAGCGCACGGCCTACGGCTGTGCCGGCTGCCGTGGTGGTGCTCGGCGGCGGACGTCATGCCGCCCCCGGTTCCGCCCGCATCTCCGAGTGGACGGATGCCGATCGTTTCTTCGCCGGTCTCGAGGCCTTCCAGCAGCTCAGCCAGGCGGGGCCTCAGCCCCTGCTGCTGTTCACCGGCGGCTGGTGGCCCACCCGGCCTTCCACTCCTCCCGAAGGCGAGGTGCTGCGCCAGCGGGCGCTGGACCTCGGCATCCCCGCCGCACGGCTCGCCACCACCGCCAAAGTGCGCAACACCGCTGAAGAAGCGTCTGCAGTGGCTGCCCTGCTGCCGAACTCCAGCACGATCGTGCTGGTCACCTCCGCCTTTCACATGCCCCGCGCCCAGCGCCTCTTCGAGCGCCAGGGTCTGCGAGTGATCCCCTTCCCGGTGGATTTCCAGGCCTCCGGTGTGTGGGCCGGCCATCCCCTCGCCGACCCGCTGGCCTACATCCCCTCCGCCCAGGGGCTTGAGAGCAGCAGCCGTGCCCTGAGGGAGTTGCTCGGGCGGACGCTCTATCGGGCGTGGTGAGCTTGCCTCAGACACCACCAGTCAGACCCTACACGCGGAACGCTTCCCGCCAGGAAGCCTGCCCGCAAGTCCACTGCCTGCATCCTGATTTCTCAGCGCACCACCAGCACCGGGCAGGAGGACTGCACCAGCACCCGCTGGGTTTCACTGCCCAACAGCAGGTTCACCAGGCCGCGCCGGCCGTGGGAGCCCATCACGATCAAGTCGCAGCCGTGGCGATGGGCGGCTTCCAGAATGGCGACGTGCACGCCATCGTCGTTCACGCTCTCAGTGTCCACTTGTACCCCGGCGGCCTGCACCAGCGTCCGGGCCTCCGCCAGGATCCCCTCCGACAACTCCCGCGCCGCCTGCAGCAGCGCCTCAATCGTGGTGGGCTCCACCATCTCGCCCATGCCCACCAGCGAGAGGGGCACGTTCTCGCGCACGTGCAGCAGGGTGAGCCGGCAGCCCAGCCGCTGGGCCAGATCCGTGGCCTGCTGCACTGCCCGGGCCGAGGCCTCCGATCCGTCGGTGGGCACCAGCAGATGGGTGAAGGCCATAGCGTCTGCGGCGGACTGCTCCCGGTCTACACAGCCGCGGCGCTCTCGTGCAGCGGATCGCGCAGGATCACCAGATTGTGCTGGCGCGTCCGGCTGAGGTTCTTGATTCTCCCGTGCAGGCTCGGCATAGGGCGGCGACCTAGAGGCCCAGCCAGCCGGCCAGGTGCGAGGCGGCGCTGGAGCGGGCCAGGGCGCGGGCCGCCGGCAGAGCGGGCTCCAGCCGCAGGGAGCTGAAGGGCGGCAGCGAGCGGCGCCGCAGCCAGGCGCCCCAGCGGAATTCATGGAAGGGGATCAGCGGAGCCGGGGCGATCACCCCCTCCTGCTTGAGCTTCCACACCAGGCTGCGGTAGGGGTCGTCTTCCAGCTCTCCCAGGTGGGAGGGCAACACGCCCGGATGGAGCGGGCCGTGGCCCCGGCCGTTGTAGAGGTACAGCCAGCCTCGGTTGTGCAGCTCCGCCAGGGTGGCGTCGCGGTCTTCGGTGGCGAGTTCGAGGGCCACGTAGCCGAAGGCCGTGGCGGCGGGATCCAGCGCGAACAGGCCGCTGAGGCGATGGTGGCGGTCCACCATCCAGAGCAGCCCCTCTCCGTTGCGCACCAGGGGCACGGGTTTGCCGCGCAGATAGCCAAGACGCGCCTCGAGGCTGTCGCGGGCGAAGTCCGCCTGGCGCCGCTGCACCTCCGCCAGGCCCACGCAGAGCTGGGTGGGGCGCAGGGAGGCGATGGGCACCTCCAGCAGCGGCTCATCCGGCCGGGGCGGGGGGAGGGATTCGTAGGGGAGGAGGTGCAGGGGTCCTGCGCGGATCCTCCCCATCCTGGCGGGTCAGCCCTGGGAGAGCAGGGTGCCGAGGCCGATCTGGTGAAGGATGCCCTGGCCGGTGAGGGCCTCGGTGAGCACGCCGATCACAAAACCGAGCATGGCGGCGCGGCCGTTAAAGCGCTCCACGGCCTGGAGCTGCTCAGCGTGGATCTGAGCGGCGGCGGCGCTCTGGAACCAGCGGTCGTCGGCCTGGGTGGTGGTCATGGGGACCTCAGCAGCGGTGTTCTGCAATCAATTGTAACGAGAGCTTGCGATTCGTGGCAATGGGTTGACGGAACAGGCTGTTGTGGTGTGGATGTCTTGACTTTTTCCTTTGGCGTGTTCTCTGCGGCTGGGTCAGGGCGGAGATCCAGGGCCGGGCCAGAGCCGGTATCCCGTGCGGGGAGCCAGAGCCCTGATCCGGAGGGGGATAGGGTCGGCTCCTGCCCCGAACTCCATGGCTGATCCCCGCTCCGCCGCCCAGGCTGATGCCCCCCTCGAGGCGGTCGCCGCCCTGCTTCCCCCGGAAACCTCCCGCGGCCGTCTCGGGGTGCTGGTGTGCGGCCACGGCAGCCGCAACCGCCTCGCCGTGGCGGAGTTCGCCGGCCTGGCCGAGCAGCTCCGCCGCGCCCTGGCGCCCCTGCCGGTGGCCCACGGCTACCTGGAGTTCGCCCGCCCGATCCTCCGCGACGGGCTCGAGAGCCTCCGCCAGCAGGGCGTGAGCCATGTGCTCGCCGTGCCCGCCATGCTCTTCGCGGCGGGGCACGCCAAGAACGACATCCCCTCGGTGCTGAACACCTACGCCGCCGAAACCGGCCTGGCGGTGGACTACGGCCGCGAGCTGGGCGTGGATCTCAAGATGATCCAGGCCGCCGGCGCCCGCATCCGCGAGGCCATCGAGGCCGCCGACCAGGAGGCTGCGCAGCGGGGTGAGCCCGCCGTGCCCCTCCACGACACCTGCCTGGTGGTGGTGGGCCGGGGCTCCTCCGATCCGGACGCCAACTCCAACGTGGCCAAGGTGACCCGCATGCTGGTGGAGGGCTTCGGCTTCGGCTGGGGCGAAACCGTGTATTCCGGCGTCACCTTTCCGCTGGTGGAGCCCGGCCTGCGGCAGGTGATGAAGCTCGGCCACCGCCGCGTGGTGGTGTTCCCCTACTTCCTCTTCTCCGGTGTGCTGGTGAGCCGCATCCGCCAGCACAGCGAGCGGGTGGCGGCCGATCACCCGGAGGTGGAGCTGGTGTCGGCCTCCTATCTGGGAGATCACCCCCTGGTGCTGGCCACCTTCGCCGAGCGGGTGGCGGAGGTGCTGCGCGGCGACACGCAGATGAACTGCTCCCTCTGCAAGTACCGCGCCCAGGTGCTCGGCTTCGAGCGGGAGGTGGGGGCGCCCCAGCACAGCCACCACCACCACGTAGAGGGGCTGGTGGAGAGCTGCACCCTCTGTGAGCGCGAGTGCACCGGCGCCTGCCAGCCCGACGGCGTGCCGATCCCCCTCAGCCACCAGCACAGCCACGACCACGGGCACTCCCACGGGCACTCCCACGACCACAGCCACGATCAGGGGCACGATCACGGGGCCGGCCATCACCATCCTCCCTATCCCCACGCCGATCACCCCCTCGGCCCCCGCACCCTGCGGGGGGCCGCCGAGGGGACCCGTCAGGGGTCGCAGACGGAGTGAGTCGCGGGAGACTCAGTGATGATCAGTTTTGCTGATCAGTGCTGCGGTGGGGAGTCTTTCCCCTTTTCGCCGTGGTTTTCCCCAGAAAACCGCTGCCTTTTCCCCAGCTCCGCCCCATTCCGCCCCCGTGGCGTCCCGAGGCCTGGGGATTGCCCCCTTTCCCCAGTGCAGCCTCCTTGACAACTCCTGTTCTCCGGCTCCCGAATCCAGGGCTGCGTGGAGCATGTCCGCGGAACCCAGTGTGCGCAATTGATCTCAGCCCTGCGACCGGCGCAGGAGCCCCTGCCGGGCCCTTTTGACGCGCCCCCCGCGGCCGTGGCTCACTGGGGCCCTTCCCCGAGATGCTGTCCATGGACAACGCCCCCCAGGAGTGCATCAGCCTCGAGGCCGAGGTGCCCGAAGCGCTCTTCGACGGCATGCGGGATTTCCTCGGGCGCCATCCCCAGTGGGACCAGATGCAGCTGCTCACCTCGGCCCTGGCGGGCTTCCTCTTCCAGAACGGCTGCACCGACAGCTGCGTGACGCAGCACTACCTCAACGGCCTCTTCCTGCGCCCCTGAGCGGGCAAAAAAAGGGCGGGAGTGCCAACCCCCGCCCTCGGTTTCTCCCTTGCCCGACCCTTAGGAAGGTCGCCCGCAAAGTGTGCGGGCAAGGCACAGAACGGTTTGTGGTGATCGACACCACTTCCGCCCCCCCATCAGCGGGCCCTGACAGCCGCCGTCCCGGCGCTCCGCTCAGGCCGCCAGCCCCTCTTCGCCCCGCGCCAGCCGCTCGGCCGCCGCGGAGCAGGCCCGCCAGGTGATCGCCATCTCCGTGAGCGTGGGGCTCTGCCAGCCGGCGCTGGGCCAGCAGGCCCCGTCCACCACCAGCAGGTTCGGCGTGCGCCACCACTGGTTCCAGCGGTTCACCACCCCCTCGGCCTCCCGGGCCGCCATGCGGGCCCCGCCGAGTTCGTGGATGTAATACCCCGGGGGTGCCGCCCCCGCCGCGAAGGCTGCCCCCTTCTTCACCAGCGGCTCCACCAGCGGCAGCACGAACAGATCCTCCAGGGGGCGGATCGTGCCGCCCGCGCTCGCCACCGCCGCCTCCATGCGCCGGTGCATGTGGGCCACCATCCGCTCCTCGTTCCCGCCCCAGCGGCAGTCGATGTGGGCCGCCGGCAGGCCCCAGGCATCGCGCAGCTCCGGATCCAGGCTCACCCGGTTGTGCTCCTCGGCCAGCACCTCGCCGTGGCCGATCAGGAAGCCCACCGCCTCGCCGGGCCGCCGCTGGAAGAGCCCCGGCGGATCGAAGCGCTGGATGGCACACCACAGCCCGTAGCCCCGCAGGAAATCGGTGCCCTCGCCGCCTCCCATCGAGGCCGGCAGGTTCACGGTGTTGGGCAGAAAGCAGCTGCCTGCGCCGGATATGTCGCACTTCCCCGCCGGCGGCTTTTCCGGCAGCGAGAAGAAGCGGCTGCTGGACACGTGATCCATCAGGTGCCGCCCCAGGCCGCCGGAGGGATCCACCAGGCCACCGCTGCGCCGCTCCTCCCCCGAGTGCAGCAGGATCCGCAGGGTCTCGATCGTGGAGGCGCAGAGCACCACCAGCCGGCCCTGCTGCCGCACCAGGGAGCCGCTGTGGCCATCCACGTACACCACCGCCTCGGCCCGGCGGCCGTCTGCGGCCAGCTCCACGTGGCTCACCACCGCCTCGCTGCGCAGCTGCACCCTGCCGGTGGCCCGGGCCCGCGCCAGGGTGGTGCCGGGGGAACTGGAGGCGGGCCAGGGCCGCTCCGGGCTGGGGCGGTGCAGGGCGAAGCCCCGCGAGGGAATCAGGGGCAGCTCCAGATCCCGCGCCACGCAGCGGCCCAGGTGCTGCTCGGCCGGGGTGAGCGGCAGGGGCGGCCGGGTGTCGCCATCGGGGAGCTGGGGCAGGCCGTCCTTGCCGCCGTGCACCCCCAGCAGCCGCTCCAGGCGTGCGTAGAAGGGATCGAGATCGGAGCTGCCGATCGGCCAGCAGGGCCCGTGGCCGTCGCGGGCGGCGGCCTGGAATTCCGCCTCCGAGAGCCGCAGGGTGATGCCGCCCCAGGTGAGGCTCTTGCCCC
>JBMLOS010000157.1:0-3201 GCA_049242845.1 Prochlorococcaceae cyanobacterium
CAGGGCTTTGCCGTGCTCGGCTTCCCCTGCAACGACTTCGGCGCCCAGGAGCCGGGCACCCTGAGCGAGATCCAGCAGTTCTGCTCCACCACCTACGGCGCCAGCTTCACCCTGTTCGACAAGGTGCACGCCACCGGCGCCAAGACCGAGCCCTACAGCACCCTCACCCAGATGGAGCCCGCCGGCGATGTGGCCTGGAACTTCGAGAAGTTCCTGGTGGGCCGCGACGGCACCGTGCTGGCCCGCTTCAAGAGCGCCGTGGAACCGGATGCGGCCGAACTGACCGCTGCGATCGAGGCGGCGCTGGCCGGCTGATCAGCGGCGCCGCAGGTGCCGGCTGGTGGCCAGCCCCAGGGCCGCAGCCGCCAGCCCCCCCGCCAGGCTCACGGTCAGCAGTGCCACGGCGGTGAGCGGCCGGGCACTGCGCAGCAGAGCCACCAGGTCGAACATCCAGCTGCTGAAGGTGGTGAGCGAGCCGCAGAAGCCCACCCCCAGGGCCAGCAGCAGCCCGGTGCGCTGGGGGATCGGTCCGCTCAGCAGCCCCAGCAGGTAAGCACCGCACAGGTTCACCAGCAGGTTGGCGCCGGCGGATCCCCCCAGCCAGGGCCCGAGCTGCACGCCCGCCTGCCAGCGGAGCCAGGCCCCCGGCACCGCCCCGAGGCCCACCAGGGCCAGTTCCCGCAGGGCGAAGCGCAGCCGGCGCCCGCGCAGCAGCTTCTCCCGGCGGGCAGCGGAAGCCCGGGGCGAACGGCTGGGAGGGCTGGCCTCAGCCACCGAGGATCAGCCCGAGGGCCACGGCCGCCATCCCGGCCAGCACCGAGGCCGCGGCCAGCAGCCCCGCCTCCGCGGCTCGGCCGCCCTGGAGGCACTGCAGCAGCTCCACGCAGACACTCGAGAAGGTGCTGAGGCTGCCGAGGAAGCCGATGCTCAGCAGTAGCGCCAGCCGCGGCGCCGTTCCGCAGCGGCTCTCCAGCGCGCTGAGCAGCCCCAGGGCGAAGCAGGCCACCACGTTCACGCCGAAGGTGCCCCAGTGGCGGCGGGGCACCAGGGGCAGCAGGTGGTTCACCATCCGGAAACGGAGCCAGGCTCCGGGCACCGCCCCGAGGGCCACCAGCAGGGCGTCGCGGCCCACGGGGGTGCTGCCGTCAGCCGGGCAGCCAGCCGCGGCGGGGTTCCCCGGGGCCGGCGGCGGTCTGCACCTGCAGCCAGCGGCGGCCCGCCGGGCACCACCAGCTGCGCAGCAGCTGCAGCGGCTCGCCGCTCTCCAGTTCCGCCAGGGCAGGGGCGTGGCGGCGCGGGGAGGCCAGCAAGGGAGTGGAGCCGCAGGCCAGCAGGGGTTCCCCGGCCGAACGGCGGCGCAGCTCCGGCAGGCGCCGTTCGGCTCCGCCGGCCGGCAGGGCGGCCGGACCCACCAGCGCGAGGGACAGGAGCGTGACGGCCCGCAGCGTCGTCAGACCCTGGGGGGGGGACCAGAACCCCATCAGATGTCCAGCTGGGCGAGGTCGAGCTCGGCGCTGTGGGTTTCGATGAACTCGCGGCGGGGGGCCACCTTGTCGCCCATGAGGATGGTGAAGATGCGGTCGGCTTCGAGGGCATCCTCGATCTCCACGCGCTTCATGGTGCGGGTGGTGGGATCCATCGTGGTTTCCCAGAGCTGTTGCGGCATCATTTCGCCGAGACCCTTGAAGCGCTGGATCGTGTAGTTGGCCTTCTCGCCGTAGGAATCGATCGTCTTGCGCAGATCGGCCTCGTTGTAGCAGTAGGCATGCTTCTTGCCCCGTTCCACCTTATAGAGCGGTGGGCAGGCGATGTAGATGTAGCCGCCCTCCACCAAGGCCTTCTGGTAGCGGTAGAAGAAGGTGAGCAGCAGGGTGCGGATGTGGGCTCCGTCCACGTCCGCGTCAGTCATGATCACGATGCGGTGGTAGCGGAGATTCTTCTCGTCGAAGTCCTCCCCCTTGATGCCGAGGCCCAAGGCCGTGATCAGGGCCTGGATCTCGGAGTTCTTGTAGATCTTCGCGTCGTCGGTTTTCTCGATGTTGAGGATCTTGCCCCGCAGCGGCAGGATCGCCTGGAAGCGGCGGTCGCGGCCCTGCTTGGCGGAGCCGCCGGCCGAATCCCCCTCCACGATGTAGATCTCCGATTCGGAGGGATCACGGGAGGAGCAGTCCGCCAGCTTGCCGGGCAGGGTGGAGCTCTCCAGCACGCTCTTGCGGCGCACCAGCTCGCGGGCGCGGCGGGCCGCTTCGGCGGCATTGAAGGCCTGGATCGCCTTCTCGAGGATCAGATCGATCACCGAAGGGTGGAACTCCAGGTACTCGCTCAGGGACTCCCCCACGAGTGAGTCCACGATGCCACGCACCTCGGTGTTGCCGAGCTTGGTCTTGGTCTGACCCTCGAACTCCGGATCGGGCACCTTCACCGAGAGAACGGCAGTGAGGCCTTCGCGGATGTTCTCGCCGGCCAGGTTGCCATCACCGTCCTTGCGTTTGCCGCGCTTGCGGGCAAAGGTGTTGAGGGTGCGGGTCAGCACCGTCTTGAGGCCCTCGATGTGGGTGCCGCCATCCACGGTGCGGATGTTGTTGGCAAAGCCGAGGATGCTGTCGGAATAGGCATCCACGCACCACTGCAGGGCCGCTTCCACCTGCACGCCGTCCTTCTCGGCGTTCACATAGATGATCTCCGGATGCAGAGGGTCCTTCTCCGCATTCATGTAGGCCACGTATTCCTTGATGCCCCCCTCGTAGAAGAACACCTCTTCATGGGGTTCCCCGTCGCTGCCGCGGGCCTTGGGGCGCTCGTCGCGGAAGACGATCCGCACGCCACCGTTCAGATAGGCCAGTTCCCGCAGCCGGGCCGCGAGGGTGGGGAAGTCGAACTCGATGCCGGTGGAGAAGATCTCCAGATCCGGCAGGAAGCGCACGGCGGTGCCGGTGCGCTCGCTCTCCCCGGCCGGTGCCGGCTCGGAGAGAAGCGAACCGATCGGCTGACCCCGCTCGAAGCGTTGGCGGTGCACCTGTCCCTGGCGGTGCACGGTCACCTCCACCCAGGCGCTGAGCGCGTTCACCACGGACACGCCCACGCCGTGCAGGCCGCCGGACACCTTGTAACCGCCGGCGCCGAACTTGCCGCCGGCGTGGAGCACCGTGAGCACCGTTTCCAGGGCGCTGCGGCCGGTGCGGGGGTGGATGTCGGTGGGGA
>JBMLOS010000158.1:0-4088 GCA_049242845.1 Prochlorococcaceae cyanobacterium
TGGAGTCGTAGCGGAGCATGTAGGCCAGATACTCCACATCGATCAGGTCGTTGATGCCCACCACTTCCACGTCGCCGAGCGACACGGCGCGGCGGAACGCCAGACGACCGATGCGGCCGAAGCCGTTGATGCCGATGCGGAGGCTCATCGCAGGGTGGGGAGATCAGGCAAGGGTCCAGGCTCGCATGCGTCCCCCCCGCCCTCCAGCAGGGCTTCCTCCAGCAGCAGGTTGAACTGAAGCAGCTGGCCGTCGTCGAGCTGGCTGCGGCTGCTGGCGCCCAGCTGCTGCTCCAGGAGACGGCGGCCCTGCTCCGCCTGCCAGCCGAGCTGGGCCAGCAGCTGGTCCGACTGGGCCAGCAGATCCCGTCGCCGCAGGGGCACCGCCACCTGCCCGGGATCGTTCCCCGGGGCCATCGCCTCCAGGGCCCGCAGGTAGGCCAGCAGATCGGCATAGGTGGTGAGCCGGCTGCGGCTGGGGTGACCGAAGGCCCGCTCCAGGTAGAGCGCCTCCTGCTCCCGACTCCAGCCGAGCCGCTGCAGTTCCCGATCCAGCGCCGCCAGTTCGCCGCTCCAGTCCTCGGGATCGGGCGGCGGTTCCTGGGGGGCCGCCACCGCCTCCGCCCCCGGCCCCGCTGGTGCCGGCGCTGGGGCCGGGGGCGGTGGCGGGGGCGGTGGCGGTGGCGGGGGAGTCAGGGGGGGCAGCGCGGGTTGGGCACTGGCTGCTTGGCGAACGGGGGCCGGTGCCGGCGCCCGTGCGGGTGCTTCCGGCGACGACAGGGCGGGCTCCGCTGGCCCCGCCCCGAGGCGCTGGCGCAATCGCTGCGCGGCCCGGTCTTCGGCCTCCTCCGCCGTGGCCCCCTCTCCCAAGGCGCTGCCCAGGTCGTGACCGTTCTCCCGGGCCCGCACGCATACGACGCACCGGCCCGCCTCGGCATGCACGAGCCGGCTGTGTAGCTCCATGCTCCTGGAACCAGGTGGGGTCGTTTCTAGAGTGCCGCTTTCGCGCTCCGTTGCCGAGCGAAGGCCTTGCGATGGAAGCGGAATCGGTCCAGTCCGTCACGCCGCTGATCCAGGCGGCCGACCAGTGGGGAGAAGTGGCCCTGCTGCTGCCCCTGCTGGTGGCCCTCGAGGCGGTGCTCTCCGCTGACAACGCCATCGCTCTGGCGGCGATCTCCCGCCGGCTGCACGATCCGGCCCGCCAGCGCCAGGCCCTCAACCTCGGCCTGTTGCTGGCGTTGGTGTTCCGGCTGGCGCTGATCGTGGCCGCCCGCTGGGTGCTGGATTTCTGGCCCCTGGAACTGGCGGCCTCCGCCTACCTGCTCTGGCTCTGCGGTCGTCACCTGCTCGGCGCCGACGACGAGGAGCCCGAGACGGCAAGCGAGGACGGGGGGCATGGGTCCCCCCATGCCGGAGAGGCTCCAGCCCAAGGATCCACCGGCGGGCTGGCGACGGTGGTGGTCACCCTGGCCCTTACCGATCTGGCCTTCTCCCTCGACAGCGTGGCCGCGGCGGTGGCGGTGACCGATCGGCTCGGCCTGGTGATGGCCGGTGGGGTGATCGGCGTGATTGCCCTGCGGCTCACGGCGGAACTGTTCATCCGTTGGCTGGAGGTGTATCGCCATCTGGAGACGGCCGGCTACCTGGCGGTGGGCCTGGTGGGACTGCGGCTGCTGCTGCGCCTGATCCAGCCGGCCCTCGTGATCCCCGAGTGGGCGCTGCTGCTCAGCGTGGCCGCCCTCTTCCTCTGGGGCTTCTCGGAGCGTCTGGTTGCACCGGCCCAGGACGAAGGCGGCGCTTCCTGAGCCCATGCGCATCGAGCTTCGCCAGATCGAATCCGACCGGCTGATCGACAGCCTCCAGGTCGAGGCCCTTGCCGATGTGCCCCAGCCGGGTCGCTGGCTCGCCCATGGCGGCCGCAGCTTCCTGGTGCTGCAGCGCAGACACCGCTACCACCTCCGCGACGGCCGCTACGAACTGGCGAGCGTGGCCCTGCAGGTGAAGTCCCAGCCGCGGCCGCAGGACGCTCGTCCCTGGAACGGGGGCTGGGTCATCGGCGATCCCCGCTGCCGCTACAACGCCCGCAGCCCCCTGCTGCGCTGCGCCGTCCTGCCGGACGGCCCCTGCGAGCGCTGCAGCCATTTCCTGGCTTGAGCGACCAGGGGTGCGGGCGCACCTAGGGTTGAGGCAACTGCATCCGCGACCCGATCGCCACGCCTTCCTCCGGCTCCGCCCGCCGCACGGCCACCCCCGGATCCGCGGCCGGATCCACCCCTGGCGCTGCCTCCACACCTTCGCCGCTGCGGCGACGAGGTCCTGCCGTGCGGGCAGCGGCGAGCAACCCTGAAGAGAACGGCGCCCCGCCCCTGGTGCCCTTCACCACGATCGCCCCACCGGAAGCGGGTCTGGCGGCCGACTTCGCCGATCTCGGCCTCTCCGAGCCGATCCTCAAGGCTGTGGCCGGCAAGGGCTACCGCACCCCGTCGCCAATCCAGCGCCAGTGCATCCCCGCCGTGCTGGAGGGGCGGGATGTGATGGCGGCGGCCCAGACGGGCACCGGCAAGACCGCCGGCTTCACCCTGCCGATGCTGGAGCGCCTGCGCCATGGTCCCCACGCCCGGGCCGGTGTGGTGCGCTCCCTGGTGCTCACCCCCACCAGGGAGCTGGCGGCCCAGGTGGGGGAGAGCGTGGTTGCCTATGGCCGTTATCTCGATCTGCGCGCCGATGTGGTGTTCGGGGGCGTGAGCATCAATCCGCAGATGCAGCGCCTGCGGCGCGGGGCGGATGTGCTGGTGGCCACGCCGGGCCGGCTGATGGATCTCCATCAGCAGAACGCCCTGCGCCTCGACCGGGTGGAGATCCTGGTGCTGGATGAGGCCGATCGCATGCTCGACATGGGCTTCATCCGCGACATCCGCCGCATCCTTTCGCTGCTGCCGAGCCATCGCCAGAACCTGCTGTTCTCGGCCACGTTCTCCGGCGAGATCCGCAAGCTGGCCACCGGGCTGCTCCACAACCCGGTCCATCTGCAGGCCACTCCCGAGAACAGGGCCGCCACCACGGTGGAGCAGCTGCTCCACCCCTGCGACATGGCCCGCAAGGGGGAGCTGCTCAGCCACCTGATCCGCACCAACGACTGGCAGCAGGTGCTGGTGTTCTCCCGCACCAAGCACGGCGCCAACAAGGTGGCCGAGCGGCTGGACGCCGAGGGGCTCTCGGCGGCGGCGATCCACGGCAACAAGAGCCAGGGCGCCCGCACCCGAGCCCTGGCGGGCTTCAAGAGCGGCGAGGTGCGTGTGCTGGTGGCCACCGACATCGCTGCCCGCGGCATCGACATTCACCAACTGCCCCACGTGGTGAACCTCGATCTCCCCAACGTGGCCGAGGACTACGTGCATCGCATCGGCCGCACCGGACGGGCCGGGCAGAACGGCCATGCGATCTCCCTGGTGGCCGCCGAGGAGCACGAACTGCTGCGGGCCATCGAGCGGCTGATCGGCACCACCCTCCCGCGCCAGGAGGTGGCGGGGTTCGAGCCCACCGTCCTCAGTGCCCCGCCGCTGGATCTCAGTGGCGGTCGGGGACGTCGGCGGGATGGCCCCCCGCGGCGGGACAGCCGCTCACCGGCCCCCCGGCGCCGGCGCTGAGCAAGACCGACTCTGGGCATGCGGAGGCATGCGGAAGCATGCGGGGGCATGCGGGCCTGGGAAACCGCAGTGCTTGCGACAGTTTCCCCCGGCGGACTGCGGTGCACTAGGTGCTGTTGACCCTCCTTCGATGACCTACGAACCCGGCTCTCCCGAGTGTCGCGTGCTGATCGACTGCAAGGCCCAGGTGGAGGCCATGCTGCTGGCCCTGTCCCGCATCGACAACAGCCGCCACATCCGCGACCAATTGGTGTCGGTGCACAACCAACTCGAGGGACTGCACGAACTGCATCGCCGCCAGCCCCAGGGCACCACTGCCCCCGTCTGAAGCGTTCAGCCGGGTGGTTCCGCAGGGAGCGGTGGCGTCGACCGCTCCAGCCCCCGGCATTCCGCATAGGCGCCGGCGAGGGTGGCGGCTGGCTTCCCGTCCTCCGGTGCGGCTGC
>JBMLOS010000159.1:0-15352 GCA_049242845.1 Prochlorococcaceae cyanobacterium
ACCCCCTGCTGATCCAGGTGATCATCGACAAGGTGATCAGCCAGCGCAGCCTCGATACCCTGCAGGTGCTGGGCATCGCCCTGGTGGTGGTGACCCTGCTGGAGGGTGTGCTGGGCAGTCTGCGCACCTTCCTGTTCACCGAAACCACCAACCGGATCGATCAGCGCCTCGGTGCGGAGGTGATCGACCACCTGCTGCGTCTTCCGCTGCGCTACTTCGACCAGCGCCCCGTGGGGGAACTGGGCTCCCGCCTGGCGGAGCTCGAGAAGATCCGCGGCTTCCTCACCGGCCAGGCGCTCACCACCATCCTCGATGCGGCCTTCTCGCTCATCTACATCGCCGTGATGGCGGTTTACAGCTGGCTGCTCACCCTGGTGGCCCTGGTGGTGCTGCCGATCCAGATCGGGCTCACCCTGCTGGGAGCGCCCCTGTTCCGCCGCCAGTTCCGCCAGGCGGCTGAAGAAAACGCTCGCACCCAGAGCCATCTGGTGGAGGTGCTCACCGGCATCCAGACGGTGAAGGCCCAGAACGTGGAGATGATCAGCCGGTGGAAGTGGCAGGAACGCTATGGCCAGTACATCGCCCGCACTTTCGAGAAAACCATCACCGGCACGGCCCTCAACGAAACCGGTCAGGTGCTGCAGAAGCTCTCCCAGCTGATGGTGCTGTGGGTGGGAGCTTCGCTGGTGCTCAAGGGCGAGCTCACCCTCGGCCAGCTGATCGCCTTCCGGATCATCAGCAGCTATGTGACACAGCCGCTGCTGCGCCTCTCCAACATCTGGCAGAGCATTCAGGAGCTGCGTGTGAGTTTCGAGCGTCTGGCCGACGTGATCGACACTCCGCAGGAATCCGATGAGGCCGATCAGGCCAAGATCCCTCTTCCTCCGCTGCACGGCGAGGTGATCTTCGAGGATGTGAGCTTCAGCTTCCCCGGATCTCCCGCACCCGTTCTGCGCCATATCGATCTGCAGGTTCCCCAGGGCACCTTCGTGGGGATCGTGGGCCAGAGCGGCAGCGGCAAGAGCACCCTGATGAAACTGCTGCCCAGGCTCTACCGGCCGGACAGCGGCAGGGTGCTGATCGACCAGTACGACATCGACAAGGTGGAGCTCTACTCCCTCCGCCGCCAGATCGGCATCGTGCCCCAGGACCCGCTGCTGTTCTCAGGAACCGTGGCCGAGAACATCGCCCTCACCCATCCCGATGCCGATGCCGAGCAGATCGTGCAGGCGGCCCGCATCGCCTGTGCCCACGACTTCATCATGGAACTGGGCAGCGGCTACAGCACGCCGGTGGGGGAGCGGGGCGGCGCCCTCAGCGGAGGCCAGCGTCAGCGCATCGCCATCGCCCGTACCCTGCTGAGCAATCCGCGGCTGCTGGTGATGGACGAGGCCACCAGCGCGCTCGATTATGAAACCGAGCGCCACGTCTGCGACAACCTGATCGATGCTCTCCACGACCGCACGGTGTTCTTCATCACCCACCGCCTCTCCACCATCCGCCGGGCCGACCGGATCGTGATGCTCCACCAGGGAGCCGTGGTGGAGACCGGCACCCACGACGAGCTCATGGCTCTCCGAGGTCGCTACTACGCCCTGTACTGCCAGCAGGAGGCGGGCTGATGAACTGGCTCAAACAGGCCCAGACCGCTCTTGAGCAGAGCGTTGCCACCCCCTCCCATGATGAGACGGTGCTGCAGCAGAGCCGCCGCTGGATGCGGCTCACGATCTGGAGCCTGATGGGCACCGCAGCCTTCGGCATCGGCTGGCTGGCCCTGGCGCAGACCGAGGAGATCGTGGTGGCGGCCGGCAAGCTCGAGCCGATCGGGTCCGTGAAGGAGATCCAGATGCCGGTGGGAGGCATTGCCTCGAAGATCCTCGTGAAGGATGGCGACCAGGTGAAGGCTGGCCAGGTGCTGATGCAGCTGGACACCGAAACCAGTGAGCAGAATCAACGCTCCCTCCGGCAGGGCCAGATCCAGAAGCGCGACCAGCTGCAGCGCAAGGAAGAGCAGCTGGCCCTCAAGCAGAGGGAGCTGGATCGTTACCTCGAGATGAACGGAGAGGAGATCACCATGCTCGAGCAGAATCTCACCCTCGACAAGGAGATTCTTGGCCGTTTCGAGCGCCTCGCCAAGGAGGGTGCCTCAGCCGAGTTGCAGTATCTTCAGCAGCGCAACAAGGTGCAGGAAACCCAGGGCCGCCTGATGCAGACCCGGGTGGACCGCCTCCGCCAGAAGGCAATTCTCGAGCAGGGGATGGAGCAGCTGCAGGGAGAGATTTCCGGCCTGCGCGCCGAGCTGGCCGACCTCCAGGGCAAGCTCACCGAAGCTCGGGTGACCCTTCGTTACGCCGCCCTGCGCTCCCCGGTGAACGGAGTGGTGTTCGATCTCAAACCCACCACCGTCGGCTTCTCGGCCCAGAGCACCACCACGGTGATGAAGATCGTTCCCTTCGACAAGCTGCAGGCGAATGTGGAAATCGACACCAAGGACATCGGGTTCGTGCGCGTGGGCATGCCGGCGGACCTGAGCATCGACTCCTTCCCAGCCACGGATTTCGGCGTACTGGAGGGAACCGTGAAGAAGGTGGGCTCCGATGCCCTGGCCCCGGACCCCCAGAAGCAGCGCGAGCACTACCGTTTCCCCGCTTCGATCCAGCTGGCCAGCCAGCAGCTCAAGCTGAAGAGCGGCCGCAAGCTGCCCCTGCAGGTGGGCATGAGCCTGACGGCTCACATCAAGTTGCGGAAAGTCACCTATCTACAGCTTCTGCTCAGCGATTTCAAGGACAAGGCAGATTCATTGAGACGAATCTAAACGCCTCCACTCTTACAACACTCCTCTCCATGCACAACAATCCAATAGAGCATAATTCGACAAGAGACGGGCTGGCGGGAGTCACCCCGCCGGAAGATACAGCAGCCAGCTGTCATTTCAATTTCAGTCAGAGCGATTGCCTCCCTTTATACATGCGACTGAAACCTCTCCACAAGAATCACACTGACAGCCTCAGCTGAGACCATGCTCCTTCGCTTTCCCAAGTCACTCTGGGACCACCGAGAACTTTGGTGGAGGCTTACTGAACGCGAGATTTTAGGAAGATATAGGGGCTCAATCTTGGGCCTCGGCTGGACTCTTGTCACCCCCCTAGCGATGCTCACTGTGTATACGTTTGTTTTTTCTCAGATTTTTCAGGCCCGCTGGGGAGGGATTGAAAATGCCGGTCCACTTGGATTTGCAGTACATCTGTTTGCCGGCTTAATTGTATTCAATCTTTTTAGCGAATGCGTAAATCGAGCACCCGGACTTGTGCTTGCTAATCCAAACTACGTCAAAAAAGTGATATTTCCTTTGGACGTCCTCGGGAGCGTGGCGGTAGCCAGCTCTTGCTTCCATGCCTGCACAAGCCTATTAGTTCTTCTTGCTTTCCAATTTATTGCATATCATAGAATACCGCTCACGTTTCTATGGCTGCCAATCGTATGGATTCCACTAGTATTATGTTCACTCGCGAGCACATGGATTCTTGCGGCTGCAGGTGTCTTCTTGCGTGACATTGGCCAACTCATCAACGTTGCCCTCAACATGCTGATGTTTCTCAGCCCTATTTTCTTTCCATATTCTGCGTTACCTCCTAAATGGCAGCCAGTCTTAGGACTTAATCCCTTGGCCCAAGTCATTGAGCAGACAAGAAGAGTTCTTCTGCATGGACTAAATCCTCAATGGCCATATATAATCATTGGATTACCCGCCGCATTATTTTTCTGCGAGATGAGCTTCCGAATCTTCCAAAAGTCCAAGAAAGCATTTGCAGACACTATCTGATCATTCAATGCAATCTCAATCCAGTGAATTTGCAATATCGACTTCTAGCCTTGGAAAATGTTATCGTGTTTTTGAAACGCCTAGAGACAGGCTTAAGCAGGCTCTATGGAGGGGGCGTAAACAATATTATACTGAATTCTGGGCTTTGCGTGGAGCCTCTTTTGAAATCAAAAAAGGTGAATCTGTTGGAATAATCGGAAGGAATGGAAGCGGCAAAAGCACCCTGCTCCAACTCTTGTCAGGCACAATTACACCAACCGAAGGCTCTGCTCATATTAACGGCAGAGTAGCAGCGCTCCTAGAGCTTGGCAGTGGATTTAACCCTGAGTTTACTGGGATCGAAAATATTTTTCTTAATGCATCTCTGCTTGGACTAAGTAAGCGAGAAACAGAAGAGAGAATTGACGACATCCTTGGTTTCGCCGATATTGGCAACTTTGCTTATCAGCCAACGAAGACTTACTCGAGCGGCATGGTGGTTCGGCTGGCATTTGCGGTAATGGCCCATGTTGATCCCTCCATTCTTATTGTAGACGAAGCATTAAGTGTTGGTGATGCGATTTTTGGCCAGCGATGCATGCGCTTCATCAGAAGATTTACGGAACAAGGAACTCTCCTCTTTGTCAGTCACGACAGCAATGCGATTTCCAGTCTTTGCAGCCGAGCAATCTGGATCGATTCAGGCAAGATTAGAGCAGACTCGGAAATATTACCTATATTAACCGAGTATACCAAATACTGCTTTGGGGCATCCAAGTCAGTCACTGATGGCATGCACGCAAGAGACTCGGACAAGTCTTCTAAGGTAGATGATACCGACACTTACACGAAAGACTTAAGTGGTTTTCTCCGTATTAAATCTCAAGATTCTTGTCCTGATGATTCTGAAAAATTGCGACATCCGTTGACCGACTCGAAAATCGCTGACTGGAACAGTGATCTTGATTATGGAAACCGCCACGCAGAGATAATTCATATTGAGTTACTTGATGGCCGTGGGGAATATACTGCGATGCCTCGGTGCGGAGAGATGATTCAACTGAGGGTTTCCTCCCGCTGCATGGCATCAATAAATCGCTTTTACATAGGATATATTGTAAGAGACAAGCTTGGCACGCTCTTGTGGGGAGAAAATAATATCGGTGCCCCCCCCGCGTCTGTGGAAGCAAATGATATTGTAGTCACAACATTTCGGTTTTTAATGCCGTTTCTCTCACCTGGTACGTACAGCATTTCTGCAGCAGTGAGCGAAGGGGAGCCTGACGCGCCAATACCAATGCACTACAAGCCAGATGCGCTCATCTTTGAGCCATTTCTCCAAGGCCGCATCGTTCATGGGGTGTTCGCCCCAGCCAATGCATCAGTTAATCTGCTGATCAATCCATGACATTAACAAACGAATCGAGGATGGAAATCATCAGTGCAAGTGCAGCGACTTTCATCGTTCCATCCGGAGAAGACTGCATTGGGAGATACATCAAGGAGAATGGTCGCTTTGAAACAGATGACATTTCTAGGGTGATTAGCTTCCTGAAGGAAGAAGCACAGTGTTTTTCAGAGAGAAGATTTTTTGTTGATGTAGGCGCAAACATTGGGACCCATACAATTGCGGCAATAATTGACTATGGATTTGAACGATGTTTAGCCATAGAGCCATCTGCGGCAAACTACAATATATTAATGGCGAATCTATACCTGAATAACATAGCCAGTCGTGTTTCCTGCATCCAAGCAGCCGCCTCAAACGAAAAACAAGCCAAGATTCTATATCATAATGCATTTAACTGCGGCGATTATCGCATAGGCAACTCTCCCCATCCTGATTCCGAGCAACAAAAGTCTAGCAGCGAGATAGTTTCTACAATAGACCTAGGCGAAGTCATTGCGGATAAACTAGACTCGTGTCACGCTAGAGACATTCTATGCTGGATTGACACACAAGGACATGAAATACCTATTCTCGACTCTCTGCTTGGCTTGCTTGGAATGGGAATGCCAGCAGTTTTTGAGTTTTGGCCATATGGAATGGAGCAACAAGGTGGCCAAGTGGACGATTTGATTGCAGTTTTATCAAGAGGGGATTTCTTACTTGCCAATATCGTGCCCAGAGGTATTGAAAAGATAACCCTCTCAGAGGTATCTGCACTTTGGCACAGCTTGCGGCAGATGGATAACGGCATGCCTGAAAAGGCTAAATTCACAAATCTTCTAATCTATTCTCCTGCCAACAATTCCATATCTCCAGAGCTACGTCGCAGGATAGAGATGACTGTTGCTTGCGTAGATAGTCATTCTATACCCAAGGTTGATGGAGCAGGCAAGATTTTTCACGACTCAGTTACTCCATATCAATTGATGCACAATGGGCTCAAGGTCATTCAAGGCGGATATTACGGTCAATGGATGAGTGAGATTATCCATCGATTGCGCGGTCACCACGAGCCTCAAGAGGAATTAGTATTTCATAAAATTGAAGAGAAGGCTTCACGTGATGGTCTCATCATTGAATTAGGATGTTACTGGGCATACTACTCGCTCTGGTTTTTAATGAATAGACCATCGAGGTCTGCGATTTGTCTTGAACCCGATCCAAAACATTTAGAAATAGCCTTTCAGAATGCGTCCTTGAATGGTCTTTCGGGTCAAATCGACTTTATTCACGGAATATCTGCGGAGGAGTCTTGCACATCACAATCGATTCTAACAGAGTCAGGCGAACAAATCGATGTGGCTGCTTTCACGTTAAGAGACCTCATTGTACGTTCACAAAAGTCATTTATTGAGATTGTCCACTGCGACGCCCAAGGCGCAGAGTTATTTGTTGTAGATCAGATTATCGAGCTGGCGAAGCAAGGAAAGATTCGCTTCTGTATTATATCAACTCATGCTTATGAGATAACGGGAAATCCACTTACTCATCAGATTTGCCTGTCAAAGCTAATAGATGCCGATGCTCATATCATTGCTGAGCACGATGTTCACGAGAGCTTTAGTGGAGATGGATTGATCGCTGCATCATTTAGTCATAAAGACTATGACTTGACCATTCCTCTCAGTTATAATCGTTATTGCAATTCCCTATTCCCAAATCCGGCTATCCATCTACGCAACGCCATTCAAGAACAAGAAAGACTGAAGAAATCTTTACAACAGCTCAAAAACGACGAAGCGGATTCATTACGTACGGATTGATCCAAGGCTAACTAGAATCTTTCTTAAAATCTTCGGACATGAGCAAAACCCCTGAATTTTACTCGCAAAATTTTGAAGACGTAATGCTTGCTAGATGCTTTGCGCATCTCAAGAAGGGTTTCTATGTCGATGTAGGGGCTCAATTAGAAGAGGCCGATTCAGTTACTCGTCATTTTTACGAGTTAGGGTGGAACGGTATAAATATTGAACCTGTTTCTGAGTTTGCTGAGACCTTCAAGAGAAGATACAGGGACGTGACTCTCTGCTGTGCTGTGGGAGACAAAGAAGAAACGCGCATCATGACTGTGTCCTTGGATTCAGGTCTCTCATCATTTGACCCAAATAATATAAACAAGGCGGGCCATCAAGGCCTATCAGTTTCGGAACGGAATGTTAAAATAAGAACTCTTAATAATATACTGCAGAACCTAGGCCATAGCTCTCTTGCTTTTGAGTTTCTTAAAATTGACGTAGAGGGATTCGAGCTTCCTGTAATAAAGGGAATTGATTTATCTCGTTTCCGCCCAAAAGTAATCTTGTGCGAGGTCACCTTGCCAAACACCTCAGTAAAGAGTAAAGACTATGACTCCCTCGCTTCTATCATAGAATCCTATAACTATGAAAAAATATATTTTGATGGATTGAATCAGTGGTGGTGCGCCACTGAAGCAGAGAAAGAAGTAGCGAAGAACTTCATGCTCCCTCCAAGTATTCTAGACTCCTTAAGTATTTCACCATATAGCGGCACGCAGGCAAGGCAAAACCTCAGGAAACTTCAGGAAGCATTAGCAAGTTCAGAGCTGAATTTACTCCAAGCTCGCGGTGAACTGGCTAATGCAAATCATGAACTGGCTGCGAGAACGCATGAGCTTAGTATTTTTCAAAGAGACTTAATGAAGATCAATGAGAATCTAATCTCAACCAAGGAGGAACTCTCGGCCCTAAAAGCATCCCGAGCATGGAGAGTAACCGCACCCCTTCGCCATGCAAGTGACTGGACCAAAGAAGTATACAAAAGAATTAAAGGACCGCCCAAGTAAGACGATTAATAAACCAGTGTCTCTGGTGCCATGAAAAATTCAGGCACCCCTCTCGATGTTGCAGACCGACGGCACTGGATTTAACTACAAAGTATTTGCTAGATTATCAAGTTGACTCCGCAGCATCAAGTCAAACGCCTAAGGTGGTACGCACGTGCCGACTTAGTCATGGCGCGCAACGGCATCGTGTTCCAGAAGGGCCTGTCGCTTCCCACGTTTCAGCGTCTCTACGACGCTGAGGAGCAGTGTGAAGCGGGGTTGGAACAGGCGCGCTGGCCTGATGATTTGCGCTGAACGCGCTGCAGTGGAGATGAGCTTGGGCTTGTTTACACTTGCCACCTCAAGCCGGTGACTTTCAGGAAAGATGTCGCCGGTCGGCGGCTATTCAGGCCACCTGCAGAATGAGTAACTCCCCCTTGGCTGTTATGTCATTCGGCGGTTCATTGATCCAGACAACAGCGGGTTGCTGCCAGCAGCAAATGGATCGTGACCAGCGTCTGGGATGGCGTTGGCGGGCCTGCTCATCGACCAGCGTGCGCTGGCGACAGATCGCAGCTGCCTGGCCGCTGTGCCGCTGCTGCGGGGTGACGAACCGGATGGCTATGGCGGTGCTCATGCACCTAACAGTCCACGAATCCCGCCGCCCACTGGCAGGCCTCCTCCCGGCTTGCAAAGGGCCGGTTGGGGTAGTCGGGCCGGTACTTGGCGGTACGAAAAAGCGACTCGGAGCAGGGGTTGTCGTTCGACACCCGCGGCCCTGAGAAAGAACGCAGCACTCCCAGCTCCTCCAGCCGCACCTCCAGGGTTGTCGAACGCATGGCGCCGCCGTTGTCGGCATGCAGGATCAGCCGCTTCTGGCGGCGCTTGCTGATGCGCTCCCGCAGGCGGGCCCTGCTGATCAGGTCCGCGGCCAGCGTGGCGTCCTCGCGGTCCTGAACGTCCCAGGCCACGATCTTGCGGCTCCAGACGTCCATCATCAGGTAGAGGTACAGCCACACGCCGCGCACGCTGGTGGGCAGGTAGATGATGTCCCAGCTCCAGAGCTGATTGGGTCCGTCAGCACTCCGTCTGGGCACCGGGCGCGGTCCCTGCGGCCGGTCTGGCCCGTCCGCGGGGCTGCACCTGCTGGTGGGCGTGGAGCACGCGGTAGAAGCTGCTCTCCGAGGCCAGGAACTCCCCCTGGTCGGCCAGGGCCGGCGTGATCTGGGCCGGCGGCAGCGAGGCGTACGGGGGCTCGTTGCAGACCGCCAGGATCTGCCGACGCTCCTGTTGGCTCAGCCGATGGGCCACTTGGCGGGCGCTGCCTTTGCGGCGGTCCCCGCCGTCCCCATCACCCGCGAACTGACGCCGCCAGCGCTGCAGGGTGCACAAGGCTGATGGCCATGCGCTCGGCCACGCGCACTGCCGTAGCATCGGCCGCCACGGCCCGATCGAGGATCTCCGCGACGATCCGCCGCGGAGGTCAGTCCTCCTCGGCCTCTTCCCAGAGGGCCTGCATCTTTTTTGTGACCAGCAGCAGGGCTGCCGCTTCTGCCAGAGCCTTCTCCTTCTTGCGCAGCTCCTTCTGGAGACGCTTGATCTCGCGCTGGTCCTGGGCCCGAAGCTTCTCCAACTCCCTCAGTTCTCTCAGCGTCAGCCCCGGCTTCTCGTTGGCATCCTGCGATGCCTGCCGCCAGCGCTCCACCTGTTCCGGGTAGAGGCCCCGCTCCCGGCAGTAGGCGCTGAGCTCGGAGGCGTTCAGGCCAGCGGTCTCGGGCACCTACGTGAACGTGTCGACAGCGCTCCAGCCCTGAGGGTCCTTGTGCGATGCCGGCACCACCTCCCCCTCCAGCCGCCAGGCCTTACGCCAAGCGTAGAGAGTGCAGATATGAAGCCCGTCTCCTCGGAAATCCTCGCCACGCTCTGAGGAGCGGGCGGACTCATCCGCTTTCTGATATCAGCATTGACAGCCTCGCTGTAACGCCGCACTGGTCATCTCCTTGAGCCCACGCATGGTCAGAAGCACGGGCGACAACTTTCCTGATGGCGGGGGCGGCGTAGTGGCGGGGGCGTGACCCCTCAACCAGATTGTCGTGGGAAATAGAGCCACCGACTCAGCAGCAACTCCCTTCGGTTTGCAGACTTGCCCAATCCATGAACGGACTGGTTGCGCCGCAACCGGGGAACAGGCCGTAGTGGCGCTCGAAGCTGCCGAAGAACTCGAAGTGAGGGGAGAAACGGCTCTCGGCCAGCATCCGGAAGGTGTTGCCGCAGACCGGGAAGATCCGGCCCGTCTCGATCGCATGGTGGCCGTCGAGGTCGAAAAGGTGGGGATGGTCGGGGATGGTGCCGCGGTAGAGCACCGCCTGGCCGTGGTCCTCGCAGGCATCCTCGAGATCCTCGAGGGCGAACAACCGATAGGTGGCGGAGTGGAAGCGGGCCTCGCCCACCAGAGACGCCAGGTTCGGATCGGTGATCGCCAGAGGGCGATGGCTCACGAGGCGCGGATCGGCAAAGCCGGCAGCGCGGGCCAGCCGCAGAAAATCGTTCCAGTAGAGGGCCCCGCCGAGGCACTCGCCGTAGAGCACCGGATGGCACCGAACCGCCTCGGGCAGGCGCCGATCGCTGTACACATCGGCGAAATAGAACTCCCCGCCGCGCCGCAGCAGCCGCTGCACACCCCGGAGCACCGCCGCCTTGTCGGTGGAGAGGTTGAGCACACAGTTGCTCACGATCACATCGAAGCTGCCGGGCTCCAGGGGAAGCCGTTCGAGCTGCTCGATCGTGCCCTCCAGGAAATCAACATTTCCGTAGCCGAAGCACTCGGCATGGTGCTGCTGATGGGCGCGGGCCACCGCCAGCTGCTCGGGCGTCATGTCCACGCCCACCACGGAGCCGGAGGGCCCCACCAGCTGGGCCAGGAGGTACACATCCCGCCCGGCACCGCAGCCCAGATCAAGTACACGGGAGCCCTCCAGCAGCGGCGGACACACCAGGCCGCAGCCGTAGTACCGGCTGGTGACCTCCGGATGCAGGTTGCTCAGCAGGGGCCGCAGCCAGGCGGGCACGTCCGTGGCATCACAGCAGGCGGAGGTGCGCAGGTCGGCGGAGCTGCGCAGTTCACGGCCGTAATAGGCCTGAACCACATCCTGGGTGGGCATGGAACTCGCGGAACAGCGGGGGCGCTCAGGCGCGCGGCTTGATCAGCTGCAGCACCTGCGGACCGGAGTGGCCGGCGCGGCGTTCGCAGTCGAGCAGTTCGAGGATGGAGCGGGCCGCGGCCGCCAGATCGCCCTGGGAGGCCGCCAGCCGCCCTTCCGCCTCCAGCCTGGCGATGCGGTGGGTCAGAGCCGTGCGCTCCTCGGCCGCGGAGGCTCCGGCGGGCGAGCGCAGGGAGGTCATCACCCCCCGGGGAGCGTGCAGGGATTTCACCTTGGCCTGCATGGAAGTCAGCACGGAAACAACGGAGCCACGAGGGTGCAGCGAAGAGGAACGGAGGCACAGCAGGGGTTCGGCAACCCGTGCCTGATGCCAGCGCCAGCGGAACGAATACCGATGGCGTGGAATCGGGGCATGGATCTCCGCCAGGAGAATCGATCCGTGGGGGCCGTTGGAGCGAGACGGGCACGGGGAGAGATCCGGAAGGATCTGCTCCATGCATCAGGCTCGATGGCCGGCACCGAACGAACTTCCAGAGCTACGGGGGAATGCGCTGCATGGCCCCAGGGGAAGGGCAGGATCCAGCGACTTCTCAGCTGTACGGCAAGTGTGCAGCAGGAGAGCCACCAAAGAGCAAGGAAGCGGATAGGCGGATCAGGAGGCCGTTTTATGACGTGAACTGTGCTTTTTCATTCCCCATTCATGGGCGAATTGTAGTGAACCACTGGCGGAGGATGCCAGTCTTCGTGACGGAACCGCAGAATTCTGCTTCCTGCGCCGCCGATCGCCAGGGGTGGATTGCCGCTCCTCCGACTTCCCTCCGTGAGGATGGGGCCGGAGGAGGAAAGGGGCAGAAGCGGAGAGCGAGCCTCAGGTGCCGGGCTCTTCGTTGTTACCTCCGAGGGCTGAGATCTGCTCCCGCAGGGCCGCGGCCCGGAGCTCATCACCCTTGGTGAGTGCCACGGCGAGGGAAAATTCCAGCTTCTCCAGCTGGTGATCGCTCTCGGAGGGCTGAAGCGGACGGTGCGGTGCGGGCGCCCCTCCGCCGTTGGGGGAGCGGCGGGGGCCCGGCAGGGGGGAACCGGAAATGCTGGGGTAGGCCATGGCTGGCTTTCTTTCCAGTTTGTCACTGATTCGCGGCTGGCGCAGTGCCGGGCGGCGAACTCGTGCTTCACGCCGCCATCGCCTCCTCCGGATCGGCTTCCCCATCAGGGTGGATCGCCTCGAGCGAATCCCCGGAGCCCTCGATCGGCTCCAGTTCCTCGAGCTGCTCGGGCAGCTCGAGCAGCAGCCGGCAGTCCTGGAGCAGACGCTCGACATTCTCGAGGCTGTGCAGTTCGGCCGGATCGGTGGTTTCCACCCGGTGCAGCTGGCGCTCCAGCAGGGTGAGGCGCTGCTCGAGTTTCAGCAGACGCTGGGAAAGGGTGTGGATCGTCTCCGCCAGTGTCTCCGTGTGGCGGGAGATGCGGAAGGAAACCGAGTCGGGAGCCATCGATCGGAGGCGGTGGGAGGCCGATCACAACACACCTGCGGCTGCGGCTCAAGCCTGAACGGCCCGCCAACCTCCTGCCATCGGTCTGCAGACTGACAGCCCTCTCTGCGGTATCGCCGCATGGCCTCCCCCTGGCATCTCCTCCTCTATCTCCTGGCGGGGGCGGCGGGCGGCCTGCTCGCCCTGCGCACGGGCATCCCCGCCGCCCCCCTCGCCGGCGCCCTGCTGGGGGCGGGGCTGGTGAGCATGAGCGGCCGGCTGGAGCTGGCCCAGTGGCCCTCCGGCACCCGCACGGTGCTGGAGATCGCGATCGGCACGGTGATCGGCACCGGTCTCACCGGCACCGCCCTGGTGGAGCTGCGGCTGCTCTGGCGGCCGGCGGTGCTGATCACCCTGACCCTGGTGCTCACCGGCGTGGTGGTGGGGCTCTGGTGCAGCCGTCTGCTGGGGATCGATCCGGTGGTGGCCCTGCTGGGGGCGGCCCCGGGCGGGATCAGCGGCATGAGCCTGGTGGGGGCGGAATTCGGTGTGGGCGCCGCCGTGGCCGCCCTGCACGCGGTGCGCCTGATCACGGTGCTGCTGGTGCTGCCGCTGGTGGTGAAGCTCGTGCTGGGCCGATACGGTGGCGCCTGACCGTTCGTCCGTCCAGGCCCGGCACCATGGAACTGCCCCGCCCCCGTGCCCTCCTGCGGGCCCTCCTGCCCCTCACCCTGCTGCTGCCCTGGGGAGGCTCCCTGCCGGCCGCGGCCCAGGGCAGCGCCGACGCCGGCGGCAAGGGTGCTCAGGTGTACTGCTTCATGCGGGGGGCGGGCAACAATCACCAGGTGAGCTGGGATGCGGCCTACGCCCTGATCAAGCGGCAGAGCGCCAGCCTGTTCAAGACCTCGCCGGAGCATGCCGCGGTGATGATCACCGAGGCGGTGGTGCAGAACCCCGGCACCTATCCCGACTGCGGGCGCTTCCTCGGCGATCTGTTCGCCCGCACCGAGCCCGCCACCGCAGCCTCTTCCACTCCACGGCCCAGCAGCGGCGCCACCCGTGAAGAGCGCTACAGCTACTGAGCCCCAGCGGCGCCGCTCTGCCCGCCGTGGCCCCTGGATGGCGGCCCTGCTCGGCCTGCTGGTGACCCTGGCAGGGTGCGCCGAGGAACCCCTGCCGGAGCGCACCATCCGGGCGGACGACTGCCTCCGGGACGTGCAGATCAAGGAGCTGAAGCAGGCCATCCGCCGCTGCAACGGTGTGGTGAAGGCCTTCCCGGATGATCCGGCCCCGCTGAACGACCGTTTCCTGCTCCACACCCTGAACGGCGACAACGCCTCCGCCTGCCGGGACATCACCCGCGCCGTGACCCTGGCCGGCCGCAAACCAGCGGCCAGCCTCGACCCGCTGCTGAAGGAGGATCTGCGCCTGCGGGCCGCCAGCTGCGCCGGCTGAGCGTTTCAGGACCAGCCCTCGATCAGTCGGCGCACCATCTCCGGCAGGGCCTGTCGTTGCAGCTGCCGTTCGCGGCCCTGGAGCAGCACCGCGATCCGCTCGGCCTTGCTGTCGATCAGGCCATCGACCAGCTGATCGGCCACGCCGAGCTGGAGCCAGTGACACTCCAGCGGCTCCCGCAGGCCGATGCGATGGCATCGATCCTCCGCCTGCTCCGCATCGCCGGGGGTCCAGGGCCGCTCGATCAGCAGCACGTGGCGGGCGCGGTGCAGGGTGAAGCCCAGGCCGCCGGTGCCGTAGGTGGCGATCAGCAGCGGCGCCTCCCCCCGCTGGAACCGCTCCACCAGCGCCTGACGCCGCGGCGGCGGCACCCGGCCGGTGAGCAGAAGAGGGGCGCCTTCCCCGGGGCGCAGGCGGACGAGCCGCTCCGCCAGCAGCTGCGCCGTGGCCACGAACCCGGTGAACACCACCACCGGCTCCCGGGCCTCCAGGCACTGCTCCAGCAACCGGGCGGCAGCCGGCAGCTTGTACTCCGAACCCAGGCGACGCAGGGCGGTGAGCACCGCCAGGGCCTCGGCATCCCGCCGCACCCGACCCTGAGCGGCCCGGTGGCGGTAGTCGTCGATCAGGCGCTGCAGGCGGCTCTGGAAGCCCTGGCCGCTGGCCTCGTCCAGATCGATCGCCAGCCGGTGGCGCCGCTTGGGGGGAAGATCGAGGCAGTCGCGCTTGGCCCGGTGCAGCAGCAGGGGCCGCGTCAGCCGGCGCAGCTCCTCCAGCCGGCTGGCACCCTGGGCCTGCCAGACCCGCACCCCTCCCTGCTCGCGCCAGTGGCCCTGGCAGAAGAGCTCCTCGTAGCGGCGCTGATCCACGGCCAGGGGATGGCCGATCGCCGCCAGCAGGGGAAAGAGCTGGGCCGGCCGGCCGTTCTTCATCGGCGTGCCGGTGAGCAGCCAGATCGCGCGCAGGCGGGGGTGCCGCGCCAGGCGCAGAAACGCCCGAGTGCGGGCCGCGGCCATCGACTGGGCGAAATGGGCCTCATCGGCGATCAGCACCGTGCCGGCCTCCGGAAGGGCGACCGGAATCCGGGCCCAGCTGTGCAGCTCCAGCTGCACCCCAACGGCCAGCGCCTCCTGCTGCCAGTGGCGGTGCAGGCCCGCCGGAGCAAGAACCACGAGGCGACAGTCGGCACAGCGACCCATGGCGCGGCCAGCCAGCAGGGCCGAGAGGGTCTTG
>JBMLOS010000160.1:0-19732 GCA_049242845.1 Prochlorococcaceae cyanobacterium
TGCAGCTCTCCAGCCACTTGGCGTGCTGGTTGAACATCGAGGCGATCACATGGGCAAAGGCTTCGTAGGTGTGGAAGAAGCCATAGCGCCCGGTGAGCAGGTAGCCCTCCATCATGCCCACCAGGGTGTGCTCGGAGAGCATTTCCACAACCCTGCCGTTCCGGGCGAGCTCGCTGCCGTTGAGATCCTCCGGCAGAAAGTCCTCCATCCACACCTTCTTGCTCACCTCGTAGATCGCCTGCAGGCGATTGGATGCGGTTTCGTCGGGTCCGAACACGCGCATCGAATCGGGATTGCGGGCGATGATGTCGCGCAGGAGCTCCCCGAGGGGGTAGGTGTTCTCCGCTTCCGTGGCGCCTGGGGCCTCCACCGCCACGGCGTACGTCTCGATCGGCGGCAGGCGCAGTTTGCGCCGCAGCAGGCCGCCGTTGGCGTGGGGATTGGATCCCATCCGGCGCAGTCCCACCGGCGACAGCACCTGGAGTTCGGCCCGCAGGGTTCCGTTCTCGTCGAAGAGCTCGTGGGGCCGGTAGCTCCGCAGCCATTCCTCCAGCTGGAGCAGCTGGCTCTGATCGTGGCGGGGATCCGGGAGCGGCACCTGATGGGCCCGCCAGAACCCTTCCAGCTTCTTGCCGCCCAGTGCGGCCGGGCCGGTCCAGCCCTTGGGGGAGCGCAGAACGATCATCGGCCAGGTCGGCCGCATGGCTTCGTTGCAGCTGCGTGCCTCCCGGCGGATCGCCAGGATCCGCTCCACCGCCGAGTCCATGGCGGCGGCCATCGCCGCGTGCATCGCCATGGGTTCATGGCCTTCCACGAAGATCGGCTCCCAGCCGTAGCCGCGCATCAGGCTCGCCAGTTCTTCGCGGGGGATCCGCGCCAGCAGGGTGGGGTTGGCGATCTTGTAGCCGTTGAGGTGCAGCACCGGCAGCACGGCACCGTCGCTGATCGGGTTCAGAAACTTGTTGATGTGCCAGCTGGTGGCCAGGGGACCGGTTTCGGCCTCCCCATCGCCCACGCAGGCCAGGGCGATCAGATCGGGGTTGTCGAACACTGCGCCACAGGCGTGCGAGAGCACGTAGCCCAGTTCGCCACCCTCATGGATCGACCCGGGCGTTTCCGGGGTGCAGTGGGAGCCGATCTGGCCGGGGAAGGAGAACTGCTTGAAGAAGCGGCGCATCCCCTCGGCGTCCTGGCTCTTGTCGGGGTAGACCTCGCTGTAGCTGCCGTCCAGGTAGGTGGGGCCGAGCACGCCGGGGGCGCCATGGCCCGGTCCCGACAGATAGATCATGTCGAGATCGTGCCGGCGGATCACGCGGTTGGCGTGGGCCCAGAGAAAGGCCTGGCCGGGGCTCGAACCCCAGTGACCCAGCAGGCGGTTCTTGATGTGTTCAGGCTGGAGGGGCTTGCGCAGCAGGGGGTTGTCCTGCAGGTAGATCATGCCCACCGCCAGGTAGTTGGCTGCCCGCCACCAGGCATCGAGCAGGTGGAGCTCCTGCTCGGGCAGCGGCCACGCCATGCCGTCTGTGGCCCTGTCGAGGGAGGAGAGGGTCATTGCGCAGCCGGTGGATCTCTCAACTCACCCTGGCCAGCTCCGGTTAAGCCGCCATCAAGAGGGAGTGATCATCGCCGTGCCGCGGCGGCCGCCCGGTGCGTCGCCGGGGGCGCGGGGGTTGAGCCTCGAGCAGGCGGCGCTCCGAACGGGCATCGAGCAGTATCAGGATCTCGTGTCCGTTGCGGTCGGTGTAGGGGACGGTCGTCAGATCCTCGGGAACCACGGAACAGCGCTGGATCGAACCGTCGCGTAGAAGGAACAGCGGCATGGAAGAACGGCAGGCGGACCCCATGACGCCATGGGGCATCAGGCCTGTCCAGCCGGGGGTTGTGCAGATCACCATCACTACCGTGCCGCCGGGGAACAGGGGGCTGTTGCCCTGCCGTGCTCCCCCATCCGGTCCGCCTGTTTCCGCGGTTCACGGTTCAGCTCTGATGGTCTTCGTTGCGGCAGCCCTCGAGCACGGTGCGCCACTCGCCCTGCCCATCGCGCCGCTGCAGGAAGCCCTCCTGTCCCTTGGTCCACCACTGCCACATCTGCTCGGTGCTGTAGCGAACGCCCGAGCCGGACACGAGCTGCGGCAGCGTGAGCGGCTGCTCGCCGGGCGGCTGCAGCCTCGCGAAGGAGAGGCTGTCGTCGCTGAGGCGTCCATAGCGCACCATCAGTGTGCTGCCGCCGGCGCAGCGGTAGCGGAGGGGTTTGCCCAGCTCCACCCCCAGGTCCCCCGCCAGGGCCGGAGCCACCGCGGTGAGCGGCAGCGCGGCCACCAGGCCGATCAGGCGAGAAGAACGACGGACCACCGGGGGCGCAGCGAGGGGCTTCAGTCTCCGGCGGCGGCTAGCGCTCCGGCCAGAGGAAGGTGTTGAACGGGCGGCCGGCCAGGCGGCTGCGATGCCCCAGGGTGTTCTCGGAGGAGAGGCTCACCACGGCGCCGAGTCGATCGGCCACCTGCAGGCACTGCTGGAATTTCTGCGGCGTGTAGCACTGCACATCGAGCTGGTTGCAGCCGCCCGGGGGCACCAGGCTGGCCTGGAACGGCTGGATGCTGCAGAAGATCGGCTTGGGGTAGAGGCGCCGCAGCAGCTGGAACTCCTCCAGGGAGTAGTGGGCGAAGAAGTGATCGTCGATCTGCAGGCCGTCGCCGTGGCGGGCTTCCCGCACCAGGTCGTGGATCCGCAGGGCGCGGTACTGGGGCGACTGCACCCACACCACGGGGAAGAGCCCCTGCTCGCGCGCGGCCTCGGCGGCCTCGCGCTGCATCGGGTCGGACACCTTGCGCACGTCCAGGAACACCACCCGGTACTGGCTGGCGCGGATGCGGGCCATGATCCCGCTCAGCGACTGATGGGTGGCGTAGTACCAGATCTGCGGCTGCGACAGCCAGGTGCCGTTGGGCGCCGCCTGCGCCGGCGGGGCAAGCAGGGCGCCGAGCACGAGGGCGGCGGCCACAGCGCGGCACCCCGCCCTGCCCCGCTTTCCGCCGCCGCGCAGATCCATCGCTCCTACCCCCTGGCTTCGTTCTAGTGCCCGCCCCCGGGGGCTGCCCAGCCGATCCGGCGGCCCTAGCCTCCGCCAGGAAGGCACGTTTCCCTCCGCCGCCCGCCCCCGCACCGTGCTCTCCTCCCTTCCCCGCCAGACCTCCGTTCTCGTGGTGGGAGCGGGTCCCACCGGGCTGTTGCTGGCGGGGGAGCTGCAGCGCCGCGGCGTGCCCACCCTGCTGATCGACGCCCGGGCCGAAGCGCTCCACTGGGACCGGGCCACGGTGATCCACCCGCTCTCGCTGGAGATCTTCGAGGCGCTGGGGCTGGTGGATCGCTTCCTGGAGGCCGGCTGCCCCCAGCGCAGGATCCTGGTCAACGCCGACGGCCAGCGCCTCGGGGAGCTCGACCTGGCCGGCTGCGGCAGCCGTTACGGCTTCAACCTCGGCCTCTCGGAGGAGGTGACCGAAGCGATCCTCACCGAGCACCTCGAGAGCCACGGCGGCACGGTGCAACGCTCCTGCCGGCTGGTGGCGCTGGAGCCCCACGAGGGCGGAGTGAGCGCCACCCTGGTCTGCGGCGAGCAGGAGCACACCGTGGAGGCCCGCTGGCTGGTGGGCTGCGATGGCCTGCGCAGCACCACCCGCGAACTGAGCGGCATCTCCTTCGAGGGCCATGCCATCGCCCGCCCCTGGGCGGTGTTCGATGCGGCGGTGGAGGGCTGGGCCGACACCCACGAGGCGAACGCGGCCTACCTTGACGCCTCGCCCCTGATCCTCACGGCCCTGCCCGGGCGCCGCTGGAGGGTGTACCTGCGGCCGGCCTCCGAGGAGGGCGATCTGGTGGAGGAGGCCACTGCCGTGCTGCGGCGCTATCTGCCGGAGGCCCGTTTCCTGGAGGTGGAGAATCCCAGTCGCTTCCACTGCCACACCCGGGTGGCCAGCGCCTTCCGGGCGGGGCCGGTGTTCGTGGCCGGCGATGCGGCGCATGTGTGCTCCCCCGCCGAGGGGCACGGCATGAACTGCGGCCTGCACGATGCCGCCAACCTGGCCTGGAAGCTGGCCCTGGTGCACCACGGCGCCGTGGCACCGGCCCTGCTGGACAGCTACGAGCAGGAGCGGCGGCCGGTGGCGGAGCTGATCACCCGCTCCGGCGATGCCACCGAGCAGGCCCACGGCCTGCAGCAGAGCCGTGAGCGGGCCGAGCGCGACCGGGCGATCGCCGCGATGTTGGCCGATCCGGTGGCCCGCCAGCAGGAGGTGGTGGCCGAAACCGAGATGAACGTGAGCTACGCCGGCTCCCCGATCACCAGCGGCGGCGAGGGCCAGCCCCTCGGTGCCGGGCAGCGGCTGCCCACCACGATCCCGCTGCCGGCGGGGGCCGGAGCGGCCGCTCTGCACCAGCTCACCCACCGCAAGGGCCACACACTGCTGCTGCTGGCCGCTCCTGAGGCGGAGCCGGAGGCCCTGGCCCGCCTGCAGGCGCAGCTGGAGGCTGAAAGAGCCGCCGGCACGCTGCCGCAGGAGCTGGTGGAGGCGGTGGTGCCGCTGCAGCTGCGGGAGTCGCCCGCCGCGGGGCTGGGCCCCCTCACCCTGCTGGCCGTGCGGCCCGATGGCTTCATCGGCCTGCGCGCCGACGCCGACTACTGCAGCGCGATGCGGCGCTACGGGGCGCTGGTGCTGGGGAGCTGAGAATGGCCCTGTTGCCGTCTCTGGACAGACCATCGCCAGGCGATGGGAACGGAGGGTTCACTCTTCTCGGCATCGGCATCGGCATCGGCATCGGCATCGGCGGAGAGATGCGCCAAAAGTTTCTTCTGCGTCTGCAGCTTCAGCCTTGTAGGGCTCAAAGAGCGATGCCAGAATCTTTCTGAGCCCTGCTGCATATCGCGCTGCAAAAGAGTTGTGCTTGCCTGCGTGATCGCCCCGGGCTGCATTGCAGATCTGCAGAAACGTTTCCCTCCTGCTGCAGAAGGCGAGATAAACTACCCAGGAGATCCGCAAGTCCCTCGGTGCTGCGTCGTGCCCCTCTGGTTCTGTTGGCTGCCAGCCTGTTCTCGGCCGGCCCGGCCTTGGCGGAGCAGTGGTATTTCTACGTGCAGAACGCCAGCAGCACCGCAATCACGCGTCTGGAAACCAAGGAGAAGGGTGGTGCCTGGGGATTCTTCTCGCTGGACGGGGGAATCCGTTCGGGGGAAACGGTGAAGCTGTTCTGGGATCAATCCACCAACAGTGATGATTGCCAGCAGTTCATCCGGGCCACGTTCTCGGATGGCTCCACCTCCGAGCCCGTGATGTTTGATTTCTGCAAAGACCTGGACGACCCCATCGTGTTCTCGGACTGATCACCACGGCGCCGCGCCCCGGCTCCCCCCTCTCCCTGCGCCGCTCCCGTTCCATGCACCCTCGATTCCTGGGCCAGGCCCTGCTGGCCTGCCTCACCGCCCTGCTGCTGCTGCTCCCCGCGGCCCCCGCCTGGGCCGCCTTCTCGCTGCCGCCGCTGCCCTACCCGGTGGAGGCCCTGGAGCCGGTGATCGACGCCCAGACCATGACCCTCCACCACGACCGCCACCACGCCGGGTATGTGGCCAACCTCAACGCGCAGATCGAGGCCCATCCGGAGCTGAAGAAGCTCAGCCTGGATGCCCTGCAGGGTCAGATCTCGCGCTTTCCCGATGCGGTGCACAACAACGGTGGCGGGCACTGGAACCACAGCCTCTTCTGGGCCGTGATGGCGCCCGAAGGCCAGGGCGGTGCGCCCTCGGCGGAGCTGCTGGAGGCGATCGAGGGTGCGTTCGGCTCGCTGGAGACGATGCAGGCGCAGTTCAACCAGGCCGCCGCCGGGCGCTTCGGCTCGGGCTGGGCCTGGCTGATCCGCAAGGCCGATGGCAGCCTGGCGATCACCAGCACCGCGAACCAGGACAACCCGCTGATGGACCTGCCCGGCCTCGAGCGGGGCACACCGCTGCTGGGGCTGGATGTGTGGGAGCACGCCTACTACCTCCACTACCAGAACCGCCGGCCCGACTACATCCAGGCCTGGTGGGATCGGGTGAACTGGAACGAGGTGAACCGGCGCTTCGGCGAGGCGATGGCGGCCATGCCTGCCGCCTTGCCAGGGAAGCTCTTGCTGCCCAGCAGCTCATGACTGTTCCCTCGGCACCCGCATCCTCTGGGATGCTCGGGATCCACGAGGAGACCTTGCAGGAAGGAGACCCTGCGAGCCGCTGATCCCTGTCAGGCAGGATGTAGAAATCCCTCAAGATGTTGGGATCAGTCGTCTGGCTTCATCTCTGCCGTCCGCTCGCTGCGTCTCCGTACTCGCCCTGGCTCGGTTGCTGGTGGTGGGGGCTGGATTCCTGGATCGCCAGGCGACGGCTCTCAAGAATCTGGCCGATTTCGCGGGCAAAACTGGGTTGGCGGTCAATCATCTGATTGACAACCTTGGCCGAGAGTTTCATCACCTCCAGATCATTGCTGGCAGAGATGGTAACGACGCTAGGTTCGCCAGAAAATAGACTCATCTCACCGAAGAACCCACCACTTTTCAGTGAGAGGAGGTCGCGTTCTTCTCCCGTTTCCTCGCGCCTTGACATCATGGCCTGTCCGGCAACAATGATATACAGTTCATGGCCCATCTGTCCCTGGCGAATCACCTTTTCGCCGGCGGCAAAATGCTGAAGAGAGATCCCTGAGGAAGAGGGCGACATGCTGTCTTCCTCGCGGTTGATCGGCACGTAGGAGGGGATGGCCTGCAGGCTTTCGCTGAACTTCTTGGCGATGCCTTTCTGCTGGCTGGAGGGCCCATGAAAGTTATACACCGTGCGGATCGGGAAGGGGATCGAGAGATTGTTGCGCTTGGCTGCATACCACACCCGTGTCATGAAGCGTTCCCTGATCTGCTCGATATCGCCATAGTCGCGGATGAAGAATTTCACCTCATATGCAACGGCGGAGTCGTCGTAGTCGAGCGTGAAGACATCGGGCTCGGGATCCAGCAGGATTCCCTTGGTTTCCAGGGCCGTGCTCTTCAGCACCTGCTTGGCCAGGTTGGGTGGGTCGTTGTAGGAGAAGCCGATCCGGATCCGCTCGGCGTGAATCGGGGTTGGCTGGGTGAAATTGCGAATCATCTCGCTGCTGATCAGCTTGTGGGGAATCACCACCATTTCCTGCTCCAGGGTCAGCAGCCTCACGGCCCGCCAGTTGATGTCGATCACCTGGCCCACCACGCCCCCGACCTCCAGCCAGTCCCCCACCGTGAACGGACGCTCGAACAGCAGCGCGATCCCCGACATCACACTGCCGAGGGTGTCCTGCAGGGCCAGACCGATGACGATCGAACTCACCCCCAGGGCGGTGACCAGACCGGCCAGATCGGCATTCCAGACCGTGGCCAGCACGAACGCCGTGCCCAGGAGGATGAGAAACAGACGGGCGAGATCGATCAGGAGCTTCGGCACCCGCGAGCGCCAGGTATCGGCCTCGGCCTGCTCGAACAGGACGACGTTGAGCAGGGAGAGGGCCGCATGGATCACGCACACCCAGAACGCCGTTTCGACGGTCTTGAACAGGCGGGTGCCGGGATCGACCTGGAGCAGATGCTGCAGGAACACCAACAGCGCCAGCATCGGCAGCAGCACATCCCGCACCAGCCGCACCGTGCTCGCGATGGCCCTTCCCTGCCGCTTGAGGCGATGGATCACCTCTCCCAGGAGGATGGTGAGCAGGGGAAAGCCGAAGGCCAGGCCGATCCCCCACAGCCACAGCGGCGTGGAGCTGGTCATGGGCTGGTGAGAACCTCGCTGGCTGCGGGCACCGCGGCCCCGGTGAGGCGCCAGGCCTGAAGGGGCAGCTGAGCCTGGGTGGCTGCGGTGGTGGGCTCGAACTGGTAAAGATCCTCGAGCCGGTGATGCACCACCTCGGACACGAGCACGGCACCCGAGGGACAGGCCTGGCTGAGGGCATGGGCCCGTTTCACCGTTTCGCCCCAGATGTCATAGACAACCCGGCTCTTGCCAACGATGCCGGCCACGATGTCGCCGGAGTGGATCCCGATCTGGACGGCGAGCTTGGTGCCACGCTCGAGGTTGAAACGCCGCAGGATTCCGTGCATCTCGATGGCGAAATCGATGGCCCGTTTGTCGTGGTCGAGATAGGGCACCGAAAGGCCGCAGACCGCCAGGTAGCTGTCGCCGATCGTCTTCACCTTCTCCAGGCCGAACCGGGCTGCCAGGTCGTCGAAGGAAGCCACCAGATCGTTGAGGATGGCCAACGAATCATGGGCACTGAGCGACGAAACCAGGTGGGAGAAGCCTTTGAGGTCTGCGAACAGCACCGCCACGTTGGTGACCTCTTCGGCGATCCGGGTTTCCCCCTTCTGCAGCCGCCGCGCGATCGCCGTGGGAAAGACACTGTAGAGAAAGTCGTTCGTTCTCCTGATTCTTCTGATCGACCAGTGCCGTCTGCGTCTGCAGGCTCTGGACGACGGCATTGAAGGACTGGCTCAATTCCCCGAACTCATCCCTGGAATAGGGCTCGGGGATGCTCGCCAGCTCCCCGGAGGAAACCTTTCGGGCGCTCTCGATCAGCTGCTGCACCGGCTTCACGAACAGATGGGCCAGAGCCATCGCCAGCAGGGTGACCAGCAGGATCAGCAGGGTCACCGTGATCAGGATCTGTCGCTGGAAGGCGTAGATCGGGGCATAGGCCTCCGCCAGGTCCATCTGGGAGAGGATCACCCAGTCCAGCCCCTGGATCTGCAGTGGCGCGAAGGAACTCAGCACGGGAATGCCGCGATAGTCGATCACCTGCAGGGTCCCGGTCCCGCCGGCGAGCGCCTTGGTCACCGCGGGAGTGGACACCGACTGCTGCAGGATCGTCGTTCCGTACTGACGCAGGCGTCCGATGACATCGTCCTTGACGCCGCGCGACTTCAGCTGGGCAAGAAAAGCCGTGGGATCCTCCAGATAGAAGCGCGAGGCGGAGCGCATGCGGTTGTCGTTGCCCACCAGGATGGTTTCCCCCGATTTCCCGAGCCCGTCCTGAGACCACTCCTGGTTGCCGGTCATGACGTTGTTGATCTCGTCGACGGGCATCTGAAAGGCCAGAACACCCACCAGCCGGGAGCCGTTGTAGATGGGGGCGGCGATGAACGAGGCCGGGGTGCCGTAGGACGGAGCGTAGGCGGCGAAATCGGCCAGTTGGGTGAAGCCTTTCTCTTTCGATCCAATCACCTGGCGAACCAGCTGGGCGAGATTGCTGTCCTTATAGGGGCCGCTCTCGAGGTTGGTGGCGAAATCGGTTTCCTTGAACACCGTGTACACGATCTGCCCCTGCGGATTGATCAGGAACATGTCGTAGTAGCCGAACCTTGCAACGATATTGCGAAAGATCGGATGATAGCGGCGATGCACGTCTGTATAGCTGCTGTCATCCCTTGCGGCGATCAGCTGCTGTTTCTTGCCGACGGGATTGGGATTGGCCGCAATGTAGTTGTACTGCAGGTGCCGCGTGGCTGGATCGCCGGCCAGGTAGGCGGCGAGCACGGGGGTGCCGGAATGGTACTTGTCGAGCCGCGGCAGAAACTCCTTGCGGTAGTACGCCTCGAGAGCCTGGGTTGATGCTGCGGACTGCTTTGCCGTTGCCAGCTGTCTGTAGGCCGCATCGAACTGCTCCACGGCGGCAACGATGGAGAGGTCTTCGCTGAGTGTCTGGGTGTGATTCTGGATGTTTCGGAAATAGGATTCGATCTGATAAGCCTTCGAGGCTCGAACACTGGTGAGCTGATTGAAAACTCGATTCGTGAGATTGATCTGGCCGCTTCGATAGCCCAGGGCAGCGGTGAACAGGGTGGAGAAGCCGCTCACCAGCAGCAGCATCAGGATCAGCTTCGATTTGATGCTCAGCTGGTTGACTGAATCCCTGGAGAGGCAATTCATCCACGCCAGGGGTTGGATCGTCGTTGGAGGCATGAAGTCACCCTAGTCGGCGGGATCCACTGTTTTGTATTCATTGCCACCCTTTTCCCTTGCTCTTCCCGCCGCGATCCGTGCCCCTGATCCTGCAGCCAGCCCGCCGGGAGCGGGAAGCCCCAGAGAAAGAAGCACCCGCGAGCCGGAGGGAAACCGATGGCGCCCGGCTCGCCAGGGTGGAGGCCTCCGTGTCCGGGCCATGCCCAGGCCGCGCCACACCCGAGAGACCTGTGCCGACAGCCCTGTCAACCACCGTGCCGACCACCACGTTCGCGGAGTTTGCGCAGCGGGCGACTGCTCGCTGCTGGATTCGCTGAACCCGGATCCGCTGGCCAGCGAAGATGGCCGTGATCACCGCCCCCGCCCGCTGTGCGATCAGCCAGGAGCAATTCAACGGCGGGAAGCAGATCCTGATTGGCTTCATCCACGGTTTCACCCTGCCCGTTCGCTCCAGGCAGGCCGAGAACGGGTACTGGCTGATCGTGATACTTCACGGTGGTTTTTCGATGAAGCAACACGGCGAAGTGGCGTTGCAGCTTCCTGCACGAGCTGGTATGAATCGTGGCTGGTTTGCCCAACGGGCCAGGCACGTCCTGGGCGGCGTGCTCGTGTTCTGCCTGAGCGGAGCTGGCCCCGTGTGGGCCATGAAGGCCAGCGAGGCAGCCGCGGCGGATTCGCCCCAGGCGGCAGCCATCCTGCGGATCGTTCGCAACCGTATGGCTGTGGATCATCTGCGGGCGGTGATTGTGCGCGTCACGATCGACGGCATAGAGGCTGTCACTGAGGCGATGGGCGAGTCGATGACGGGCATGCCCGCCACAGAGGACATGCATTTCCGCAACGGTGCGGTCGCCATCTCCTACGTGGCGACGCTGCTGCTGCAACTGGTCGACGAGAACAAGGTGCGTCTCGACGACAAGCTCTCGACCTGGCTGCCGGACATCCCGAATGCGGATCGGGTCACGCTCGGCCAGCTCGCCCAGATGACATCCGGCTACCGCGACTACGTGATCGGCAACGACGCGTTCAACCAGGCTCAGCTCGAGAACCCATCCCCGTGCAGATCCAGGAGCGGATCTTCGGCCCCCTGAACATCCGCAACACCCGGGATCCCGGCGGTACGCCCGAGATCGCGCAGCCTGTTCTTCACTCCTTCTCCTCGGAACGGCGCCAGGCCCTCGCCATCGCCCCAGGCACTCGCTTCTACGAGGAGTCGACCGACTGGAACCCGTCGTGGACGCTCACCCGCGGCGCGGTCCAATACACCACCATCCACGACATGGCCACGTCAGCCGAGGCGATCGGGACGGGGCGGCTGCTGTCGCCGGAGACCCACAGGCTGCAGATCGCTCCGAAGCTTCGGGGCTTCGGCAAGCCGATCGAGGGCTGTGAGACCTGCACAACCCTCAACGACTTCTACACCTATGGGATCGGAATCTTCCTCTCGGGCCCCTGGCTGCTGCAGAACCCGCTGTTCTCTGGACAGGCCGGGGTGATGGCCTACCTGCCCTCGCAGAAAATCGCGATTGCGGTGGCGGTCACCTTCGACGAAGAGGCCTTCCACTCCAGTGCTAAGTACAACAGCTCAGCTGATGAGATCTTTCGTGCGATCGGCGCCTACCTGGCGCCGGAGGAACGCCCGCCCAACAGGCCCAACCCCAACCCCAACGCCAGCTGAGGCGAGTTCGGACGTGTGGGTGATTGAGCAGGCCGTCCCTCAGGCGCAGATCTTCAAGGCCGCCGCTGACGGCGGCGGGCTCGCCAGGATGATGACCTCAGCGTCAGGGCCATGCCCAGGCGGCTCATCACCCCGAGAGACCAGTGCCGACAACAGTGCCGACAACAGTGCCGACAACCGTGACGGAAGGAGTGACGACCACCACGTTCGCGGAGTTTGCCCAACGGGCCGACTATTCGCTGCTGGAGGCACTGCAGGCGGATCCGCTGGCCACCGCCGATGGCCGTGATCACCGGCCCCGCCAGGTGTTCTCCGGCCATTACGTGCCGGTCACGCCCACGCCGATTCCGGCGCCGGAGTACGTGGCGCACAGCAGCACCCTCTTCCGGGAACTGGGCCTGAGCGACGCGCTCGCCCACGATGAACACTTCCGCCGCCTGTTCTCCGGGGACATCTCGGTGGCGCAGGAGCCGATGCGGCCGTTCGGCTGGGCCACCGGCTATGCCCTTTCGATCTACGGCACCGAATACATCCAGCAGTGCCCGTTCCGCACCGGCAACGGCTATGGCGATGGCCGGGCCATTTCCGTGTTCGAAGGCCTCTTCCACGGCCGTCGCTGGGAACTGCAGCTCAAGGGCGGTGGCCCCACGCCCTACTGCCGCGGCGCCGATGGGCGCGCCGTGCTGCGCTCCAGCGTGCGCGAGTTTCTGGCGCAGGAGTTCATGCACGCCCTGGGGGTGCCCACCTCACGCTCGCTCACGCTGTATGTGTCCCGCACGGAAACCGTGCGCAGGCCCTGGTACCTGCCGAACTCCAGCTCGTTCGAGCCGGACATCCTGGTGGACAACCCCGCGGCGATCACCACCCGGGTGGCCCCTTCGTTTCTGCGGGTGGGCCAGGTGGAGCTGTTCGCCCGCCGCGCCCGCAGCGCTGCCCATCCGGGTGCGCTGGAGGAGCTGCGGATGATCGTGGCGCACCTGATCGAGCGCAACTACCGGCCCGAGATCGATCCGCATCTGCCCTTCGCCGATCAGGTGGTGGAGCTGGCGCGATTGTTCCGCGGGCGGCTCACCTCCCTGGTGGCCGATTGGATGCGGGTGGGGTACTGCCAGGGCAATTTCAACAGCGACAACTGCGCCGCCGGCGGCTACGCGCTCGACTACGGCCCCTTCGGCTTCTGCGAACGGTTCGATCCCCGCTTTCAGCCCTGGACCGGCGGCGGCGAGCATTTCTGCTTCTTCAACCAGCCGGTGGCCGCGGAGGCCAACTACCAGATGTTCTGGGCTGCGGTCCGGCTGCTGCTCGAGGGCAACACCGAAGCCCTGGCGCGGCTGGATCAGATCCGCGACGGCTTCGCCGAGGCGATGGGCCAGGAGCTCGAGGCCATGTGGGCCCGGAAGCTCGGCCTGCCTGCGTTCGATGCCGCGCTGGTGAACGAGCTGCTGCAGCTGCTGGTGCTCTCCCAGGCGGATTACACGATCTTCTTCCGCAGGCTGTCGGAGATTCCGGAGAACCTTTCCGCCCTGCAGGAGAGCTTCTACGAACCCAGCACCGAGGCGCTCGATGCGCAATGGACCCAGTGGCTGCAGCGCTGGCGGGAATGCATCGCCGAAAGCGGCGACCTCCGCGCCACCTCCGAAGCGATGAAGCGCGTGAACCCCAGGCTCACCTGGCGCGAGTGGTTGGTGGCCCCGGCCTATGAACTGGCGGCGCAAGGGGATTGCAGCCTGGTGCAGGAGCTGCAGGAGGTGCTCAGCCATCCCTACGACGAACCCTCCGCGGAGGTGGCGGCGAAGTTCGATCGCCTCAAGCCCCGGGAGTTCTTCAACGCCGGGGGGGTGTCGCACTACAGCTGTTCGTCGTGAGGGTCGCTCAGGGAAGCACCCGCTCAGCCAGCTGCTGCAGGCGACGATCCATGCTGATCAAGGTGGCGGCTTCCCGCCGGGCCAGTGCCAGATAGAGGCAGTCGTAGACCGGGTGGTCGTGATGGCAGGCCAGGGCCAGGGCCTCGGCCTGCAGATGGCGATCGGGTTCCACCCGATCCACCAGATCGTGGGCATCGGCGAGCAGCTTCTGGGGATCGAGATCAGCCAGCTGATGGGCCCGGTGCAGTTTCCAGAGGGTGTTGGCCACCTCGCTGAGCATCAGCTCCGGGGCGATCACCAGCGCCGCGTCGCGGAGCTGCTCCGCCACGGCAGAGGCAGCGGGATCCCCAAGGATCAGGCGCACGGCAGCCGAGGCATCGAGAACGCAGGCGAGGGCCATCAGCGCTCGCGGTCGGCGCGGATCAGTGCTTCCGGCTTCTGATCTCCTGCCAGGGCGGTGGCCAGGGCGCTGGTAACGGGCCCGCGCTGGGCGATGCGATCGAGCACCTGGCGGCGACGCTCGCGCGCATCATCGCCGGCGATGGTCTCGAGATCCACCAGCGCCTGCTGGCTGATGCTGCGCTTGTGCACCTGGGCGCGGTGCTGCAGCAACCGGTGGAGCGGCTCAGGCAGGTCGCGGATCTGCAGAGATGGCATGAACGCACCCATCGTGAGTCAACACTACTTGCAGTGCATGCGCTTTGCATGCATGGCTCCTGCCGTCTCGCTCGGGTCTGGCGCGGACCCCCATCGCTGGGATCCAAGCTGCCCGCTCCAGATCAGCCCCTGCACGATGGAGCCCCCGCCGGCAGCCAGCCCCCCAGATGGAGCCCCACTCTCCCAGTGGAACAGCGAAGGGCCGAGGGCCAGATCGCGACACGACGAGAAGGTTGGTCTGGCTGGGTTCGTGCCAGCGGACGCCTTCGCGGTGGATCCAAGGCAACCACACTTCGAATGCTGCAATCGCCAGCTCCAGACACATGGCCCCCGGAAACGCCCTGTGCTGCTGCCATCGGATCGCCACTCTCAGGCGAACCCTGCCCACCCGCCTCTGTGGCTGATGGATTCGGCAAGGCTCAGACACAGGAACGAAAGTTTGAATCCGATGGCAATCAACTTGTGGAACGGTAGGCGCCCAGACAGGCGTTGGCTGCGTTTACGACAGTGACGAAGTCATGGGGGGGATTGGTGTTCAGTGCATCCCGCAGGGAAGCTTTCAGGCCAGGGAGGTCATTCTGGATTGCATCCCAGAGCATCAGCTGATCCACGGTGTCGTAGACATGGATGATTCTGTTGCGTGTGCCCCCGATGAGTCGGAGGTCGGGAATGAAATCAAGAACACTTGTATCGGCATCCTGTGATCGGTTGAGAGCTTCTCCGATGATTTCGAACTTCCGTTCCACGGCTGATTGGATCAGTTCAGGTTCAAGGTAGTGATTAAGCGTACAGTTTTCGATGAAGCGCTGAATCGCCTCGATGGCTTTCAAGGCGTCGTGCAGGCGTTTCAGCGCCTCCCTTCGCATGGTCAGAGTTCCACCAGCACGCGGCGAGATGTGTCCACGTCGTTTCGGAAGTAAGGGTTTTGAATCATGGATTCCGTTAAGAGATCGACAGGTCGGCCGAACAACGCTTCCAAGGCATCGGCGAAGGAACAGAAGCGCCTGGCATAGCCCTTTTCCCGCTGGTCAGCCATGCGCACGATGAAGTCGAGGTCGCTGCTGGCAGGGTCGAACAGGCCTTTGGCCGCCGATCCGAAGACCTCAAGTCGATCCACCCCATAGCGGTCGCACAGCTCCCTCAGCGGTTCCAACCGTTCGGACAGCAAGGACAGCAAGGACAGCAGCGGAGCAGGGCGGTCAATAGCAACCAGGCTAAGGGCACCCCAGGTTCAACGCCCTCAAGCCGCCAACGCCATCCCCTGCATCCACCCCGCCCGGATCGCCCGCTCCGGCCGCCAGCAATTCATCCTCCTGCATCAGAGCAACTCCCGGAACTGCTGAGGCGTCAGACCGGCATCGCGGGCAATCGCGCCCATGGTGATGGCGTTGATCGGATCATGACGGGGAATGACCAGGCGCCGCTCGCCGTTGCTCATGATCAGATGCCCGGATTCCCTCACCACGCGATAGCCAAGTTTCTGGAACACCCGCACCGCCTCCTTCTGGCTGATCCCCGGAAGCCTGGGCATTACACAGCCAACTCCAGCGTTTCCACGCTCTTCACACCAGCCTCCTCAGCTTCAACTTCCAACCAGAGGGTGATGGCCTCGCGGATGTTGCTGAGAGCTTCCTCGCGACTGTTGCCCTGGGAGTGACAGCCAGGCAGGTCAAGGCAGCTCACGGCCCAGCCCTCTTCGGTTTCCAGCAGGCGGATGCGGTAGGTCATGGGGGCCGGTCCGTGGTGGTACCAGTTTGGCCGTTCTCAAACCGCTAACCCCATCCCCTGCATCCACCCCGCCGGTATCGCCCGCTCCAGCCGGCAACGAATCGCCATCGGCCGCTCCCCCTCGTGGTACTCCCAGTGGAACAGGGAGGGACCGAGGGCCAGGTCGCGGTAGCGGGTGGAGGGGGAGAAGAGGGCTTCGCTCTTGTTGAGGGTCACGAACAGCAGGTCGGTGTGGCTGGGTTCGTGCCAGAGCATGCCTTTGCGGTGGATCCAGGGGGCGTCGTCGCGCAGGGGGACTCGCCAGATCGCGACCCATGCCATGAACGGGAAGGCTGATCGTCTCAGGCCAGCACGACCTTGAGCTGAGTGATCAGTAAAGGCAGCTCCACCTGCACGACATCCCAGACCACATCAAGGTCGATACCCAGGTAGCCATGGATCAGCTGGTTGCGCATGGCCACGATCTCCCGCCAGGCGATCGCTGGATGGGCAAGCCTTACCTCAGGCGGGATGCGGGCTGCTGCTTCGCCGATGAGCTCGATGTTGCGGAGAACCGCGTCCTGAATCAGTTGGTTGTGGGCAAACTGGTCGCGGTTCAGGCCAGTGCAGTAGTCAACGGCTCGTCGTGCAAACTGATCCATGTCTTTGGCATAGAGCCGCCAGTCACGACCAGACGGGCGATCAGATGCTGATGGCATCAGCCTCCACGCTCTGCCGCAATTCCTGCCTGAGTGCCTGTTCCGTCACCAGGTCCACGGATCTTCCGAGAAGATCCTCCAGAAACACCTGCAGGCCATAGAACCGCCTGGCAGTGGATGGGGCTTCGAACGCCACCAGCAGATCCACATCGCTCTCTGGAGTGGCCGATCCCCGTGCCCATGAGCCGAAGATCCGGAGGCTGCGCACACTGAAGCGCTCGCTCCAATCGGGCGCGTGCTCTCTGAGCAGGCGGATCAGGTCGTCGGCGGTCTCAGCCACTGCGCAGGAGTTGTGGGCGACGATCGGCAATCGATCGAACGCTAAACCGCCAACCCCATCCCCTGCATCCACCCCGCCGGTATCGGCCGCTCCAGCCGCCACCGAATCGCCATCGGCCTCTCCCCCTCGTGGCTTTCGTACCGAACAAACCCCAGACACCGAAACGGCTCGGTGATACCTGCCCGGTGGGGGAGGCGGCGGTGGTGGTGTTCTGGCTCTCCCAGTGGAACAGGGACGGACCGAGGGCCAGGTCGCGGTAGCGGGTGGAGGGGGAGAAGAGGGCTTCGCTCTTGTTGAGGGTCACGAACAGCAGGTCGCTCTGGCTGGGTTCGTGCCAGAGCACGCCTTCGCGGTGGATCCAGGGGGCGTCGTCGCGCAGGATCCCAAAGGCGGCCTCGATTTCGGCGCGGCTGTAGCGGCTGTGGACGCGCAGCGGCACCGGCAGGGCCCAGGGCAGCGGGTGGAGGCGGCGGCCTGAGCGCTCGGCCAGCAGGTCCAGCAGCTGACGCAGTTCGTCGCGCCAGGCGGAGGCCTGCCAGAGCAGTGCGAGGGCATTGGGCAAGGGCCGCCAGCGTTTGCCGGTGCCGCACAGCTTGGCGGTGGCGCGCAGACGTTCGGGATCGTCGAGGTGGAGCAGGCCGGCGCCGATGGCGCGGGTGAGCGACTCCTCCAGGGGATGGGGGTCGCCAGGGAGCCAGCCCAGCTCGCGCCGCAGGCTGGTGAAGCCGGCGCCCCGCACCCCGTAGAAGTCGGCCGGCTCCATGGCCATGGCCTCCAGCCAGTCCGCCAGGCCGGAGCCGGGGCCGAAGCGGCGGGCCTCGGCGAGCAGCTGGGGCCGTCGGATGGTCACCGTGGCCTGTTGATGGAAGCCTCGCGATGTGAAGCCCATGACCACCACGCCGACACCTCTGGTGACCCGGGAAGCGCTGCTTGCGTTCACGCAGCGGCTGGTGGAGTGCTACGCCCCTGAGAAGGTGATCCTGTTCGGTTCACTGGCTCGTGGAGACGCGCGCTGGGATTCCGATGCCGACGTCCTGGTGGTGATGCCCTTCGAGGGTCGTCACCTGGCCAAGATCCGTGAGATCCGCCGACTCTGCCAGGTGCGATTCCCCCTGGATCTCCTTGTCCGGCGGCCTGAGGAGATGGAGATTCGCTACCGGGGTGGCGATCCGGTCGTGCGCGAGGCGATTGACCATGGCGAGGTGCTCCATGGTTGAACCCTGGTCGGCCGTTCCGGAGTGGATTGCCAAGGCCGAGGGCGATTGGGAGGCACTGGACATTCTGCTGAGTAGGAACACACCGGGCTTGCGTGATGCGGTGGTGTTTCATGCCCAGCAAATGGAGCTGGGATAATGAGGAACTGTCTGATCTCTCCGCAGGAGCTGTGCTCGCACGCTATCCAGGTTTTGAAACCTCAGCCGAGGAACAAGCAGAACTGGTGGAGTTGGCTGGCAATGTGAGGCAGGTCCTGAGGATTCTGCTTGGCTCACAACAGCAGGGAACATGAACAAATTGGTTGAGATGGTTGGCCCTCAAACCGCCAACCCCATCCCCTGCATCCACCCCGCCGGGATGGGTCGCTCCAACCTCCACCGAATCGCCATCGGCCGCTCCCCCTCGTGGCTTTCGTACCGAACAAACCCCAGACACCGAAACGGCTCGGTGATACCTGGCCGGTGGGGGAGGCGGCGGTGGTGGTGCTCTGGCTCTCCCAGTGGAACAGCGCGGGGCCGAGGGCCAGGTCGCGATAGCGGGTGGAGGGGGAGAAGAGGGCTTCGCTCTTGTTGAGGGTGATGAACAGCAGGTCGGTCTGGCTGGGTTCGTGCCAGAGGACGCCTTCGCGGTGGATCCAGGGGGCGTCGCCTTGCAAGCTGCCGAAAATGCCAGGCTTCTGAGCAGCGGGGGCTGCGTTAATCCCTACGGAGATTGAGCTTCAGGTCTGAGGAGAAGAAAGCCTGCCTCGGGGTGGTTCGTGAAGGCTTCGATTGTCTCGAGATTGTTCAGAAGCAGAGCCGCGGTTCTGGCATTGCCGGCATTGCCGATGCCCAGGCAGATCACCTTGGGTGGAAATCCTCGGCTCAGGCTGAGTCGAAGGAAGTCTTCGTCTTTGGTCACCAACAGGTAGCCGTCGCGGCGGGCAAGCTCCCAGATCTCCAGATCATCCGCTCCACCCAGTCCAAGCAGCCGCACATGCTGGGGATTGTCAAACTGTGCCGACAGCAGAGGTAAGAGACGCTCGGAGAGGTTCTCATCGAGCAGCAGACGCAGGGTCACGCCGCTGTGGAATGGATGATCAGGAGCCGTTCACGGTCGGCTGCATAAGCCAGGCAGGCCAGTACATCCTCGTGGTGGAGCTGCGGAAAATCCTCCAGAAGCTCGGCTTCCGTCATGCCGCTGGCCAACGCGCCAAGAACGTCTCCCACCGTGAGCCGGGTGCCGCGAACGCAGGGCTTGCCGAAACGCACCGCCGAATTGATGGTGATCCGCTCGTGGTGGGCCATGGAACAACGCTAAACCGCCAACCCCATCCCCTGCATCCACCCCGCCGGTATCGCCCGCTCCAGCCGCCAGCGAATCGCCATCGGCCGCTCCCCCTCATGACTCTCGTACCGGATAAACCCCAGACACCGAAACGGCTCGGTGACACCTCCGGCGCGGCCCCCCTCGCGCCGGTGTACTGCTGCGCAGAAGCCTGCGGCTACGCGCACGAACAGCAGCACCCTTGAGCCCCGCGCTTCGTGGTGGATGTACCGCTGGCCGGTGGGGGAGGTGGCGGTGGTGGTGCTCTGGCTCTCCCAGTGGAACAGGGACGGGCCGAGGGCCAGG
>JBMLOS010000161.1:0-3087 GCA_049242845.1 Prochlorococcaceae cyanobacterium
TCGAGGCTGCGCTGGCTGATCACCTTGTCGATGATCACCTGGATCAGCAGGGGGTTGGCCAGTGTGAACAGCTGCACCACGAAGGAGGCAAGCAGCACCTGCAGAAGCACGCCCCGGTAGCGCTTCAGGGCAGGCCAGAACCACTCCGGTCCGAAGCGCTGCTCCGGGGTGAGCGTGGATCGCTCCATCACCAGCAGCTCGATCCCCTCCGGGAAGAGCTGCTCGAGCTGCTCGGGGCTGAGCTGCACTCGACCATGCTCAGGGGAGGCCAGCGTGAGACCGCGACCGTTGCTGGCGATCACCACCGCGAAGCCATGCTCCCAGGGCAGCAGGGAAGCCTCCTGGAGGCGCGTGCCCATGGCGGCGGGCACACGGGCGGCGATCACGTGCAGTCCCAGGCTGGCGGCCAGCTGGCCGCAGAGCTGCAGGTTCGGCGCCTGGCCGCGGCGAAGGCTGTCGCGCAAGACCTTCTCGATCGAATCCCGGCGGAAGGGGAGCTTCAGCTGGCGGGCCAGCATCTGGAAGCAGGCCAGGGTGGACTCCACCGGACCCTGGCCGCGCACGAGCCGGAAATCCGTGAGCCCATTACCCGCCCCGAGCTCAAGATGGCTCACGGCAGGCAGTTCGGGGGCATCGGCCAAGGCCGGAGAGGCCTTGCCCTGAGGCCCCACCACCGTGGCGGCAGCCTCTTGGTCTCCGGCCAGTTGGGCCAGGAGGGCCTCCGGCAGGCTGATCAGCCGCAGGGGAAAGGGCGGCTGGGCGGCCGGGGCGGCACGGTGGGGTTCCCATCTGCTGCACAGGGGAGCCGCGGGGCAGTTGGCGCTGGCCACAAGCAGGCGGAGGCCGGCGGAGCTTTCCGATGGAAACGGCAGCGTCGTCGGATCCACCAGACGGGCCTCCTGCACGGCTTGGCCGAGTACTCGTAGAAGGGAGAGGTCGCTGCGGGGCTGGTGGCGCTGCAGCTCCACCAGCAGGGCCGCCACCTCTGCGGGCCAGAGTGTGGTGGCACACCAGCGGCGGAAACCCTCCTCCTGGCGGTACAGATCCAGCACCAGCTGGTCGGGGAGGGAGGCGGTGATCACCTCGCCCGCAGCGGAGACGTCCTCGCAGGGGGCGGCCCGCAGCAACGACGCCAGCCCTACGAAGTTGCCAGGGCCCAGCTTGGCCAAGGTGTCGAGCCGGCCCCGCTCACGGCCCAGCAGGCGGCATTCCCCCTGGAGCACCAGATGCACCTGGCCCGGCAGGATCCGCCCATCCACGAGGCTCTGGCCCGGACGGAAGCGCAGCACCTGCAGCTCGCGCTCCAGCCGTTGACGGTTGTCCTCGCTCAGCTGGGCGAAGGCGGGATGGGATAAAACCGGTGCGAGCGGGGCCTGGGTCATGGATGGGGCGACCAGCTGGCCTCGGCGAGAGCACAGATCTTCTCGATTTTACTTGTGGTCTCCCCCTGCACCCACTGATCCATGAGGTCAGCAGACATCTGCAATGCCGTGGCTTCATCGAAGCTGGCAGGGGTGTAACTCTCTAGCCTTACTACCAGCCACCACTGCTGGATTGCAAAGGGCTCCATCAGCACCCCCGGCCGACTGGTGCGCAGCCGCTCCGCCAGCTCCGGGTGTGCCTGGGTGAGGGGGACCGGGCCGACCACCCCCTTCGTGGCCTTCTCCGGGCCTTCGGCGAACTGGGCGGCCAGATCGGCGAAGTTCGCCTCCCCCGCCGCGATCCGCAGATAGAGCTCCCGGGCCAGGAAGCCATCGCGCACGCGCAGGAGGCTGTACACCACTCGATCGAGCTGGTTTTTGCGGCTGAGGAAATGGGCCTCGGCCTTGGAGCCGAACCGCTCGGTGCTGTAGCGGCGGAGCCGCAGGGGAACTTCTGCCAGGCGCTGCAGATGCTCCGGCCGCAGCCCCTGGGACCGCAGATAGGCCTCCTCGGCCGCGGCATCCCGCAGGCCGTTCTGCTGGCGGAAGTTCGCCAGAGCCTGCTGCTGCTCCTCGGGGCTGAGCTCCAGGCCCTCGATCGCCTCTTCCACCACCTGACGCTGCACCAGGGAGCGCAGCAGGTTGTGCCGCTGCAGCAGCTCCAGCACCTCAGGGTTCACCGAGATCACGGCCGTCGTGGGGACGGCGCCACCCTAGGGGTGGGCTGGAGGTTGGGTTTCCGGGCCGACGGCCCTGCCGCCCAGCCTGCGGATTGACCAAGGGCACGGCCGTGGTGCATGCTCACTGAGTCGGCGACGAAGCCGGCGCGGCGGCTTCCGGCCAGCGGCCAGCCCTGCGGATGTAGCTCAGTGGTAGAGCATCTCCTTGCCAAGGAGAGGGTCGAGAGTTCGAATCTCTTCATCCGCTTCCATTTTTCCATCTCCTTTTAATCAGGGGATTTCCACAGGGAAGTCATCTTCCTGGTGGCGGTCGCGATGCCACACGAGCAGATGCTGGCTGTGGCTCGTGTCGAAGCCCAGACGCCGGTAGAAGCCGGCACTGTTCGTGGTCATCAGGTACACCCGCTCCACCCGGCGTACCGGCGGGCAGGCGAGCAGTTCCTCCACGATCCGGCGGCCCAGCCCGCGGCCCTGGTAGTCCTCCGCCACCACCACATCCCAGAGCACGGCGCGGAAGGCGCCATCGCTGGTGGCGCGGCCGAAGCCGATCAGCTCCCCCTCCCGCCAGGCACTCACCACCGCCTGGCTGCCATCCAGCATCCGCCGCAGCTGATCGGGGCTGCGGCCCCGGGCCCAGAAGCTGTGGTTGTCGAACAGGCTGCGCAGGGCCGCCAGCCGCCAGCGGAGCCGCAGGGCCCGGGGCCCATGGCGGAGCAGGCGCACGCCGGCGGCCGGGCGGGCGGTGGGGGCGGCAGTGCGCAACAGCAGGTGGTGGGGGCGCCAGGGAATCCTCGCCGCCGGCGTGCCCTCGCGCCCCGCTCAGCCGGATCGGGACGGACAGGGAAGGCGAGATCCCTTGCCCCGCCTGGCTTTTGGCGCTCCCACCGCCGGGCCGGCGGTGATAGGGTGCCTGTTCATACAGTCGGCCCTCCCATGCTCAAGCTGCTGCTGGGTGATCCCAATGCCCGCAAGCTGAAGCGTTACCA
>JBMLOS010000162.1:0-10386 GCA_049242845.1 Prochlorococcaceae cyanobacterium
GCATGCAGAGAAATCCCCTGCCGCGTCGTCAATGAGCGTCACGCGCCTCGCCCCCGGCCCAACCACCCGCATGCCGCCCATGCCCAAAATCACACGCACACGCCCCACACCCCGGTTGATACCCACACCCACCACACGCCCCTACCAAAACCGGTCAAACACAAACACCCCAGCCCACCCCCAGGCCCCAGCCGGCACCGCAAACCGCGGCCAGACCGACCCCCCAACCCGCTGCTCAGCCGGTGGCCCAGCCTGCCCCCCGGCCAGCCACCACCGTGGCGGCCGCCCAGCCGGCACCGGCCAGGCCCCAGCCGGCCGCCCCCACCGTGGCCGCCAAGCCCGCCCAGCCCGACTGGCGCACCTACGGCCCGCTGCAGGTCGACTGGGCCAACTGGCAGCCCATGGGCGGCAGCTTCGTGACGCCGAGCCTGAACGGCGAAGGGCAGCCCCTCTATCTGGCGATCAACTGTTCGGCCCGCCGGCTGAATGCCACCGGCCAGTCGGGGCAGTGGAAGAGCTGGGATCCCCCCCAGACCGAGTTCGAGCAGCAGCTGATCAGCGACCTCTGCAAGGCCCGCACCACCTGATTGCGCTTCAGCCCGCCCAGGGAAGAGGCCAGGGGCGGCGCAGGAAGTGCTCGCCGCTGGGGCGCAGCCACAGCCGCTGGGCGCCGTCGTCGCTCTCGCGGATCAGCTCCTCCTGCACCAGCCGCCGGGCCAGCCAGCCCCAGTGCTCCTCCCCCTCCCCGTGGGCTGCGGCCAGCTCCTCCGCCAGGCCCCGCAGATCCCGGCCACGCCGCTCCTGCACCGCCTGCAGCAGCCGCACCGCCGGCTCCGACCAGTCGCGCCGCCGCAGGCCCGCCCGGCAGTTGTCGCAGCGGCCGCAGGGGGGAGCCAGTTCCCCCACGGCCATCAGCAGGGCCTGCTCACGGCAGCCATCCCCCTCCGCCACGGCCTCCATGCGCCGGAGCTGACGCTGGGCCAGGGCCGAGCGGCCCTCTTCCTCCTCCAGGGAGGAGGCGCGGATCGCCCAGCCCAGGGTGATGCGATCGATGGGATCGAAGAGCACCAGGCAGCGGGCCGGAAGACCATCACGGCCGGCCCGGCCGGATTCCTGCAGGTAGCCCTCCGGGCTGGCCGGCAGATCCAGGTGCAGCACCAGGCCCACATCCGGCCGATCCACCCCCATGCCGAAGGCCACCGTGGCCACCAGCACCGGCCGGGGGGCGTTCTGGAAGTGGTCCAGCGACAGCTGGCGACTCTCGGGATCCATGCCGGCGTGATAGGCGATCGCCTCCACCCCCGACGCCGTGAGCCGCGCCGCCCACTGGTCCACCGAGCGGCGGGTGCGGGCGTAGATCAGCACCGCCCCCCGCGCCTCCTGCACGGCCTCCAGCAGGAGCGGCAGCGGATCGGCCGGCCGGCGGCGCATCGCATAGGCGAGGTTGTCGCGCCGGGCGGAGCGCACCTGGATCAGGGGCCGCTGCAGCTGCAGCAGGCGGATGATGTCGGCCCGCACCTGGGGCGCGGCCGTGGCACTGAGGGCCACCAGCGGCACCCCGGGGCAGAGCTGCCGCAGCTGGCCGAGGCGGCGGTAATCGGGCCGGAAATCGTGCCCCCAGGCGCTGATGCAGTGGGCTTCGTCCACCGCCAGGGCCACCACCCGCCCCACGGCCATCACCTCATCGAGCAGCTGGCGGGTCGCCTCCCCCTGCAGCCGCTCGGGAGCGAGATACAGCAGCCGCAGGCGGTTGTCCCGCAGGCGCTGCAGCAGCGCCCTGCGCTCCGGCTGGGCCAGGCCGCCGTGCAGGGAGGCCGCCGGGATCCCGCGGCGCTGCAGCTGATCCACCTGGTCCTGCATCAAGGCCACCAGGGGGGAGATCACCAGCACCAGCCCGCCCCGCACCAGGGCCGGCAGCTGATAGCAGAGCGACTTTCCCCCCCCGGTGGGCAGCACCGCCAGACAGTCGCGGCCCGCCAGCAGGGCCTCCACCACCGGCCGCTGGCCGGGGCGGAAGGCGGTCCAGCCGAAATGGCGTTCCAGGGCCCGCTCGAGCGGATCGGCGGAGACGCCACCGGGCTCGGCCAGGGCCATCGCCTCTGCCGAGGGATCCGATCCGGCGTCTCTAGCGGCGTCGCTGTCGATGGTGCCCATGCCCATCCCCCAGGCGCGCCTCACGCTACCGCCAGTGGCCCCACCCTCCCGCAGAACCACCGTTCCCTCAGGCGGGCAGGCGCAGGCCACTGCCGGCCGCGAAGCGGTGCACCCGCGCGGGATCCCAGTGAATCCGCAGGCTCTCTCCCACCGGGCGGTTGCCCTCGCACACCCAGCGCAGCAGGCCCCGCTCCGTTTCGAGCTGCAGCTGCTGGCTGGCGCCATGCCACTCCCGGCTCACCACCCGGGCCAGGAGTCCTCCCTCGGCAACCGGCAGCAGATGTTCCGGCCGGATGCCCAGCACCGTGCCGTCGTGCTCGGGCAGGAGATTGATCTCCGGGCGACCGAGGAAGCAGGCCACGAAGCGGTTGGCCGGCCGCTCGTACAGCTCCCGCGGCGTGCCGCACTGCTGCAGCGCCCCCTGGTGGAGCACGGCGATCCGGTCGGCGATGCCCATCGCCTCCTGCTGGTCGTGGGTCACGTACACCACCGGGGCGCTGCCGCCGCAGAGCAGGGCGCGCAGCTGGGGCCGCAGCTCCTCCCGCAGCTGGGCGTCGAGGTTGCTCATCGGTTCATCCAGCAGGAACACCTCGGGCCGGCGCAGCAGGGCCCGGGCCAGGGCCACCCGCTGCCGCTGCCCGCCCGAGAGGGCCGCCGGCAGGCGGTCCCGCAGGTCGTGCAGCTGGAGCATCTCCAGAACGGCCTGCACCTCCCGGGCGATCACGCTGGGCTCGACGCGGCGGATCTCCATCCCGAGCGTGAGGTTGCGCTCCACGCTCAGGTGGGGATAGAGGGCATAGCTCTGAAACACCATCGCCACCTGGCGGCGGGCTGGGGGCAGGGCGGTGATGTCCCGCCCCCCCAGCACGATCCGGCCGGCATCGGGGCTGTCGAGGCCGGCGATCAGCCGCAGGGTGGTGCTCTTGCCGCAGCCGCTCGGCCCCAGCAGGGCGAGGCACTCCCCAGGGGTCACCGCCAGATCCAACCCCTCGAGGATCACCCGGGCACCGAGGCGCCGGCCCAGCCCCTCCAGCCGCAGACCCGGCTCCGGGCGGGGATCGGTGAGGGGCCGGGCGGGGGAACCGGTCATGGCGGGGAAGCGGAGAACGGGAGGACGGCCGCGGAGGCTCATCCCTTGATGGCGCCCTGGGTGAGGCCCGCCACGATCTGGCGCTGGAACAGGAGCAACAGGAGCAGCAGCGGCACCCCCCCCAGCACCGTGGCGGCCGCGAAGGCGCCGTAGGGCACGGTGTACACCGAGGATCCGGCGATGCGGGCCATGGCGGGCGCCAGGGTGAGCAGCTCGCTGCGGCTGAGCCAGGTGAGGGCGATCGGGAACTCGTTCCAGCTGAACAGGAACACCAGCAGAGCGGTGCTGAACACCGCCGGCCCCAGCAGCGGCAGCAGGATCCAGCGGAGCCGCTGCAGCAGATCGAAGCCCTCCAGCACGGCACTGTCCTCCAGTTCGGGAGGGAGATCGGCGAAGGCCGCCTGCAGCAGCAGCACCGCCAGCGGCAGCGACAGGCCGGCATAGGGAAGGCTCAGGGCCAGCAGGTTGTTGGCCAGGCCGAACTGGCGGGCCACTGCAGCAGGGCCAGGAACAGCAGCACGTAGGGGAACACCGCCGCGGCCAGCAGGGCTCCCCCCACCCAGGGCCGCAGACGGCCGGCCCGACGGGCGAGGGCATAGGCGCAGGGAATGGCCACACCCAGGGTGAGCAGGGTGCTGACGGCCCCCACCAGGGCGCTGTTGAGCAGATAGCGCCAGAACGGCGGGGAGGCCGCCAGGACCTGGCTGTAGTTGGCCAGGGTCCAGCCGCGGCCGAGGGCGCCGATCCCTCCGAGCAGGGCCTCCGGGGTGCGCAGGGAGGTGTAGAGCTGCCAGAGCATCGGGCCGAGGCTCCAGAGCAGCACCAGCCCCGCGGCCAGCACCGGAGGAGCGGGAGTCCTGGAAACCCGGGCGGGGGCGGAGGAGGAGGCTGAGCCAACAGGAGCGGCCATGGCGATTCAGGTGGAGGCGAGGCGGCGCCAGAGCACCAGGGCCAGGGTGCAGAGCAGCAGCAGCAGGAACATGCCCAGCATCACGGTGGCGCTGTAGCCGAAATCGAGGAAGCGCATGGCGTTGAGGTAGGCGTACACCGCCAGGCTCTCGGTGCTGCCGGCCGGTCCGCCGCCGGTGAGCACCGCCAGCAGGTCGAACACCCCGAGGGCCTGGGCCAGGCGGAACAGAACCGCCAGGAAGAGGTAGGGCCGAAGCAGGGGCAGGGTGATCCGCAGCAGCGCCTGACGGGGGGTGCCCCCCTCCAGGGCCAGGGCCTCGTAGAGATCGGCCGGGATGGTCTGCAACCCGGCCAGCAGCAGCAGGGCCACGAAGGGGGTGGTCTTCCAGACATCCGCCAGCACCGTGGTCATCCAGGCCAGCCGGGGGGAGGCCAGGAACGGCACCGTGGGGAGACCCACCGCCTGGAGCAGCCCGTTGATCGGCCCGTTCGGGTCGTTGAAGATCCAGCGCCAGCCCAGGGCCATCACCGTGGTGGGCAGGGCCCAGGGCAGCAGCGTGAGGCTTCGCACCACCCCGCGGCCGGGCCAGGAGCCGTGCAGCAGCAGGGCGATCGCCAGGCCCAGCAGGAGCTCCAGGCCCACCGATCCCCCCGCGAAGCGCAGGGTCTGGCCGGCGTCCTGCCAGAAGCGTCCGTCCGCGAGCAGGCGCTGCCAGTTGGCCGCTCCCACCGGCTCGGGCAGGAGATCCGTGAACACAGATTGGGCCTGCAGGCTCAGCCAGCCGTAGTGCAGCAGGGGCCACACGAACACCCCCAGCAGCAGAAGCAGCGCCGGCGCCATCAGCGCCAGGGTGAGGGCCGCCCCGCGCAGACGCCCCCTCATCGCGGGCCCTCCGGCACAGCAGCCTTCTCCGGCCAAGCAGCCTTGCCCGGCCAAGCAGCCTTCTCCGCCCCGCTGGCGCGCAGCATCTTGCGGCTGCCCCGGGCGGCCGCCTCCATCGCCGCGGCCGCCGGGGCCTCGCCGGTGATCGCCCCACTGAGCCGCCGCTGGAGAATGTCGCTCAGCTGGGCGTAGGCGGGGGTGATCGGCCGCAGCACGGCATGCTCCAGTGCCCGCCGCTGCTCCGGCAGGGTGGGAGAGGCCGCCAGCAGGGCCGGGTCCTCGAAGAGGGCCTCCAGAGTGGGGGTGTTGCCCCAGTCGCGCACGAGGCTGCGCTGGCTCTCCTCCCCGCTGAGGTAACGCAGCACCTCCACCGCCTCGGCGGGATGGCGGCTGCCCGACAGCACCGAAAGGCCCCAGCTCCCCTGGGTGGCGGCGGGACTCCGGCCGGTCTCGGCCACCATCGTGGTCACCCCCACCCGCCCGGCCACGGCACTGTCGGGCCGGCGGAGCTCCTGCCAGGCGTAGGGCCAGTTGCGCATGAAGGCCGCATCCCCGGCGGCAAAGGCCTGCAGCGTCTCGGGTTCGGCGAAGTTGGCCACCGCCGGCGGACTGATGCCCTCGGCCACCAGCCGGCGCAGCCAGGCGGTCGCGGCCGTGGCCTCCGGGCTGTCCAGCCCCAGGCCCGGCCCCACCTGGGGCCCCCAGTCCCCCCCGAAGCCGTGGAGCACCTCCAGAAAGTCGCAGATCAGCCCCTCGTACTGGCGGCCCTGCCACACGAAACCCCACCGCACCCGGCCCTGGCGCTGGAGCTCGCGGGAGAGACGCACCAGCTCCTCGGGGGTGCGGGGCGGCGCCTCCATCAGATCGGTGCGCCAGTAGAGCAGCCCCAAGGAAGCCACCATCGGCACCCGCCAGAGATGGCCCTCGATCCAGTTGCCTTCCCGGGCCCCCAAAACCACGCCAGCCAGGGGATCGTCCAGCCGGTCCTCCAGGGGCAGCAACCACCCGGCAGCGGCGTACTTGGCCGTCCAGGTCACGTCCATCAGCAGCAGGTCGTAGGGGCTGTCCCCCAGGAGCAGGCTGCTGATCGCCAGGTCGGACACCGATTCGGTCTCGAAGGGCCCCCGGGTCACCTGGATGCGCAGCCCCGGATGGCTGCGGTTGAAGCTCTCCACCGTGGCGGCGGTGGCATCGGCGAAGGGCGCCGGCATGAGCACGTTCACGGCCACCGGCGGCCGGGCCCAGGAGGGGCGCAGCAGCCCGCCCGCCACGAGCACCGCCACCAGCAGCAGGGCCCGGAGCCAGCGGGTCCGCAGCGGGGCGGCCGCCTTCATGGCAGCGGCGGCGGCGGCACTCCCTCGGGCGACTCCTCCACCAGCTGCAGCCGCACCCGCTTGCCCCCGGCCAGCTCGCCGAGGGACACCCGCAGGGTGTTGCCGCTGAGGCTCTGCAGAGCCTGGAGCAGATCCCGCAGATGGGGCGTGCTGCTGCCGCTCTCCACCCAGAGGCGCTCCTGCAGCCCGCCGAGCCGCCGCCAGCTGGTGTGGAGCTTCAGCACCGCCGCCTCCAGCTGCTGCGCCTGGCCCACCGCGTCGGCCAGCAGGCCGAGGGCATCGATCCGCTGGGCCTCCTGCAGGGCCTTCTCGAAATCGAGCTGCTCCACCTGGAACGCCCGCACGCTGAGGCTCGCCTCCGCCGCCCGGCGCAGCCAGCGGGCCGTGAGGGTGACCTCCCGTACCCGTTCCAGCTCGGGCTCATCCCGCAGTACCCGCTGCAGGTCCTCCTGCTGGGGCTCCGGCAGCTGGGCCAGCTCCTTCACCAGCGGGGCCACCGCCCGGGGCGGCAGCAGGTTCTCGGCGGTGCGCTGGCGGATCTCCTCCGGCAGCAGCGGGCTGGTGGCGGCGGTGAACTCGTCCGCCAGGCGCTTCACCTGCTTGCGGGTGATCTGCTGGCCCTCATTGGCCGCCTCGCTCACCAGCTGCTGCACCTCCGGATCGGCCTGGGCCGTCTCCAGGAAGGCCCGCTTGGAGAAGTTGTTGACGCTGCCCTCCTCCAGCATCCCGTCCCCCACCAGCCCATCGGCGGATTCGGCCAGCTGGATCAGGGTGTAGGCCCGGGTCTTGCTGATCTCCTGCTCCCGCAGCCACTGCAGGAAGCCGGTGCCGCGGCCCTCGCCGCCGCGCTTCTCGCGATCGCGCACCGCCCGCAGGATGCGGCCCCGCCAGATCTCGGTCTGCAGATCGAAGCGATCGCACACGGCCCAGGCGGCCTCGAGCCGCGCCAGGAATTCCATCGTGCTGATCGCGTCGGAGTCCGGATCCGGGAGGTCGAGGCTGAGCGTGGGAGCCTCGATCGGATCCATCGACACCGGGGGAGCGGAATTTCGATCGTGCCATGCCAGGCGGTCGCCGCCCCAGGCCCGCCGGTCGGCGACGAATCGTGACGCGCGCTCCGCCGCCCGGTGCCCCGCGGGTAACGTCCCGTTGACAGCCACCCACCTCCAGCGCAGCGATGGCCATCTCCCGCGGCGACAAGGTGCGCATCAAGCGCCCCGAGTCCTACTGGTTCAACGACGTCGGCACGGTTGCCTCCATCGACACCTCGGGGATCCGCTACCCGGTTGTGGTTCGTTTCGAGAAGGTGAACTACAACGGCTACAGCGGTTCAGAAGGCGGCATCAACACCAACAACTTCGCCGAGTACGAGCTCGAGAAGGCCTGAGCCTCTCCGGCCGATTTGCCGAACAATCCATCCGGTTGAGGGCAGGCAAGCACCTTTCCCATCGATCCGGAGTTGCCGCTTCCCCCTGGGGCGGCTTTTTTCATGCGGTTCCGCCGGGGAGGCCAAGAGGGGGGCGTGGCAGCATGGCCACCCCGCGCAGGGTCCTGCCGCACGTGCCCGAACTGCCCGAGGTCGAAACCGTGCGGCGTGGCCTCGAGCAGCGCACCTGCGGACACACCTTCACCGAGGTGAAGGTGCTGCTGGATCGCACCATCGCCGCGCCGGCAGCCCCCGAGCTGTTCTGCGCCGCGCTGCAGGGCTCCCGGGTGCGGCGCTGGCGCAGGCGCGGCAAGTACCTGCTTGCCGAACTGGAGGACAGGGATGGCCACGAGGCCGGCACCTGGGGGGTGCATCTGCGGATGACGGGTCAGTTCCTCTGGCTCGAGCAGCCCGCGCCGCCCTGCGCTCACACACGGGTGCAGTTCTTCGAGGAAGGGGGGGCGGAGCTGCGCTTTCTCGACACCCGCACCTTCGCCCAGATGTGGTGGGTGCCGCCGGGAGAGCCCGAGGAGCGTGTGATCACGGGGCTGCAGCGCCTTGGGCCGGAACCCTTCAGCGACAGCTTCTCGGCTGCCTACCTGCGGCGGGCCCTGGCGAAATCCCAGCGGCCGATCAAGAACGCCCTGCTGGATCAGCGGCTGGTGGCCGGCGTGGGCAACATCTACGCCGATGAATCCCTCTTTGCCGCCGGGATCCGCCCCCATACGCCCGCCGCTCGTCTGCAGCCCCCCCGCCTCGAGGCGCTGCGCACCGCGCTGGTGGAAGTGCTGCAGACCAGCATCGGGGCCGGCGGCACCACCTTCAGCGACTTCCGCGATCTCACCGGGCGCAACGGCAACTACGGCGGCGAAGCCTGGGTGTATCGCCGCGGCGGGGAACCCTGCCGGCGCTGCGGCAGCATCCTGCGCCGCGACAAACTCGCAGGACGCAGTACCCACTGGTGTCCCCAGTGCCAGAGCTGAGCCACGGCCCCGCCAGGCTTGGATGGGAGAGCACCCTCCAGCCCACAGCCACGTGGCCGATCTCGCCCTTCAACTCACCGATGTGATGGCCGCGATCCACCGGCGCGGCTGGTGCGAGGGAACCGGCGGGAATTTCAGCTGTGTCTGGCAGCGGGAACCACTGGAGCTGCTGATGGCGCCGAGTGGAGTGGACAAGGGCTCGGTGGCGCCGGAAGCCCTGATCCGGGTGAACGGGGCGGCGGAGGTGGTGTCCGGCAACGGTCGCGCCAGCGCCGAGACCCTCCTGCACCTGGCCATCGTGGAGGAGACGGGGGCAGGCGCCGTGCTCCACACCCATTCCCAGGCGGCCACCCTGCTCTCCGATAGGGCGCTGTGGCGTGGCGGGGAGGGCTCCGGTGTGCGGATCAGTGGCCTGGAGATGCTGAAGGGCCTGCGGGGCATCACCACCCACGACTGCTGGATCTCGGTGCCCGTGCTGCCGAACGATCAGGATCTGGAGCGGCTCAGCCGCGCCGCACGCCCCTTGCTGCCGGCGGCTCCCCAGGGGCTGCTGATCGCTGGCCACGGGCTCTATGCCTGGGGGCAGGATCTGGCGGAGGCGCGGCGGCACCTGGAGATTCTCGAATTTCTGCTGGAGCAGCAGTGGCGCCGCCTGCTGCTGGGGATGGAGGAGAGCCCGGCGGCAGGATGATCTGCGCCGGAGCGCTCCGGTGCCCCTTGCCGTTCCTGCGCCTGCGATGCAGATTCCCGCTTCGATCTCCCATGTGCTGCTGGACATCGAAGGCACCACCTGTCCGGTGAGCTTCGTGAGCGAGGTGCTCTTCCCCCATGCCCGCACCCATCTGGGATCCTTCCTGGCGGAGCGGAGCGGACAGCCGGAGGTGCTGACCCTGGTGGAGGAACTCGAGCACGCCTGGCAGACGGAGAAGGATGGAGGAGCTCCGGCAACGGCACTCGCCCCTCGCGAATCTGCATCGCCAGAGGAGCGGGGCCTGGCCCTGGCGCCCTATCTGGAGTGGTTGATCGCGCAGGACCGCAAGCTCACCCCCCTGAAGGACCTGCAGGGCCTGATCTGGGAGGAGGGTTATGCCCAAGGCGTTCTGCAGGGACCTCTGTTCGCGGACGTGGCCCCGGCTCTGCGGCGCTGGCAAGGCCAGGGGCTGAAGCTGGCGGTGTATTCCTCAGGCTCCGTGCAGGCCCAGCAGCTGATCTACGGCCACAGCACCGAGGGGGACCTCCGCGAGTGCTTCGTGGCCTGGTTCGACACCCGGGTGGGCGGAAAACGGGAAGCGCAGAGCTATCGCACCATTGCCGCTGCCCTGGCGGTGGAACCGGCCTCCATTCTGTTCCTGAGCGACTTGCTCGCCGAACTGGATGCTGCTGCCGCCGCAGGATGCCGGGTTGCGATGACGCTCAGGCCGGGCAATCCACCGCAGCCCCCTCACAGCCACCCCACCGTGGAGAGCTTCGAAGAACTCCAGGGTGAAGAGCCCGCCTGATCAGGCGGCCAGCGTTCAACGCTTCTTCATGGCAAGGGCCCGTGATCAGCGGCCCTGGATCAGGCGCCGTGCGTTTCAGGCGCCCTGAGCCGCGTGGATGCGGCAGCC
>JBMLOS010000163.1:0-5582 GCA_049242845.1 Prochlorococcaceae cyanobacterium
CGGACTCGTCTTCGCCCAGCAGGGAGACGCCCAGGTCGGAGAGTCCCTCCTCGGAGAGCTCCTCGTAGAGAAGATCCAGACCGATCAGCACCTTCTCCCGATCGGAGAGATCGCCGATGATCCGGCGCACAGGCGGGGGCAGGATCTTGGAGAGGGTGGGGGTGGCGAGGATCTTGTCCTCCTCGGCCAGCTGCGGATTCTTGAGAACGTCAATCACCTTGAGCGCATACACACCCTTGAAATCAGTTTCGAGGATGTTGCGCAGCGTGTGCAGGGCACGCATCGAATTCGGCGTATTGCCCGCCACGTAGAGCTTGAGGATGTAGGTCTTGCGGGGGCTCATGCTTCCACCCCTCCCTCGACGATCTCAGCGGGAGGCTGATCATCGGAGAATTCCTCCAGAGCGGAGGCCGAACTCGCATCACGCATGGCCGCCGAGAGGGAGCGGGCGCCGAGGGGAGTATCCGGGGGCAGGGAACGGCGGTACATCTCGCAGAGGTGGGCCATGACATCCAGAAGGGCGAGGCGGTAATCCTGGAGGAAGTCGTCCTTATGGCCCTCCAACCGTAGCTGCTTCCAGAAACCTTCAATCAGATTCATGTGAATTTCCACAGCTTTTGTGATGGGAAGATCACTGAAGAAGGCGGTGTTGACAAAGTTCTCCAGGGCCTGGTTCGCAGCTCCTGGATCACGGAAATAGCTCAGCAACAGATCCCGGTAGGTGCGCTGCAGGGAAGCCAGCAGTTCTTCGGCCTCCGTGGCGGGAAGGTTGCGCAGAAAGCGGGAGGGATCCCGCTTGTAGAACACCCCCAGATAGCCCAGTCGCCCCTGCAGACGCCGGGCCAGCTGCCAGCTCTCCGGTGTGGCGCTGCCGCTGGCTCCGGGCGGGCGGTTGCCGGTGCTGAGCAGGCCGCGGCGCAGGAAGCGGGAAACCGCGGCATCGAGGCTGTAGCTCAGCTGCTCCAGCTGGTCGGGCTGGAGATGCACCTCCGCGTCGTGGTACCCGATGCTTCCGTTGAGGCGGCCGATCAGCACCGCCGGCAGCAGCAGGCCGTGCTCGGCCAGAAGCTGGAGTTTCTCGGAAGGCACGGCCCGCTGGTCCACCAGCAGCAGATCGAATTCCTCGCGGCGGCGGTCCAGCTCGGCGGTGACATCCGCCTGCGGATCGAGCGGAACCAGCTGATAGCGGTCGCCGCGCAGTGCCTGGGCACAGGCGGAGGCAAGCTCCGGGTCGGGGAGCAGGGAGGCAACCGTGAGAGCCGGCTTGGGCATATGGGCGGGTCGTCACGACGGCCGGAGCAGCACCGGCCGCCCTGGATCTGCGGTCAGGGACGGGTGGGATGGGGCAGCGCGGGGGATCGGTCCGCGCTCCTCATATTGACGAGCGGGGACCTGAACTGTGAGGATCTCTCATTGTCTTTCCATTTTCGTGCGCCCAGGCTCAATGGCGCCACCGCCAGCCTGGCCACGCCCTGAATCCCGATGAGCAACACCGAGAGCCCCACGGCCGCCGCCCCCTACGCGATCGTGGAGGCCAGCGGCCAGCAGGTCTGGCTGCAGCCCAACCGCTACGTGGACCTGGATCGCCTGGCCGCCGAGGTGGACAGCACCGTGACCCTGGAGAACGTGCTTCTGGTTCACGACGGAAGCAGCGCCACCCTGGGCAAGCCCTACGTGAGCGGCGCCACCGTGGAACTGAAGGTGATGGCCCATCGCCGCGGCCCCAAGGTGATCGTCTACAAGATGCGCCCCAAGAAGAAGACCCGCCGCAAGAACGGACACCGCCAGGAACTCACCCGGGTGATGGTTCAGTCGATCAGCGTCGGCGGCAAGGCGATCGCCTGATCAGCCCGCTTCTCCGTTCCTCCTCCCCTCTGCATTCCCCATGGCCCACAAGAAAGGCACAGGCTCCACCCGCAACGGCCGCGATTCCAATTCCAAGCGCCTGGGCGTGAAGGCCTACGGCGGCGAAGCCGTGAACGCCGGCTCGATCCTCATCCGCCAGCGCGGCACTTCGGTGCTGGCCGGCGTGAACGTCGGCCGCGGCTCCGATGACACCCTCTTCGCCCTGGTGGACGGGGTGGTGAGCTTCGACACCATCAAGCGCGGCCTGCGCAGCCGCAAGCGCATCAACGTGTCCGTGGCCTGAGGCCCGTGTTGTGCGTTCCGTTCGCTGGGCGGAACGCAGAGACAACTTCCTTCAGCCCATGGCTGCTGCCCATCGGCCGTCCCTCCCGGGGGACGGCCTTTTCTCTTGCGCCCCTGCTCAGGGGTGGAGCCGGTAGGCGCGGGTGGTGATCAGGTAGGGGTGAAACACCTCCAGGAAACGGGCCTGCAGGGTGAGGAAGAACGCCTCCACCAGGGCCGGATCGTCCACGTGGAAGGGGTACTCGCCGTTGAACCCCTGGAAGAAATACCAGTTCAGCAGCGCGATCGATGCGCTGCCCATGCGCGCGGCGAACCGCTCCAGCTGGGCGGCCGGATCGGGAAGGTGCTCCAGCACATCCAGACAGACCACCGTGTCGAAGCGGGCCGGCAGGCGCGGATCGTCGAGGTCGCGGCAGCAGACGATCCGCTCCGCCAGCCCCAGGGTCTCGGCTCTCCAGGTCACGAAGGCGCGGTTGCGGGGATTGAGATCCACGAACCACACCCGCTCCACCTCCGGCAGGGCCGCCGCGGCCAGGGCATGGGTGCCGATGCCGCCGCCGAAGTCGAGCAGCTGACCGCGGGCGAAGCGCTGCTGCAGCCGCAGGGTGTCGGCGATGTAGGCGGCGCTGCCGAGGTGCCAGGCGGCCAGCTCCAGCAGATGGCCGTCGCCCACGGTGTCTTCGTAGAAGGCCGTGGCCGTCTCGGGAGTGATCCGGCCCGGATGGAGGGCAGCCAGATCGGCCGTGCTGCGGGGCAGGAGCTCCTCGAGCGCCGCCGGCTGGATCGAAAGGAAGGCCGCCAGCTGATGGCGCAGCGCGAAGCCGCTGGCCAGGAAGCCCTCCACGGTGAGGTCGGTGGCCGGTGTCCCCCCCGCGCGAACGGGCTGGGAGACCAGGTCGACGGAAGGCATGGCAAGGGCAGGGCCGGCGGCTGCCAACTTAAGGGCCGGACGGGGCGCCGATCCCCTCGGCCGCAGCCGTCTCCCCCAGCTCGGCGCCGGCCCCCGGCACCTCCAGCCAGCGCCGCAGCCAGGCCACCAGCAGGTAGAAAGGCAGGGTGTCCGCCAGGGCGGCCAGGAACTTGAACAGATAGCCGCTGGCGATGTAGCTGGCCAGCTGGGGCAGCACCGGCTCGCCGGCACGCAGCGGCAGCACGTGGTTGGCGTAGTGGCTGATCAGCACCACGGCGGTGGTGTCCACCAGCTGGCTCACCAGGGTGGAGCCGTTGTTGCGCAACCACAGGGCCTTGCCGCCGCTGAAGCGCTTCCAGAAATGGAACAGACGCACGTCGGTGAACTGGGCGGCCAGGTAGGCCACCATCGAAGCGCCCACTGCTCCGAAGGCCAGGCGCCGCACCTCGAAGAACGTGGCGTCCTGGGCACCGGCCAGCCCCGGCAACACCCCGCCCAGCCAGAGGATCAGCACGATCCAGCCGTTGAGCAGCAGCCCCACCCACACCAGCTGGGAGGCCTTCTGCTCTCCCCACAGTTCACTGATCAGGTCGGTGCACAGGAAGGTGACCGGGTAGGGCAGGGCCCCCACCGCCACCACGATCGGCCAGGAGCCGATGCTGCCCAGCTGCAGGAAGCGGGTGAGCCCGAGGATGTTGAGCATGCCCATCGTGCCCAGGAACAGGCCCGCCAACACGAGGAAGGCCAGGTCGCGGCGCTGCTTGAGGGTCATCGCCCACCGGGATGAGACCCTGCCAGCCTGGCAGCGGTGCCGCACGATGGCAGCTAAAGCGAGGCGTGATGGCTGAACAGCCCTGTGGCTTTCTGGTGCTGGACAAACCGGCTGGCCCCAGCTCCCATGGCTGCGTGGCACGGGTGCGGCGGGCCTACGGGCTGAAGCGCGTGGGCCATGGCGGCACGCTGGATCCGGCCGTCACCGGCGTGCTGCCGATCGCCCTGGGGGCCGCCACCCGGCTGCTGCCCTATCTGGGCGGCGACAAGGCCTACCGGGGGGTGGTGCAGCTGGGCCTGACCACCAGCAGCGACGACCTCGAGGGCGAGGTGGTGGAGCGCCGGCCGCTGCCCTCCCTGAGCCGCAGCGAGCTGGAGGCGGCCCTGGCCCCGTTCCGCGGGGCGATTGAGCAGGTGCCGCCCCAGGTGTCGGCCGTGCATGTGGATGGCGAGCGGGCCTATGCCCGGGTGCGACGCGGCGAGCACCTGGAGCTGGCCGCCCGGCCGGTGACCATCCACCATCTGGCGCTGCTGGGCTGGGAGCCGGCCAGCGGCCGGCTGGAGCTGGAGCTGCGCTGCTCGGCGGGCACCTACGTGCGCGCCCTCGCCCGCGACCTGGGGGCAGCCCTGGGCTGCGGCGGCGCCCTGGCCCGGCTGCGGCGCACCGAGGCCCTGGGCTTCGGCCTGGAGCAGGCCGTGCCCCTGGAGGCCCTCGACGCAGGGGGGCCTGGCGGCAGCCCGCCCCCCCTGCTCGATCCGCTGGTTCCCCTGCGCCACCTGGCCCGCCATCAGCTGAGCCCAGCCGAACAGGCGGGCTGGCGCTGCGGGCGGGCGCCCCTGCTGCCCGATGCCCTGGGGGAGCTGGCCCCGGACAGCCCCGTGGTGGTGCTCGATCCGGATGGCAACCTGGCCGGCATGGCGCACGCCGCAGGGGGCGTGCTGCAGCCGAAGCTGGTGCTCGACGCCGCCGGCTGAGCCACCCCAGCGGCCGCGCGCCCTCTTCTTCCGTTTCTCCCGCTCTCCCCGATGGCCGGCCACAGCAAGTGGGCCCAGATCAAGCGCACCAAGGCGGTGGTCGACGCCAAGCGCGGCGCCGTGTTCACCCGGCTGGGCCGGGAGATCACCGTGGCCGCCCGGGGCGGGAGCGACCCCGCCGGCAACTTCCAGCTGCGCACGGCCATTGAGAAGGCCAAGGCGGCGGGGGTGCCCAACGCCAACATCGAGCGGGCGATCGCCAAGGGCTCCGGCCAGCTGGGGGGCCCTGGGGACAGCTTCGAGGCCGTGCGCTACGAGGGCTATGGCCCCGGCGGGGTGGCGGTGCTGATCGAGGCCTTCACCGACAACCGCAACCGCACCGCCGCCGACCTGCGCCTGGCCTTCAGCAAGAACGGCGGCAACCTGGGGGAAACCGGCTGCGTGGGCTACCTGTTCGAACAGCGCTCGGTGGTGAGCCTCGAGGGCACCGACCTCGATGAGGAGGGCCTGCTGGAGGCGCTGCTGACCCTGGAGGACCGGCCCCATGGCCCGGCCGTGCTCGGCTACGAGCTGGAGGGCGGCGGCGCTGAGGTGTGGGGGGCCTTCGCCGACCTTGAGGCCCTGCAGGACGGCCTGCGCGCCGTGGGGCTGCCGGTGCGTGAATGGGAACACCGCTGGGTACCCCAGACCCACTGCGAACTCAGCGACCCGGACCAGCTGCGGGCCTGCCTGCGCATGCTCGACGCCCTGGAAAATCTCGATGACGTGCGCAGCGTGA
>JBMLOS010000164.1:0-2931 GCA_049242845.1 Prochlorococcaceae cyanobacterium
TCCTTCTCTATGACGCCGACCTGGTGCCGGTGGGGGAGGACCAGAAGCAGCACCTCGAGCTGGCCCGCGACATCGCCCAGCAGCGGATCAACGCCCGTTTCGGCCAGCGGGACGCCCAGGGGGAGCCCGAGGCCATCCTGCGGGTGCCCGAGCCGCTCATCCTCGGCGAGGGAGCCCGGGTGATGAGCCTCACCGACGGCCGCAGCAAGATGAGCAAGAGCGACCCCAACGAGGGCTCGCGCATCACCCTGCTCGATCCGCCCGAGCTGATCACCAGGAAGATCAAGCGGGCCAAGACCGACCCCACCATGGGCCTGGAGTTCGGCAATCCCGAGCGGCCCGAGGCCGACAACCTGCTGGGGCTCTATGCCCTCCTCAGCGGCCGGGGCCGCGAGGCGGCGTCCCTGGAGTGCGCCTCGATGGGCTGGGGCGCCTTCAAGCCCCTGCTGGCCGAGACCGTGGTGGAGGCGCTGCGGCCCGTGCAGGAGAAGTACCGCGAGCTGCGGGCCGATCCCGCCGAGCTGGAGCGGGTGCTGGAGCGCGGCCGGGAGCGGGCCGGCAGCGTCGCCCGCGCCACCCTGGAGCGGGTGCGTGGGGCCCTCGGTTTCCTCCCCGCCGGCGCCCGGCACCCCGAGCAGCCCTGATCACCAGAGGATCCAGCCATTAGTTGCGCTGATGGGATCTGGCCCTGGCTCCTCCGGGCCGGGGGGAGATCGGCAGGGTTCCCCGTTCTGCTCCTGGGCGCTGCCCCCACAGCTTCTGTCGGTGTTTCCTCACCTGAGCGATCCCCGGAGGGGCCGCATAAGCACACCTCTGGGCGTTTGTCCACCCCCCAGGGGATGGGGGGTGGCAGTGACACCGGTGGCCCATCAGTCTCTCTGGACTCGCCCTGAGCCCTTCTGGTTTTCTTCCGCTCCGACACGCCCCGCTTCTCGCTGGTGCTGGCCCTGCCCCTGCTGCCCCTGCTGCCCCTGCTGCCCCTGCTGCTGCCGGGGGCGGCGCCCCAGCCGGCGGCTGGCCGGCATGCCCGCCACGTCGGTGCCCAGGTGAGGGCCCAGGCGGCCTCGGCCCCCGCTACCACCGGGGCGACGTCCTACGCGATCACCCCCCAGCGCCGCGCCCTGCTGAACACGATCCGCTATGCCGAGGGCACCTGGATCGGCGGCAGCGCCGCGGGCTACCGCACCCTCTATGGCGGTGGTCGCTTCACCAGCCTGGAACGCCACCCCGAGATCGTGGTGCGGTGCCGCTACACCAGCGCCGCCGCCGGGGCCTACCAGTTTCTGCCGGGCACCTGGCGGGAGGTGTCGCGCCGCCTGCACCTGCGCGACTTCGGCCCCGCCAGCCAGGACCAGGCGGCCCTGCACCTGGTGGCCCGCCGCGGCGCCCTCACCCTCTTCGATCGCCGCGGCGTCGATGCCACCGTGCTGGCGCGGCTGTCGAAGGAGTGGGCCTCCCTGCCCGCCTCCCACGGCGGCAGCGCCTACGGCCAGCCCGTGAAGCGTGCCGACGATCTGATGCGCTTCTACCGCGCCGACCTCCGCCGCCAGCTGGCTGCCGAGCGGGGCTGAGCTTCAGGGAGCGCGCCTCAGGGCTCGCGGTAGATGATCCGGCCCCGCTCGTCGTTGCCGATGTCCAGCAGGTGCTCCCGCAGCAGGGCCTCGATCTGCTCCCGCACCGTGGACACGTCGTCGCCGCTGGCGAGCTCCAGGGCCAGCATGGCGTCATTGAGGGTGAAGCCCTCGCTGCCGGAGCGGCGGGCCAGCTGCAGCAGCTGCCGTTGCAGGGCGGGGGGCTGGGCCTGCTCCGCCACCGCCCGGGCCTCCAGCAGCCGCAGGGGCTCATTGGCCCCGTGCACCAGGGAGGGCATCAGGAAGAGATCCACCAGCTGGCCGATGCCGCAGCAGCCCAGGGTGAGCAGCCACAGGGTGCCGCTCAGCGGCCTGCGGGTGTAGAAGCGCTGCAGACCGCACACCCCCACCAGTCCCAGGGCCCAGAGCAGGTAGCCGGCCGCCAGGTTGCGGCGTTCCGGCAGCAGCGGCGAAGGGGTGGAGCGCATCGGGGCGGGGGGGCGCGTCAACGGGCCGGGGGAACGACGATCCCGGCCTGCCGCATCCTTCCCCCCAGGGTCCACACCCGCAGCACCAGCTGGTGCCACGGGGCCAGGGTCTCCATGGCCAGGGCCATGGGGGCAGGGGCGGCGGAGCGCAGGGCCCGGGCCGCGCTCAGCTCGCGGCGGGCCAGGGAGAGGGCCTCCGCCAGCTCGCTGCGCTCGGTGGGGGGCATCACCGTGTCCGGGCAGTGGGCCAGCAGCACCTCACCGCGCTCCAGCCAGTAGCCGAAATCCTCCAGCAGGGGAGCGAGCACGCTCTCCAGCAGCGCCCCTTCCTCCGGCAGCCCGGCGGGAAGGCCCGGGGCCGGATCGCGCGGATCGGGTGGGGGAGGCATGCCCATCGGGCCAGGCTAGACAGGCGGCCTGCCGGCCGTTTCCCCCGGGAGGGCCTGCGTAGGATCGGCCCTCCCCCTCCGCCAGTGCCGTGACCCTGACCCGCTCCGCCGACCCTGCACCGAGCGGCAGCGGCAGCACTCCAGCGGCCGGCGCTCCGATCCAGCTGCCCAAGACCAGCGAGAGCGAGCAGCTGCTGCGGATCCGCCACTCGATGAGCCATGTGATGGCCATGGCGGTGCAGAAGCTGTTCCCCCAAGCGCAGGTGACCATCGGTCCGTGGACCGAGAGCGGCTTCTACTACGACTTCGACAGCCCGGATCCCTTCACCGAGGCCGATCTCAAGGCCATCAAGAAGGAGATGATCCGGATCATCAACAGGAAGCTGCCGCTCGAGCGCATCGAAGTGAGCCGCGCCGAGGCAGAAGCGAAGATCCAGGCCCAGAACGAGCCCTACAAGCTCGAGATCCTGGCCGGAATCAGCG
>JBMLOS010000165.1:0-40675 GCA_049242845.1 Prochlorococcaceae cyanobacterium
TGACCGTGCGCGTGCGCGAGATCGACAACCGCGGCCGCATCAACCTCACCCTGCGGGGCGTACCCCAGCAGGAGCCCGTGGGGGTCTGAGCCCCCGTGGGGGGAAGCTGCACTGGCTTCTCCTCACCACGGGGACAGTTTCCAGCGGGCAGCGCCATCTCGCGCAGCCCGCAAGTCGCCTAGCCCGCAAATCGCTCAGACAGCGAAGCCCGGATCGATCCGCTCCATGGCCGCCGCGGCCTTCACGCAGAGTTCGCCGTGGCTCACGCCATGGCTGGCGATCAGACAGCCGGCCTGGCGCACGTCACCGTCGTTGTAGGAGAGCGGCCGCCCATCGGCATGGGTGAAGGCGCCACCGGCGGCGAGCAGCACCGCCTCGGGTGCCGCCATGTCCCAGTCCTTGGGGGCGCTGCGGCCCGAGAGGGAGATGTAGAGATCGGTCTCGCCCCGCAGGATCGTGGCCACCTTGCCCCCCACGCTGCCGATCGCCTTGGTGTCGCCCAGGGCCAGGGCTTCGAGCAGCTGCTCGAGCCGCTGGTCGCGGTGGTTGCGGCTGGCCACCAGCACCAGCTCCGAAAGGTCGCGGCGCTCGCTCAGGCGGGCCGGGAACTGCTCGCCGGCCCGGTTCTCCCGCCAGGCGCGGCCGGGGGCGCCGTCCTCCGCCAGCCAGCCGATCCAGAGCTCTTCCATCTCCGGCAGCAGCACCACCCCGAGCACGGGGCGGCCGCCGCGCACCAGGGCCAGATGCACGGCATATTCGCCGGTGCCCTGCAGAAAATCCTTGGTGCCATCGAGCGGATCGAGGATCCAGAGCCACTCGGCCTGCAGGGGTTCGCCCTCGCGCAGCTGCTCCCGGGCGGTCTCCTCACTCAGCAGGGTCCAGTCGGCGGAGGGGAAGGCGTTGGCCAGGCCCTCCAGAAGCCAGCGGTTCACCGCCAGATCCGCCGCCGAGACGGGCCCCTCGCCGCCGTCGTCCACGCTCAGCGCCCGCGGGAAATCATGGGGTGGCTGCTCACCGCGGGCATAGGCCCGCAGGATGTCCGCAGCACCCCAGCTGAGCCGGCGCAGTTCCTGCAGCAGGGCCTCGGAGGAAACCCCGGGGGGCAGGGAGAGGGTGGCCGGCATCATGGGGGGACGACTGGGATTCGGGACGGGGAACGCCCCGCGAGGTGCATTGTGCAGGAACCGGAACCCGCGGCCGGGGTGCTCTATCTGGTGGGCACCCCGATCGGCAATCTGGGGGATTTCTCGCCCCGGGCCCGGCAGGTGCTGGCGGGGGTGGATCGGATCGCCTGTGAGGACACCCGCCGCGCCGGGCTGCTGCTGCAGGCCCTCGGGCTGCGCCAAAAGCTGGTGAGCTTTCATCAGCACAACCAGACCGCCCGCATCCCCCAGCTGCTCGAAGAACTGCGCGGGGGCGGGCGGCTGGCCCTGATCAGCGATGCGGGCCTGCCGGGCATCTCCGATCCGGGGGAACCCCTCGTGGCAGCGGCCCGGGCGGAGGGTCTGGAGGTGATCTGCGTGCCCGGCCCCTGCGCCCTCACCACCGCCCTGGTGGGCAGCGGGCTGCCCAGCGGCCGGTTCTGCTTCGAAGGATTCCTGCCGGCCCGGGGCAGGCAGCGGCGGGCGCGACTGGAGGAGCTGCGGCAGGAGCCGCGCACCCTGGTGCTCTACGAGGCGCCGCACCGGCTGGTGGATCTGCTGGAGGATCTGCTGGAGGTGCTGGGGGACAGGCCCCTGCAGGTGGGGCGCGAACTCACCAAACGCCACGAACAGCAGGTGGGCCCGAGCGTGTCCGCCTCCCTGGCCCATTTCCGGCAGGTCACGCCCCAGGGGGAATGCACGCTGGTGCTGGGCGGGGCAGAGCCGCCGGCTGCGCCGGAATGGAGTGAACCGGAACTGCGGCAGGAGCTGCAGGCCCTGGTGGGGGCGGGGCGCAGCCGCCGCGAGGCCGCCCGGGAGCTGGCGGAGCGCACCGGCCTCAGCCGGCGGGAGCTCTACGGCCTGCTGCACCGGCAGGAGGCAGGCGCAGAAGCCGACACCGACGCCGACGCCGACGCCGACGCAGAAGTGGAGGAGCAGAAAACCGGCGGCAACGGCGGAAGCAGCAGCAGCGACACAAGCAGCGGCACAGGCAACGGCAGGAGCAACGCGTCTGGGCGAGAGTGAACGGGAGCTCCTCTCCACCCGCTGCGATGCTGCTGCGTCTGCGCCTGCTGGGCACCACCGCGATCGGCAGCGCCCTGATGCTGCTGATGCTCTGCCTGGGGGCCCAGAACCTGGAGCAGCGGCTCAGCCTCCAGCTGGGTTTCGGCCGCACGGCCCCCCTGCCGAGCGGCTTCCTGGTGGGCGTGGCGCTGGTGCTCGGGATCGTGAGCGGGGGGAGCACCGCGGCCCTGCTGCTGCCGCGCCGGCCCTGAGCGAGCCCCGGCAGGGATCTCAGCCGACGCGGGCGCGACGCGTTTCGTGAAGAAGCTGTGCCTACAGCCCCAAGCGATCAGCGGTTCTGGGCAGTGTGGAGGCTGGCAGCTGCCGGTGCCCGCCCATGCCGACCCGCCTGCGAGCCCTCTCGCTCCCGCCCCTGCCCAAGGCAGCCGCGGCCCCCTCTCCTGCCCCCTTCGGGGGAAGCAGCATCGAGGCCCTGGAAGAAGAACTCGAAGCCCTGCTCGCCGCCGAGCCAGCTCCGGATGGATCGATCCTGCTGCCCTGGGACGAAGACACCTCTTCTCTCGCAGGCCCTGCAGGCTCAGGCCCAGACCCGTTCCGCAACGCCCTGGCTGTGCGGGCGGAGATGCTGCGGGAGCAGCTGCAGCGCGGCGGATGTGGACCCGGCCCGCAGCTGATCGGAGCCGTACGTCAGGAACTGGCCGCGATCGAAGCCCTGCTGGAGGAGCTGGGCACCTGAGCCGCTGGGATCCAGGCCGTGCCGCGCAGAGTCGCCTGGATCCGGCGAGCGGTCCGCTGTGATCGCCGCGACAGCGGCCGGTTGGGGGATGAATCAGGGTGATGGGGGAGGACAGGGTCTGCAGGAGACCCCAACCCCGAACCCCTCCCGAGCAGCCTGTGATATCCCCGATGAAGACCCAGCCGGTTCACATTCCCGCCGCGCCTTCCCTTGCGGCCCATCCCGTCCAGAGCGGCCTGATCGGCAGCCGCCCAAGGCTCCCCTGGGCCCTCTCCCTCGACGACATGGTGAGCGCCCAGGCCAGGCGAGCCCAGGCCCCGGATGCCGCCAACCCAACCCCCCTCGCCGAAGTTCAGCAGCCCGGCAGGGAATAGAGCGCGCCGTCCACCACCAGCCGGGTGATGCCCTTGCGCACCAGATAGGGGGCCGTACGGAGGAACACGTCCGTGTCGGGCACCTTGATCACCCGCTGGGTGCGGCCGCAGTTGCGCTTGGCGTTCCTGGAGTTGGCGAAGACCATCAGGGCCTGGCGCTCTTCCTCCTCCTTGGGCAGCGGAGGCAGGTCGCTGAACTCGCGCAGGGGGCGGACTTCCAGTTCCACGGTCTTGTCCACCAGCATGAACACGCTGCCGGGCAGTTCGGCCTGCTCGAGAGGTTGGGGCTCGAGGGGCGCGCGGTCCCCGTCCACCACGGTGCCGGCCAGGGGCACCACCACAAAGAGATCGGAAGGCTCGTCCTCGAGGCTGTCCTCAGCGTCGTCGCTGTCTTCGCCGTCGTCGGCGTCGTCGCCGAAATCCTCGGCGTCGTCGATCGCCAGGTGGGAGGCGGTTTCCTCCTCCTCGCTCTCCAACTCCCGACGGGAACGGGGATGGGGAGCCGGTTCGGGCTGCTCCGGCTCGTCATCGTCGACCGCAGGAGCCGGCGGAATCTCGAGCTGGGCCGCAACCTCGGCGGCGGCCGGGTCGGCCGGGCCGGCCGAGTCCTGGAGGGGCGCGGACTCGCTGCGGCGGCTGCGCCTGCCCTTGAGCCGTTCGTACTCCTCGGGATCAAGGGCGAGCTTCACCACGCGGCTCACGGTGTTGGCACTGCAGCCGTAGTGATCGGCCAGGGCCTGGCTGGACTCACCACCGCGGAAGCGGACCACCAGTTCGCTCTTCTGCGCTTCACTGAGCCGGGTCGCCGCCATGGCGCGAGGGTCCGCAGGGTGGACCAATCTAAGCGCCACCATCCCTGGAGCCCGACGGGCGCCCCGGCACAGGGCATCATTGGTGGGCCGGCACCGGCCGGCGGGCTCCCTTAGCTCAGCTGGATAGAGCAGCTGCCTTCTAAGCAGCCGGTCGTTGGTTCGAATCCAACAGGGGGCGTTAGCCGAAAACCCGCTCCATCCGTCGGATCCTTCCCGCCCAGCCAGGCTGTCCCCGAACGCGGGGATCAACCAGCGCTGCCACCGGGGAAGGGCGGTTGCATCCTTGGGAGGGTGAGGCGTCGCTTCCCCCGCAGGTTCCGCGACTCCCCGCTGCATGTCGACCCGATCCCTTCGGCGCCTGGCCGCCGGTTCCCTTGGCCTGGTTCTCTCCAGCCTGCTCAGCGGTGGGGTGATGCTCCCGGCCAGCGCCCAGGGGGGAAGCCGGCCGGTGAAGGTGGCGGCCGTTGATTTCATCCCCGCCTGGGGAGACCTCGATGGCAACATCCGCCGCCTGGTGCAGGCCGCCGAGCGGGTGGCGGCAGAGGGGGTTCAGTATGCGGTGTTTCCGGAAACGGCGATCAGCGGCTACGACTTCGCCGATCCCGCCCAGCTGGCTCCCTTCGTGGACACGATCCCTGGCCGGGCCACCGATGCCCTGCTGCCGGTGCTGCGGCGCACCGGCATGATCATGAGCGTTGGCATCGCAGAACAAGATGCCAGCACGGGGCTCTTCTACAACACCGCCGTGTTGATGGGCCCGGAGGGCATCATCGGCAAATACCGCAAAAACGGCCTCAATGGCCAGGACGTGCAGCTGTTCGGCCCGGGCGACACCGATGTGGGCGTGTTTGACACCCCGATCGGCCGGATCGCCCTGATCATCTGCTACGACGACACCTACTGGCAGTACGACCGCCTGGCCGCCCTGCGCGGTGCCCAGATCATCGGCTGGCATTCGGTATCGGATCGGGTGATGCCCGGCACGCCGCCTGCTCAGGCCAAGGCGAATCACTCCACCGTGGCCAGCGTGCAGCACATGAGCGCCCTCAACGGCGTGTGGGTGATCGGCGCCACCCGCAGCGGCATCGAGCGCAATCCGATCAATGGCAGCCAGCTCTACTACAACGGCGGCTCCAGCATCTGGTCGCCCCAGGGCCGCAAGCTGGTGCAGGCGCCGGTGGTGCCGCCCCAGGTGCTTCCGCCAGGCTTGAACGGCATCTTCGCCACCACGATCATCCCGGCCGAAGCCGATGCGGTGCGCGAGCAGCGGCTGGCGGCCCGGCGCCCCGCCCTCTACAACCCGCTGTTGGCCCTGCGCCGCGCACCGGTGGACAGCACCGCCACCGCGACGCCGCGGACAGTGCAGCTGGCCGCCGCCCAGTGGACAGGCGATCCCTCACGTCTGAGCAGCAGCCAACCCCAGGCCCAGGAGCTGCTGGTGCTCCCCGAACTCTCCGGCCTGCCCCGCGGCCTGAACGCCGCGGAGATCACCCGCCGGGCGGAGCCGCGCGGAGGCCCCTTCGAGCAGCTGCTGGCCCGGCAGGCCCAGGCCGGCCGTGGCTATCTGGTGGGGAGCTATCCCGAGCGCGATGGCTCCCGGGTGTTCCACACCGTGGTGCTGGCGGGGCCGGCCGGCACCGTGCTCGGCCGCTACCGGGCCACCCATCTGGGCGCTGCCGAGCGGGCCTGGGCCACGCCCGGACCTGCGCCGATGGTGGTGGCCACGCCGCTGGGGCGCATCGGCCTGGCCACAGCCGCCGACCTGGCGGTCACCGAGCTCACCGGCCTCTACCAGACCCTGCGCACCGATGTCCTGGCGGTTCCGGCCGGCGACCCCTCGGCGTTGAAGGTGGAGATCGATCCCAGGCTCTACGCGGTCAGCGATCCCCCCACCGGCCGCGCCGATCTCCATCCCTACCTCGCCGCCAAGCTTGGCCAGTTCTGGGTGGTGAGTGGCGGGCGGCGGGCGGGAGCCTCCACCGCAGCGGGGATCTACGGCCCCGAACCGGTGGTGCACACCCCCACGCTCACGGCCGCCGCCGGCACGGATGCGGTGCGCCATCGCACGGTGGTGCCGGCACCGGGCACCTGGATCAACCAGCAGCAGCTGATCGATGGCCAGCGCAACGACCTGTTCACCCCCCTGGTGCTCGATCCCGCCAATCCCTGCTTCCAGAGCTGGAAGCGGGCAGGGCATGCCCGCGTGAGCTGCTGATCCGGAAGGTGTAGGGGACCAAGGCCCGGTGGATTTCATCTGCCTGAAGATCGCCGCGCCTTTCCACTTCATGCAGTGAAAACAGAAGGAACTGAACGTAAACATTTCCCCTCCCTTCTGCGCGCTGTGGCCCCTGGCACCCTTGAGCCGGGAGGCTGCTTCTTCGTTCCTCCTGGCCCTGCCGCCGGCTGCCTAGCTCTTGATGAACGGGGCGATTCGATCGAGGCCGGCGTGCCTAGAACAGGGGTGCAAGAGATGCCGGCACTCTGCCGAGGCGGACCATGAACACCACCTCCCACCTCGACCAGACGACCCCGCAGGCCAGCGCTGTGGGTGAGGGCCTCGGCAACCAGATGCGGCTAATGCATGAACAGTTGCTGGAACTGATCCCGGACGTGGATCGGATCGCCTGCGTGCTCTACGACAAGCGTGATGCGATGCTGCGCACGTTCGTGAACAGTACCCGCCACGGTGAGGCCATCAAGGGCTACGAGTTTCCCTTGCAGGAGAGTGCCTCTCTGAGCGAGCTGGCCGCAACGGGCCAGCAGCGTGTGATCGATGAGATCGCCGATGCCGTGCAGCCCACCAGCCCCCATTCCGACTGGCTGCTGCGGCAGGGGTATCGCTCCTCGCTGACCGTGCCTCTCTTTGACAAGGGGGGATTCATCGGCTTTCTCTTCTACAACTCCTGCCAACCAGCGGCCTTCACGGAGAGCGTGCAGCACAAGCTCTCGCTGTTCTCCACGCTGATCAACATGACGATCAGCAATGAGATCAACATCGCCCAGACGATCACCACATCAGCCCAGGTGGCTCGTGAATTCGCCAACCTGCGCGATTTCGAGACAGGCAGCCATCTGGACCGCATGGCCCACTATGCACGCCTGATTGCCCGCGAGCTGCAACCGGCCTACAACCTCAGTGATGAATACATTGAGCACCTCTACCTCTTCGCGCCGCTGCATGACATCGGCAAGATCGGCATCCCCGACAGCGTGCTGCTCAAACCGGGCCAGCTGAATGGGGAGGAGCGGAAGCTGATGGAAACCCATGTGGACAAGGGCGTGGAGGTGCTGGAGAAACTGATCGGCGAGTTCGGCATGGAGTCGCTGCCCGATTCTCTGGTGATGCGCAACGTGGTCGCCGGCCACCACGAATGCATCGATGGCAGTGGCTATCCGCACGGCCTCAAGGGCGATGCGGTGACCATGGAGGCGCGCATCATCGCCGTGGCCGATGTGCTCGATGCCCTGATCAGCCACCGCCCCTACAAGGAGCCCTGGCCGATCGAGAAGGCCATCGCCGAACTGGAACGGCTGGTGGAGATCGGCAAGTTCGATGGCGAGTGCGTGGAGGCCGTGAAGAAGCACCGCGCCGAGATCCTGGCCATCCGCGACCGCTTCAGCGAGGTGCCATCCCCCAGCCAGGGCTGACGACGCAGCCCGGAGGCGCCCCTCAGAACCCAAGCGCAACCCCATCGAGCCGATGATCCACGCCGGCCTCCAGGCTGGTGCACCGGCCTGTGGCGTCCCGATGAATGCGCGTCATCTGGGCGCCCCCCTTGAAGCCGACGAAGCCGTACGAATCGCCGAGTTGATGGCCGCGGGCCACCAGCGCATGGCCCACCTCCGGACTGAACTGCGGATCGATGTGCACCGCACCGCTCTGCATGATCAGCTTGAAGCGCGGCGCATCCACCGCCTGCTGGGGATTGAGGCCCAGATCGAGCACGTTCACCAGGATCTGCGTGAGCCCCTGGGGGTGGGCGTTGCCGCCGATCACACCCATCACGAACTCCGGCAGCCCCTCGCGCAGCACCATCGCCGGCAGGATCGAATGGCGCGGACGGTGGCCGGGCGCCAGGGCATTGGGATGGCCGCTCCGGCTGGAGAACTGCGTGGCGCGGTTGTTGAGCAGCACCCCGGTGTCGCCCGCCACCAGCCCGGAGCCGAACAGTCCGCAGATGCTGGTCATCAGCGACACGGCATTGCCCTCGGGATCCACGGCGCACACGTAGCTGGTGTCGCCTGAATTGCCGCCCTGCGGGCGGGTGGCGGGCCGGGCCCGCTCCGTGAGGCGGCTGCGGGCGGAAGCCAGACCCTGCAGGCTGAGCGCCTGCCGCAGCTGCTCCAGCATCGCCGGGGTGGGCTCTCCCACCACATCGATGGCCAGCTCAAAGCCCAGGCGGATCGCCTCGATCTGGTGGTGCAGGCGCTCGGCCGGATCCATCGAGGCCAGCGGCAGACCCTCGAGGATGCCGAGGGCATGGAGCGCCACCACCCCCTGGCAGTTGGGGGGCATCCCCAGCACCTCCCGGCCGCGGTAGCCCACGCGCAGGGGCTCCACCCATTCGGCGCCCTGCTGCTGGGCAGCCACGTCGGCAGCGGTGGTGGGCACCCCTCCAGCGCTCACGGTATGGGCGATCGCCTCGGCCACGGGCCCCTCGTAGAAGCCGCGGCGCCCCTCCCGCGCCACACGCTCCAGCGTGGCCGCCAGCTGGGGCAGGCGCATCAACTGGCCGGGCTGCGGGGCGCGGCCCCCGGGCAGAAACAGCTCCCGCAGCTGCGCGGAGGCGTTGTCTGCCAGCAGGGCGGCGCCCAGGCTCCAGAAGCCCGCGATCGATTCGCCCACTGGATAACCCTCGCGGGCATAGCCGATCACCGGTTCCCACAACTGCTCGAGCGAGCGGGTGCCGAAGCGCTCCAGCAGCGTGCACCAGCCATCCACGGCGCCCGGGATGGTCACCGAAGCCGCGCCGTGCTCCGGCATCAGCGGAACCGGCCCGATGCGCTCCAGGCTGGCGCCGCTCGGGGCCCTGCCGCTGCCGTTCAGCGCGAAGACGTTCCGGTCTCGGGCCGACCACACCATCGCCATGGTGTCGCCGCCCAGACCGCTCATCATCGGCTCGGCCAGCGCCAGCATGCCGGCCATGGCCACGGCGGCATCGGCCGCATTGCCGCCCTGCTCCAGCACCCGCAGGCCCACCCGAGTCACCAGGGGGGAACTGGAGCTGGCCATGGCCCGCCCCGCGAACACGGGGGAACGGCGATCCAGAAAAGCCGGGCTCGGCATGGCTGCGCAGGTGCTTGCCCAAGCTTGCCTGCCCGGAACCTCAGCGGCTTCCCTGGCCCAGGGGCTCGAGCGCCGATGCGGCAGCGTCAAAATCGTAGCGGTCGAGGGCCTGCTCCGCCTGCTGCAGGGCCTGCTGCCACTGGGGCGCAGGGGCCTCGTCTGAGCCCTCGAGGCGCCCCCGCAGGATCCGGAGCTGCTCAGCCGCATCGGCATCCGACTGGCGCAGCTTGAGCAGCAGGCAGCTCAGCTCCCTCTGCCATGGTCCAGGCGAGACAGCCCCATCGCTCGAGAGAGCCCCGTCGGTGCCGCTCCCCCTGGCGGTGGCCGGTGCGGGCACCGCGCCAGCGGAGTCCTGCAGTTCGGCGTCCAGTTCCGGCCGAAGCCGCTCGAGGGCCTGCTCCAGGCTCTGGAGGAGGGGATCCAGATCTTCAACGGGGAGGGAGTCGCGGAGGGCCTGCTCCACGGCAGCCGCCGCCGCCATCGCCTCCTGGGCCCCGATGTTGCCCGCCAGACCCTTGAGCGTGTGGGCGAGACGCTCCGCGACCTCCCGATCGGAACCCGCAAGGGCCTGCCGGATCAAGGCCGGCACCTCGAGCTGCTCCCCACGGAAGCGGCGCAGGATGCGGCCATAGAGCTCCACGTTCTGGTTGCAGCGCGCCAGGCCGTCCTTGCGGTTGAGGGCACCCGAAAGGGCGGGATGGGGATGCAGCCAGCGGGCGATCGTGCGGTACATCCGCGCCACGTCCAGCGGCTTGGTGATGTGATCGACCATCCCCGCCGCCAGCACCTTGTCCCGTTCGCCCGCCATGGCGTTCGCCGTCATCGCGATCACCGGGAGTTCGTGGAGAGCCGGATTGGCTCGGATCGCGCGGGTGGCCTCATAGCCATCCATCACCGGCATCTGGCAGTCCATCAGCACGGCATCGAAGGCCTGATCGCGCTCGAGCGCTTCCACAGCCTCCCGGCCGTTGGAGGCCACCACCACGGAGGCACCCGCGCTCTCCAGCAGCTCCTTCGCCAGCTCCACATTCAGGTCGTTGTCCTCCACCAGCAGGAGGCGGGCCCCCTGGAGCTGGGCCATGGCCTCGGCGTTCCTGGAGGCGGCGGCGGATTCACCCCGGGCCTCCGCCGGTGCCGGGGAGCTGATGTGGCCCAGCACATCTCCGATCGCCTGCAGCAGGGAGGAAGGCGTGGTGGGCTTGTTGAGCACCACCCGCAGGGGAGCGCCGCGCTGCTCGGCCTCCTCGAGAGCCTCCTCGCGGCCGAAGGCCGTCACCATGATCATGTGGGGACGCTGCGACAGGGGCAGCCGCGCAATGGCGAGGCTGGTGGCGATGCCGTCCAGAACGGGCATCTTCCAGTCGATCAGGAGCAGCTGGAAGGGACGGCCCGCGGCCTCCGCCTCCTGCACCCGCTGGATCGCCTCCTGCCCATCGAGGGCCAGCTCCACGGCCAGGCCAAAACTGCCGGCCATTGCAGCGAGGATCTCGCGGGCGGCGCTGTTGTCGTCCACCACCAGGGTCCGCAGCCCCCGCAGTTCATCGGCCCGCATCATCCGGCGCGGCTGCGGGGCCTCCTGCAGGGCGAACACGGCACGGAACTGGAAGCTGGAACCCCGGTCGGGCTCGCTCTCCACCCAGATGCGGCCCTGCATCATCTCCACCAGCCGGTGCACGATCGCCAGCCCCAGACCGGTCCCCCCGAAGCGCCGGGTGGTGGAGCTGTCCGCCTGGGTGAAGGGCTGAAACAGCTGCTGGCACTGCAGCGGCGTCATGCCGATGCCGGTATCGCGCACCTCGAAGTGCAGTTCAACCTCCTGCTGCGTGAGCCGCTCACAGCGAACGGACACGATGATTTCTCCCCGTTCCGTGAACTTCACGGCGTTGTTGCCCAGATTCACCAGGATCTGGGTGAGGCGCAAAGGATCTCCTCGCAGGGCGGTGGGCACGTCGGCCTTCTGGTCGAAGAGAAGCTCCAGGCCCTTGTCGGCGGCCTTGAGCCCCACCACGTTGGCGAGATGGTCGAGAACATCCTCGAGCTGAAAATCGATCACCTCCAGCGAGAGCTTTCCAGCCTCGATCTTGGAGAAATCCAGGATGTCGTTCACGATCCCCAGCAGGCTTTCGGCAGCCCGGTTCACCTTGGAGATGTAGTTGTATTGCTTGGCCGTGAGATTGGTTTTCAGGGCAAGCTGTGACATGCCGATGATCGCATTCATCGGTGTGCGGATTTCGTGGCTCATGTTGGCCAGGAAATCGCTCTTGGCCTTGGTGGCATTCTCGGCCTCCTCCTTCGCCTGCCGCAGCTCCATCTCCGCCTGCCGGCGCTCGGTGATGTCCCTGATGCTGGTCATCAGCACGAGCCTGCCCCCCAGGGTGATCGGCACCAGGGTGATCTCACAGGGGAAGGTGCTGCCATCCCCGCGCCGGTGGATCCACTCGAAGCGGCGCACCGCAAGGGAGGTCACCGTGTCGCGGATGATCTCGGCAGCCAGCTCCACGCTGGGCCTGCCGTCTTCCTGCAGGGGCGGCGAGAGCTCCACAGGCCCCACGGCCAGCAGCTCCTCCATGGAGGACAGCCCGAACAGCTCCACCGCCCGCTGATTGGCGTGCAGCCAGCCATGATCCAGATCCAGCACCAGCAGACCATCATTGGAGCTGTTGAAATAGGCATTCATCTTCTCTTCCGCGGCCTTGCGTTCGGCGATGTCGTCGAAGATCCAGACCACGCTGGGATGCTCCTCCGCCAGCTGCAGGGCCCGCCCGGACACCGACGCCAGGAAGGCGCTGCCATCCCTGCGCCGGAATCGCCACTCGGAATTGACGATCCTTCCCGCCCTCAGCTCAGGGATCGCAACGGCCTCGAACTGGGCTCGGTCATCCGCATCGAAGAAGAGGAGATCGGTGGATTGCTGCAGCAGTTCCTCCGGCGCATAGCCCAGGAAATCGGCGATGCGCCGGTTGGCACCCACGATCAGGCCCGCTTCCGTATACGCGATTCCGTAAGGTGCGCTCTGGAAAATGGCATCCTGCCGGGCCAGCAACTGCTGGATTTCGTGCTCCCTGCGCCGGCGCTCACTCACATCTCGCAGGGCCACGCAGGCGCAGACGCCCCGCTCTCCCAGGGCCGGCAGCTGGGAGATGCTGAGCTCCAGCGGGAACAGGGCTCCGTTGCTGCGGCGCCCGTTCACGGCCAGTTCGATGAACGCATCTCCGGTGGAGGGCCGCAGGGCCCGCTGCAGGGCCTGCTGCACCACGGCGGCATCCGCGGCATCCAGCAACGACAGGAACGGTTCTCCCTCCAGGGACGCCTCGGCGGAGGCGAAGGCCGCCGTGGCCATCGGATTGGCCAGGCGGATGGTGCCCTGGCCGTCGATCACCACCAGGCCGTCGGGGGCCGATTCGGTGATCCCCCGGAACCAGGCTTCGGTGTCCTGGAGAACGGCCTGCTGATCCTCCAGGGCCTGGGCCTGCCGCTGGGTCTGCTCCAGCAGGCGGGTGGTGCGCGCCGTGCGCTCGAGGATCTCGATCTTGGTGGCCAGCCGCGGCACCACCTCCTCGAGCAACTCCTGCTGGGCAGGCGTGAACGCGCTGAAGCAGGCCAGCTCGAGCACGGCGAGCAGCTCCTCGCCCCGTTGCACCGGCAGGAGCAACAGCTGGCTGGGTGGAGCTCCCCCGAGGCTGGAGCCGATGCTGAGGTAACCCTCGGGCACCTCGGTGAGCAGGATGGGCTCACGCTCGAGGGCACATTGCCCCACCAGGCCCTCGCCCAGGACAAAGCTCTGGTGGAACACGTGCCGTTCCCGCAGGGCGTAGCCCCCCAGCAGGCGCAGCTGCTGCGGCCCCGGCTCCTTCTCCCACGCATCATGTGCGATGTAGAAGGCGGCCTGGCCGATCGGCAGGCTCTTCGCGAGCACCCCGAAGAAGAGCCGGGGCAGATCCGCCAGGCAGGTGGCCTGCTGCAGTTCTGTGGCGATCGTGGATTCACTCGCCTTGATCCATCGCTGGGTCTCCCGGTCCAGGGCCCCGCGGCGCAGCACATCCACCGCCCGGGTGAGGGCGCCGATCTCGTTGGGATAGTCGCGGCAGGGAAGATCCAGATCCAGTTCGCCGGCCGCCAGCCGCTCCACCGCCTCCCGCACCCTCTCCTCCGGGCGACGGATGGAACGGCCCATCAGCAGGCTCACCAGAGCGGCCATCAGCAGCCCGCTGGCCCCGAAGACAAACAGCAGCGTGTCGGTGCTCTCGTGCTCCTCCTCCACGAGAGTGCGCACCCGCTCGTTCCTGGCCAGAACCTGCTTCTCGAGCTGCGCCAGCTCGGCATCCACGGCTCCGAGACTCCTGGCATAGGCCGGCCCGCCCAGGGCCAGCATCGCGGCCTCCCGGGCGGCGGAATCCCCTCCCGCCTGCTCCAGCAACAGGCCCGCTTCCTGCAGGTAGCGGGCGACCCGCTCGCGGGCCTCCTCCAGAGCGGCCACCTCAGTGGCAGTGGCATCGGGGCCGGGTTGCAGCAGAAGCGGCAGGCGGGTGATCTCCTCCCGCGTCTGGGCAGCCAGCGGAAGATACCGGGGGTTGCGCCCAGGGCTGAGCACCAGCTGGCGCAGATTCCTGTTGATCAGCCGCAGGCTGAAATTCACCTCCGAGAGCTGTCTGGAGTTCTCGATCAGATCCCGGTTGCTGCCCAGGCTTCGGTAGGTGGCGCGGTGGTAGTTCTGCAGCATCAGCAGCCCCATCCCCGTGGGGAGCATCGCCACCAGGAGGAACCCCAGCAGCAGCTTCCTGGGCAGGGGAAGACGCTCGAGGCGCTCGAGGGGAAGGGAGAGGAAGGTCACAGACGGCAGGGCTCCGGCGAGAGTTCCGGGGAGGGCTCCGCCAGGCTGCGAAAACGCTCCAGCGCCAGGGCCAGGAGCGGGAGCAACTCCTGCACCAGCTGCCGCTGCTGCGGCTGGATCGGGTGCAGCAGGGCCAGCTCGAGCACGGCGAGGATCTGTTCACCGCTGCGCACGGGCAGGCACCAGAGGGCCACCGGTGGGCTCGCCCCCAGGCCACTGCGGATGGGGAAGTAGCCCGGGGGAAGGTGCTCGAACTCCAGCGGTGCGCCCTGGCTCAGGCACTCCCCCACCAGCCCTTCGCCCGCCTCCAGGGCGGAGGGCAGAGCGCCGGTGCCATAGCTCGCCAGCAGGCGAAGGCCGCCCCCGGCGGGATCGACGCCGTACAGGGAGGCGGCGCCGAGCTCCAGCGCCCGGCCCAGGTCCCGCAGCAGCCGGCTCCCGGCGGCAGGAGGCGTGCTCTCCCGCTGCAGGGCCTCCCCGATCCGCAGCTGCTCGGATTTGACCCACTGTTCCTGGGCCAGGGCCTGCTCCAGCCGCTCCTGGGCAGCCAGGGCCGTGGCCAGGGTCTGAATCTCCCGGGCGGCACAGGCCAGGGTGGGCATGGTGGTGCTCTGTCCTTGCTGACGCTGGCGCAGCCGCTGTTCGAGCAACACGAGCGGACGGGTGATGAAGCGGGGGGTGAGCAGCAGGAAGACGCCGAACACCAGGCTCAGATCCAGGAGCAGCAGCACGAGCATGAGCCGCCAGAGGGTTTCGGCCTGGCGCTGCTCCAGGGAGAGCGCGAAACGCAGGCGGCTGTCCAGCCGGCGCTGCAGGCTCTCACTGAGGAAGCGCACGTGCTCCTGGGCCTGGAGTGTGGCCGGATCGAACACCAGGGCCATGGCCCGGATGCGGTTGTCCAGCGCCAGGACGGACATCGCCTCCTGCTGGCGGCTGGCGAGGGCCTCGGAGGCCTTGAGGGCCTGCCTCCAGAGGGTCTGCTCCTCGGCGGTGAGCCCCACCTGGCGCAGCACGAGGCCGGCCCGTTCGCGTCTGCGCGCCACGAACAGCTCCCTCCAGAACTGCTCGGACTGGTGGGTCGCTCCGGTGGCCGCCGCAGCCTGGGCGGTGGTGCTCAGCAGCTGGCTGCCCTCGCGGAACCCCTGCAGGGCCGCTGAGCCATTGAGGTGCTGCTGCATCGCCTGCTGCTCACGCGCCACGGCCTGCCGGATCGCCAGCAGGCAGGCCACACAGGCCAGCGCCATGGCGGCATGCAGGAGCAGCACGATGGCGTGGGCGGTGCGGATGCGCATGGCTCGGCGCAGGGAACAGGGAAGGCGCGCGGGCTAGCTGCCGGCGGATGGCACCTCCATCCTGCGAAGGGTTACTGCCTTCTGCTGCAGATCGGCATCAGAGTCCACAAAGTGGGCCGCGATCTCCTGGAACTGGTGCTCCACCGCAGCAAAGACATCCACGACATCGGGATCGAAGTGCGTGCCCCTGCCCTCGTGGATGATCGCCGCCGCCTTCTCATGGCTCATGGGGTCCTTGTAGGGCCGTCGCGAGATCAGGGCGTCGTAGACATCCGCCAGAGCCATCAGGCGAGCCGAAAGCGGGATCTGCTCACCCTTGAGGCCCTGGGGATAGCCACTGCCATCCCATTTCTCCTGATGGCTGTAGGCGATCTCCTTGGCCAGGCGCAGGAAATCAACCTCCAACCCCAGCTGCTGCTCGGCCTTGGCGATGGCATCCCGGCCGAGGGTGGTGTGGGTTTTCATGATCTCAAACTCCTCCGGCGTATAGCGCCCTGGCTTGAGCAGGATGCGATCAGGGATTCCCACCTTGCCGATATCGTGCAGCGGAGCGGATTTGAACAGAAGCTCCACGGTGCGCTCGTCCAACTGACTGGAAAACCTGGGGTTGCGGCACAACTGCTCCGCCAGGGTGCGCACGTAGAACTGGGTACGGCGAATGTGGTTGCCGGTGTCGCTGTCGCGGGTTTCCGCCAGGGAGGCCATCACCAGAACGGTGACATCCTGAATGGCGGCAAGCTCCCGGCCGCGCCGCTGCACTTCCTGCTCCAGAAAGGAATTCTGATCGCGCAGAAAGTCTGCAACGGATTTGAGCTGCAGATGCGTGGCCACCCGGGCCAGAACAATGGGCGGATTGATGGGCTTGGCAATGAAGTCAACCGCACCGAGCTCAAGGCCCAGCCGCTCGTCTTCCGTGCCGGTTCGGGCGGTGAGAAAGATGATCGGGATGTGCTGGGTTGCCAGATTCCCCTTGATCTTCCGGCAGGCTTCATAGCCCGACATTTCCGGCATCATCACATCCAGCAGGAGCAGATCGGGCGGATCGTCCCCCATCGCGATCTCGATCGCCCTTTGCCCCGAAGTGGCCACCTTGACGCGATACCTCCCCTTGAGAAGGTTCACGAGGAGATCCACAACCTCCACAGAATCGTCGACAACCAGAACCGTGGGCTTGAGATCCATCGGGCGCGCAGAGCCATCCATCAGGCTAGGTGCGGCTTCCAAGATCACACAATCTCACGGTTCCGGCGACACCAGCCAGCCGGACAGCCCTCCCGCAGGGCGGCTGAATCCCGGCGGCCTCAGCAGACTGGATCAGACATTGGGTGAGGGGGTGCCACCGATGCCAGCAAGGAACCTGCCATGAACCGCAGCCCTGGGCTTCCCTCTCGCCACGGCGCTGCCGGCCGGCACCTGTTCTGGGTCCTGGCGCTGGCGATCACCGCCATCTTCATGGCTGCTGTGGCCCTGCCGCATGGGGTTCCGCTGCTGCCCTACTTCTTCCTGCCGGTGGTTCTCGCGGCAGGCTTTCTCAGCCCCCGGCAGATGGCGCCCCTGGCCGCGCAGGCCTGCGGGTTGGCGCTCCTCACCGCCATCCATCAAGGCTTCTTCCCCTCGGGCCACGCCATCAGCTCCCTGATCGGGCTGCTGGCACTGGCGCTGCTGGCGATGTACCTCTCCGCCCTGCGCGTCCGGGAACTGGAGAAGCGCCGCCGCAGCGAGGAGATACTCCGGCTCACCCTCGAGAATGCGGCAGCCGGCGTGGCCCTGGCGGACGCCAGCGGCCGGCTGTTCCAGGTGAATCCTGCCCTCTGCGAGATCCTCGGCCGCGACGCCGAAACCATCTGCACCCTTTCCTGGGAGGACATCACCCACCGGGACGACATCGAGCAGGAGCGGGCCCTGGTGCAGGAGATGCTCGCCAACCGGCGCTCCAGCTACAGGCTCAGAAAACGCTATCTCCGGGGGGATGGCACAACGATCTGGCTGGACACGAACGTGTCCTGTTCCCGGCTGCCCAACGGGGAGGTGGATTTCTTCATCGGCCAGGACATCGACATCACGGCCCAGATGGAAGCCGAGCAGGCACTGCTCAGCTCCGAGGAACTGTTCCGCCTGAGTGTGCAGGAGGCATCGATCGGCGTGGCCTTCTGCGCCCCGGAGAGTGGGCGCTTTCTGCTGGGCAACCAGGAGTTCTGTTCGGAGCTCGGTCTGGATCCGGCGTTGCTGCCGAACAGCACCCTGCCGGAGGTGCTGCAGTCGTTCCTGGACGACGAGGCGGAGAGTCACCCGGAACAGCTTGCCTTCCCTGGCGAGCCAACCGAGGCCGCCATGCTGGACGCTCTGCTGCGGGGGGAACTCGAGCATCACCGCCTGCATCTGCGGTTGCACCAGGGGTCCCGCTTTTCAGGATGGGCAAGCCTGAGGCTCAGCAACGTGAGGGATTCCACCGGGTTGGTGCGGCACGTGCTGGTGGAACTGATCGACATCTCCGAGATCGTGGCCAAGAGCGACTATCTCCAGGCGGCGGCGGAAGCGGGCGTGGTGGGCATCTGGGACTGGGATCCCGTGCACGATGAGCTCACCTGGGATCCGGTGATGTACAAGCTCTATGGGCGCCGGGCAGACCAGTTCTCCGGGGCCTACGAGGCCTGGGCGGCAGCCGTGCACCCCGACGACCGCGCCTACGCCGAGGGGGAAATCCAGGCGGGCCTGCGGGGGGAGCGGGAGTATGCGCCACGCTTCCGGGTGGTGTGGCCCGATGGCTCGGTGCACCATCTCCAGGCGGCGTCCCACACCAGCTTCGATGGCCAGGGGCGGCCCGTGCGCATGCTCGGCGTGAACTACGACGTGACCGAGCTGGTGAACACCCAGCAGAAACTCGAGGCCGAACAGCAGCGGCTGCGCACCACCCTCGATTCCCTGCTGGATCCCCACGTGGTGCTCGAGCCGATCCGGGATGGGGAAGGACGCATCGTGGATCTGCGCGTGGTCCACGCCAACCCCACCGCCGCGGCCTACAACCGCATGTCTGCGGAGGAGATGGTGGGCTCGACGCTGCGGGACTTCTGGCCCGGGCATGTGAGCAATGGCCTCTACGAGCGCTATGTGGATGTGCTCGCCACCGCTGAGCCCCTGCTGCTGGACGATTTCCTCTACCGCCAGCACGAAACGCAGGGGGGCGACCGTCATCTGGACATCCGCGTCGTGAAGGTGGGCGAGGAGCTCAGCGTCACCTGGCGGGATGTGACAGAACGGGCCACATCCCAGCAGCGCCTGGCCGCCTCCGAGCAGCGGTTCCGCCTCCTGGCCGAGAACGTGTCCGATGTGGTGCTGCACTGCGCCAGCGATGGCACGGTGTTATGGGTATCGCCCTCCCTGCAGCCGGTGCTGGGCTGGCAGAGCAGTGCCTGGGTGGGCCGGCTGCTGCATGAGGTTCTCCCCAGCCCCGATGCGGAACACCCGCCGGTGATCCAGCCCCCTTCCCTGGCTCAGGGGTACCCCCGGGTGAGCCGCGAGCGGATCTGCGCCCGGGACGGCAGCCCCCACTGGATCGAGTGCCGCTGGAGCTCCTTCCTCAACGAAGCCGGTGACGAGGAAGGGTGGGTGTGCAGCTTCCGCATGGTCGACGCCGAGGTGGCAGCCGAACGGGAACTGGAACGCCGCGCCTCCACCGACAGCCTCACCGCCCTGCTGAACCGCGACGAGGTGTTCAGCCAGATCCGCCGGCTCACCCAGAGCAACCAGCGCCGAGGCAAGGAGCTGGCGGTGCTGTTCTGCGATCTCGATCACTTCAAGCAGGTGAATGACAGCTTCGGCCATCAGGCCGGCGATGCGGTGCTGCGGGCGATGGCTGAGCGGGTGCGCTCCTGCCTGCGCGCCTCGGATGTGGCGGCCCGGATCGGGGGAGATGAACTGCTGGTGGTTCTGCCCGGTCTGCAGCGCTTCGAGGATGCGATCGAGATCGCCGAGAAGCTGCGGCAACGGGCACGCGAACCCGTGCCGTTCCCGGGCGGGGAGGTGCGCATCACCGTGAGCGTGGGCGTGGCCCTGGCCCAGCCCGGTGAATCCCTCGACGACCTGATCGCCAGGGCGGATGGCGCCATGTTCTCCGCCAAGCAGAAGGGAAGGGATCAGGTGATGGCGATCGGAGGCGGGGGCTGAGGCGCAGCCCCTGCAGCGAGCAACTCCAGGAAAACCACAGCCCGGGAGGTCTGCCTGGACGCACCCGCTGGTATCGCCCGAGCCGATCGGCGCAACGAGGCCGGACTTTAGGCCTTTATTCATTATAGCCAGAACTGGAGCAATCGCAGCAGAGGGAGGAGCAAACAATCTTGAAGGCGCGCTGTCCGAAACAAAGACTCTGCCTAGCTTGCGAATAGGTGAGGAAGGGAAGGAGGGCTGATGCGCAAGCGCCAGGCACAAAGCCAGAAGAAGAGCGGCTTCTCCATGGCCACGGTGATGTTGATTGTGCTGGCCGTGATCCTGGGCAGCGTGGCCATGATTGACCGGGCCACATCAGGCTGGCTGGGCAGTCTGTTCGTGGGGCAGAGCCGTGAGGCCAGGGATGCGGCGGAGATCGGTCTTGCACAGGTCGTAAGCCAGCTGAATCGCACACGCAATCGGCGCCTGCTGGTGAACGGCGAACTTCTGAACAGCCGAACGTTGCAGCAGATTGAAGCCGACAGCCATCTGATTTCGCGGTGTAGCATCTTGACACCAGATCTGGCTGGGACTGCCAACAACAATCCCAGGGGCGAGTTTGGAACAGGGCTTCTTGTTGGCACCCGGAGAGATATTGACACATCCGCACGTCCGGCATCTGGCACAATCCGGAGCTATGAGGTTGTCTCGATCTCACAACCAAGCGGGTCGAAGGAATTCAACGCGGATTACTCCGCCAACAGCGACTTCGCAATCCGCATAGGCCAGGGCGCAGTACCAGCCCAACCAGGAGAAGTGACAATCACAGTCAGGGACCTGGTGCGCCGGGGGGAAACCCTCGTGGCCGCCACCACGATTGCCGGAACTTTCGCTGTGGTTCCCAAGTGCTGCGGCAGGTCATTTAACGGCGCCGGCAATGCCTTTGGCAATGACACCCGAGCCTGCAACGTGTCATCGCTTGGGGTGATCACCGGCACATCCCAACAAGCTCCCGCGAGTGGACTCGTCGCCTCCGGAGCGTCCGTGAGCTTCAACGCCGAGGATGCATCCAGCGACCCACTCCCTTACGTTGTTTGCATCACCACGGGGTGCAACGGAGCAAGCAACCTCAACACCAATACCGGAACCGTTGTCAAAGAAGAAGACACTTTCTCCATCGACTATCCAACAATTCGCGAGCGATACACCGGGGTTTCCGGCGCAAGCGTGACCGACTGCGCGACAGCGCCTACCGGCAACGCTGCATGTGTGATCAACCTGAGCACGCTTACCGAAGACGACAACACCACCCCCTACCCCCTGGACGGAGGAACCACCCTGAGCCTGGACACCAACAACTTTTCCGACTGGCCCCTGCAACTCAAGAACGTATGCACAGAGATCAGTGAACAAGAGGGCACCAACACCCCTGTTGATGCCATCCACTGCAGCATCGGCAAGCTTGACTTTGGGGCCAACAATCGCACGATCGCGATCACCACCAGCTCCGGCAGTCCTTCCCAGCGAAAACCTCTTCGCCTTTACTTTCCACTCAAGCAGGCCAATCAAACCGAGAAAACAATCAATCAACGAAATAACGGATCATTCAGCCATCAATCTACGCAATCTGGCGCGAACAGCGTTACAGACCTGATGCTCATCGGCAACGTCATCACAGGCGATGGCACAACACCAGCAGCTTGCCCGATCGTGAGCCAGCGCCAGATTGTAGATCTCGGCAACGGAACAAATCAAACCCTCAAGCTATTCGCCTATTTCAGATGCGGCACCATGAATATCGGCGGCAACGGTGGATACACAGGAATTCTATGGGCCAACAAGGTAGTGGCTAATGGCAATGTAACCTTTATTTCTCCCAGCGACGCAATCAACCAAGTTCTTACCCTCACCAACTGGGAGAATCCAATTATCGACTGGGTCGCCCGCTCCCAGAGATCCCTTAGCCTGTTCTGAGCCATGCCAGAAGAGCAACCTCCCAATCATTCCGACCAGGCAGCAGGCTTCACACTCACGGAACTACTCGTTTCCACAGCAATGCTTCTGGTTGTGCTGGCCTCGGTAGCGAGCATCTTTGAATCCACGAACCGGCAGACCTTGCTCACGGAGCGGCGCTACAAACAGGAATCCGATATCGACGCAGACCTTGCTCTTATCTCCAAACTAAATGAGCACTACACCTGCGCCCAAGGCACAACAACCATCCAATGTCAAAGCAACATCAATACGCACCCCACCCAGAACGGTTTCTTCCCCGACCCCACAGCAACCGATCGGGTGGAATCCCTTGAGGCCGCCTGCAATCAAGCGGATAGCCAGACCTTGCTGACGCCATTGATCGGGGGAAGCGGAATCATCGCAACCACAGCACCTGTGAACCAAGCCCGCCTGAATGGACTGAGCCGAACGATCAGCTCTGCCAACCCACCCGATGGCAGGGGGCACCATTATACAGTGACGTATTTCGCAGGAGAGGAAATGCTGCGTCAAACCACCTTTGTTCCCACAGCAATCAACTGGTGTCCTGACATCCCATGAAACCACTCCGAGCTCGAAAAATTGCCTTCAGCCTCACTGAACTGATGGTCACCGTTGCCGTGCTCGGGATTCTCAGCAGCATCGTCATTCAGGTCACAGGGCAGGAGTGGCGGCGCGAGCGAGTGCTGGCGGTACAGGTGGATCTGGTGGGCTGGCTGGAGGCCATGCGCCGTGCCGCCCTGCGCAACGGAGCCTGTGATGTGCAATTCATCAATGGACCGGAGTACACACCAGGACAGATCCTGGCTCGGCGTGATCCGAATAATACAAATTGCCTCTACAACGTCGATATGAGCATCCCCGGGATCACAGCAGCCGGCACTCGCTACATGATCAACACAACCCAGGACACATTTTCCTTTACACCACGGGGCACGGTGCGAACCGTTGCCGATGCCAATCTCGATACAGGGGTGATGATCCAGATCCAGCTGCAAGGCGGAGGTCCCGTGGGCTGCGTGAGTCTTGGCCCCTCTGTTGGGGCGATTCGATCCGGCCTGGTGAATGAAGGGCAAGCATGCCGTGACGAGGTGCTGTTCTGATGGTCAGGCGAACGGGCTTCACCCTGGTGGAACTGCTGATCACAGCGGTGATCGGAGGCATGCTGCTGGCCATGGGCGCCCAGGTGATCACCACCCATATCCGGATCACCGGCAGGCAGGAGGCCCTCCAACGACTCCGCGACCACTGGGGCCTGGTGAGCCATCTGATCAACACCGAGGCCCTGGAGGGGTCAGTGATCCAACGCAACCAGACCATGGCGAACTGCGAGGGAGGTGGCACATCGATCCTCACAATCCAGTTGAGTGATGCCAACCAGCCACCGATTCACTACTACCAGGCCGCCAATACGGATGATCTGTGGCGATGCGGGCCCGAGATCCAACGCAACGGTCACCTCAATCCCAACACCATCGTGAGCGGGTTGGTGGCTCCCAATGCCACACTCTCCATCCCGGTGAGTGAACCCGACGCCGGCGACCATGAGCTGGCCTACGAGCTGACACTCACCAGCCGCAACAATCAGCAGGGCGAGACCTATGCAGGCCGAAGTATGGCGAGAACATCCGGCCGCACCTATTCCAGCCACACCCGCTGATGACAGGGCGATGCGCCAGCGTTGCTGGGATCCTCGCCATTGCTCTGGCCGCCTGCACTGAACCTGCCCCCCGGGTGTCGGCCATGGGCCGCCGCATCTGCCTGATGGAGTCCGCCGATGCGGCCCTGCCGAGCAGGCGGACGGCCTACCTCCAGGCCTGCTACGCGAGCATCGATCAACGTCTGGCCAACCAGGCCGCCACCAGTGCCGGCCGTGCCTTTGCCCGGGAGGCCTACCAGCACTGCCTTCTCTATCAGGATCGGGTCAAGAGCGCCGCCCAGGAGCGAGCTGTGGCCCTCGATGCCTGGCTGGAGGCTGCCCATACATGGGGGGCCCGGAGCAGCGAGGCTCGCCGTGCCATGCGCCAGCAGGATCGAGCCATGGCGAACCTCGAGCGCTGGATTCCCAGGAATCTGCGCCATGGCCTGCCCCTGGAGCCCGATGCGATCCGGGTGTTCAGCCGCTGTGATCCGCAGGATTTCTGAGCAGATCCCTCTCTCTTCTGCATGCTCTGCTCCCTCGGGTTCCGCACGACGGGCTCAGCGCAGCAATGCTGCTCGGCGGTGTGCCATTCACTGCCTGCCGCGGTGACTTTCGTCGCGGAGAAACCGGACAGGCCGATCAGGCTGAAGGCCGTTGATCCTCAGACGCCATGCTTCGAGTCCGCGGCGATCGCACCAGCCTCCTGGCCGCCCTGCTGGCCCACTGGAGCGAGCAGCAGCTCCAGCTGCCCGGCCCTGCCATCCGCATCCGCAGGCCGGCCCGGCCTCCCGGCCGCTGAGCCGGGCGGGCGGAGGAAGACCCATCACCGACCCTGCCATGACCAGGGCTCCGCATGAAGGGGCCCCCCTAGGGTCCGCGTCTTCCCAGGATGGATCCCTTGCCAGGCGGCCGGAACCCCAGCCGCACGGGAGTTCAGTCGCGGCCGCAGCGGCAGCTGCCTCCCTTCCAGTGGGAGCACTTCTTCTTGCGGCAGCCCTTCTTCTTGTCCTGGCGGGGCGTGCGGGGGGAGGGAGTCTCGCCTTCGGGTCGACCGATGGGCTGGGCCATGGACCGGGGGCGGCGTAGCCGCTCTTGAGAGTCATTCGCAGGCTATGGCTTCCGGGGGCGCGGCCGAGGGTGCCGGCGCGGCAAGACACAGGCGGTTGTCACATTCATCACATCCTCCAGGCGAGGCGGCATCGGATCTCCCACGCTTCGCAGCGGCTTCTGCACCACAACAGGGCGCCCGCTTCCGCCATGGTCGAGGCAGCTCCGCTCCGGGATGGCCCACCAGCTCCCCCTGCTCTCCGCCCCACCGCAGCGGCTCGAGGCGCCGGGGCTGCGGCTGCGCCACTGGCCCGCCTGGCTGGTGCATCCCCACCAATGGATGGCGCTGCTGCAGGCGGAGGTGCCCTGGAAGCAGGAGCGGATCCGGCTCTTCGGCCGCGAACACCCCCTGCCGCGGCTCACCTGCGGCATGGGGGATCCCGGTTGCCACTACCGCTACAGCGGGGTGGAGAACCCGCTCGAACCCTGGACGCCGGCGGTGCAGCAGCTGCGCCACCGGCTCGAGCGGGAGCTGGGGGAGCCCTTCAACGCCCTGCTGCTGAACCTCTACCGCCACGGCGAAGACCACATGGGCTGGCATGCCGACGACGAGCCCGAGCTCGATCCCGGCGCTCCGATCGCCTCGCTCAGCCTGGGGGAAGCCCGCAGCTTCCGGCTGCGGCCCCGGCCGGGTGGGAACACCGACGCTGCGCCCCTCAGCCTGGAGCTCCAGAGCGGCGATCTGCTGGTGATGGATCCGCCCACCCAGCGCCACTGGCAGCATCAGCTGCCGCCCCGCAGACGCCGACCCGGCGCGCGGATCAACCTCACCTTCCGCCGGGTGAGGCGCTGAGGGGCCGCTCGGCGTGCACCGGCCGGGGGCCGCTCTCCAGGCTCACCGGGGAGGGAGGGGGTGCCTGCCGTCGCCAGGCCTCGAAGCCCGTGAGCAGGGCCGAGCCGATCAGCAGCAGCGAGAACCCCTGGCGCAGCCGCCGCTCCGGCAGATGGGGCGCCATCCACTGCCCCGCCACGGCACCGGCCGCACCGCCCAGCAGCAGCGGCAGCAGCAGGGAGAACGACCCGGAGGGCCAGTGCCCGAGAGCCGCCAGGGCCACCAGGGCGTTGGTGGCGATCAGTAGCAGGCTGGTGCCGCTGGCCAGCGCCATGGGAAGGCCGGCGAGCAGCACCAGGGCCGGCACGATCGCGAAACCGCCTCCCACCCCGGCGATGCCGGTGAGCAGCCCCACCAGCACCCCCTGGGCCGCCAGGGGCAGCGGACCCGCCACGGGCCGGGGCGACGAGCGGGCGGGGGAAGGCCGCAGCAGCAGCCAGGAGGCCACCAGGGCCGCCAGGGCGAACACCAGCAGCTGCACCGCTTCCGGCACCAGCTGGTTCTTCACCAGGGAGCCACCGATCCAGCTGCCCGCCAGGGCCGGCACCCCCAGCACCAGCGCCGGGCGGGGCGCCACCAGGCGCCGCCGCAGGTAGGGGCCCGCATTCGCCAGGGCCAGCAGGGTGACCACGATCAACGAGAGGGGCACCGCCTCCCGGGTGGGCAGGCCCGCCCCGCTCACCAGCAGGGGCAGCAGCAGGATCGATCCGCCGGCACCGAGCACCGCCAGCAGGAAACCGATCAGGGCCCCGCCTCCGAGCAGCAGGGCCAGAACGGGCTCCGCAACAGGGGCGATCACACCGTCACCCTGTTCCAGGGCATCACGGCCAGCAGACGGGCCATGCCGCAGAAGCCGCTGATCCCGGCGAAGGTGAGGCCCGCGCCCACGAACCAGGTGAGCAGGATCCAGGCGGGCGCCAGCGTGTGGCTGAGGATCAGGCCGAGCAGCAGCAGGGATCCGGCGGCGATCTGCACCTGGCGCATCAGCGGCAGCGGGGCATTCCGCAGCTTGCGCAGGGGCAGACCGGCCTGATGCCAGGCGGGAATGCCGCCTTCGAGATCCACCACCGGGGCGAGGTGCCCGCTCTGCTCCAGCCGCTGCAGACCCTGGCTGCTGCGGTTGCCGCTCTGGCACACGAGCACCAGGGGCCCCTCGGGCAGGTCGCTCTCCAGCAAGCGGGAGAGGGGCACGTTGAGGCTGGCGGCGATGTGGCCGCCCACGTATTCCATCGGCTCGCGCACATCGATCACGCTGACCCGGTTCTGGGCCAGCTGATCGACCAGGGCACGGGCGGTGATCCGGGAAGGGGAGGAGGTGGTTGTGAAGGAAGGCATGGGAGCCAAAGGTGGAGGGGCAGAAGAAGAGCAGGGAGAAGCGGCGGGATCACCGCGCGACGGCACCGGCCAGGGCGTAGCCCTCATCCGTCCAGCGGCTGATGCCGCCGCGGAGGTTGGCCACCTGCTCGAGGCCCGCCTTGAGCAGCTGCTGGGTGGCCAGGGCGGAGCGGCTGCCGGAATGGCACACCACCACCACCGGCCGATCGGCCGGGACCTCGGCGCGGCGGGCCTCCAGCTCCGGCAGCGGGATCAGCAGGCTGCCGGGGATCTGGCCATCGGGCCCCTCCACCTCCTCCGGGGCGCGCACATCCAGGATCGTGAGCTCGCCCTGATGGGCCGACACCCAGGCGGGCGGCAGCTCCGGCAGACCCGCGTAGCTGCGCTGCACCGGGGCCCAGGTGGGGCGCGGCAGCGGCTGGCACGGCTGGCCGGAGCGCATGTTGCCGGGCAGGGCCTCGGCAATGCGGTGCGGGTGGGGCAGCTTCATGTTCTGCATGTGCCCCACGAAATCCCGCTCGGTGGCCGCTCCGCCCAGGCGGGCGTTGAAGGCCTTCTCCTCCACCACCGATGACACCGCCCGGCCCGTGTAGTCGTGGCCGGGGTAGAGCAGGCAGGAATCCGGCAGGGTGAGGATCTGCTCGGTGATCGAGCACCAGAGGGTGTGGGCATCCCCCTGCTGGAAGTCGCAGCGGCCGCAGCCGCGCACCAGCAGGGCATCGCCGGTGAAGGCCATCGAACGGTCGTCGAGCACGAAGGTGAGGCAGCCATCCGTGTGGCCCGGGGTGCTGCGCACCTCCAGGAACCGCCCGCCGAAGGCAACGCGATCGCCGTGCCGCAGCGACAGGGTCACGTTCTCGGCCCCCACCACCGCGGCCAGGGCGATGGCGCAGCCTGTGGCCTCGCGCATCAGCCAGCTGCCGGTCACGTGGTCGGCGTGGGCATGGGTGTCGAGGCTGGCGACCAGCAGGAGATCCAGCTCCCCCACCAGCGAGAGGTCGCGGCCGTGCTGCTCGAAAACCGGGTCGATCAGCACGGCCTGACGGCTGGGCACATCGGCGAGCAGATAGGTGAAGGTGCCGGTGTCGGCATCGAAGAGCTGGCGGAAGAGCAGGCCTCCCCCGCCGGCCGCCGCGGCCAGGGAGAGAAGAGGAGCCGGAGCAGCTGGCATCGGTCGTGCATCACACACTCATATGACCATACACGCATAGAGGCGGCAGCGGCAAGGGCATGGCCGTCCTGGACCGGGCATAATGCGCCTATCGCCATACCCTGTTGCCCATGGGTGCCGCCGGCGCCATGCCCTCTCCCCAGCTGCTGGAGGAGTACAGCCAGTTCTTCCGGCTCCTGAGCGAGCCGGCCCGCCTTCAGCTGCTCTGCCTGCTCCGCCAGGGGGCGATGGATGTGGCCTCCCTGATCGAGGCCACCGGCTTCTCCCAGTCGCACATCAGCCGCCAGCTGGGGCAGCTGCAGCGCGCCGGCCTGGTGCGCTGCGAGCGCGATGGGGTCCGCACCCTGTGGGAAGCAGAGGGCGACCTGGTGGACGACCTCTGCACCCTGGTGCAGACCCGGCTGCGGCAGCGGCTCGAATCCCAGCTGCAGCAGCTGCAGTCCGCCTAGGCGAAACCCTCCGGCAGCTGGGCTCCTTCGAGGCGGGCATCCTCCAGCTGTGCGCTGCGCAGATCCGTATCGCGCAGATCGCAGCCCCGCAGATCCGCCCCGCGCAGATCCGCCTGGGAGAGGTTGGCGCCGTAGAGGCAGCAGCCCTGCAGGTTGGCCCCATGCAGATTCGCCCCCTGCAGCAGGGCAAAGCTGAGATCGGCGTTCTGGAAATCGGCCTCCCCCAGGTCGGTGAGCTGGTCCATGCCGGAGCGGAAATCCGCTTCCACCATCCGGGCCTCCCGCCAGCGGCTCCCCGCCGCCACCACACCCCGCAGACAGCAGCGATGCAGAAGGGCAGCGCTGAAATCGGCCCCCTGCAGGCGGGATCCGGAGAGATCGGCCTCATGCCACTGGGAGCCTCCGGCCCGGATGCCGGACAGGTCGGCCCCCCAGAGCAGGGCCTGCTGGAAGCAGCAGCCCTCGAGCCGGGCGTCGTGCAGGCTGGCCCGCCCGAAGCGGGCCTCCTTGAAGCAGCTGTTGCGCAGATCGCAGCCGGTGAGGTCGAGCTCCACGCCGTCGAGATCGCCGAGCCGCAGCCCGGGGAAATCGCGGCGCCCGAGGCGGAGGGCCTCCCGCAGGCCCGGCAGATCCACCGGCAGGGAGCCGGGCTGCTCCACCATCAGAGGATGGCCGCCAGGGCGTCGAGCTGCTGCCGGCGGGCATCGAGCATCAGCTTCTCGGCCTGGGCCACCAGCTTGAACACGCCCCGGTCGATCACCTCGTAGAACACGAGGCTGCCCTCCGGCCGGCGCCGCACCACCCCGGCGATGGTGAGCAGCTTGAGGTGCTTCGACACCAGGGCCTGGCTCAGGCCGGTCTTCTCGACCACTGCCGTGACATTCAGGGATCCCCCCCGCAGGGCCTCGAGCACCGCCAGGCGGTTGGGCTCCGAGAACACCTTGAAGTACTCGGCGAGGACGTCCATGAATGGGCGGATCGGGGGCGACACCCGCAGGCTACCAGCGGCGGACGGGATCATGGCAACCCGCGGGAACAGTCACACGATGCGCCACTGTCGGGCTATCACGATGCTGTTATGCGTGGGGTAGGGTGATCGTGACCCGGTTACCTGTCCCGATGGAGCCTGATCCGCCCCACCCACTCCCGCCGGCGGCGCCCCCGCTGAGCGCCGGCTGCCTCCTCCAGGGCTGGAGCGACCAGCAGAGGCTGCTGGAGCGCCAGCACGAGCGGCTCGATCGCCGGCTGGAAGACCTGATCGCCGCCCACGGGGAAAGCGACCGACCCCCGGCCGCGGAGAACACCCACGCCCAGCGGCTCGCCTGCCGGCGGCTGCTCCAGCTGGTGCGGCTGCACTTCGGTCTCGAGGAGCGCTGGCTGCGCAGCCGGGGCGTGCTGCTGCCCAGCCACCGCAGCGCCCACCGTGAAGTGATGGTGGTGGCCCTCACCGATCTGAACCGGGCGGAGTCCGATCGCCGCAATCGCCTCGAGGTGCTGGAGACCCTGCAGAGCTGGCTGACCACCCACAACCTCGGGCCCGATGCCGCGGCCTACGCCCTGGCCACCCGAATCCAGGCCGCGGCCGGTCCGGGCCCCTGAAGCCCAGTCCCTCGCCCCTCTTCCCGCCCCTTCCCTGCATCCCACCCTTCTTCAGGCCCATGACCCTCACCGCCTCGCCCGCCTTCACCGACGCCCCGCCGGCCGCGCCTCACCTGCAGGAGAACCTGCTCACGCCCCGCTTCTACACCACGGAGATCGAGAAGGCGGCCCGCACCGATCTGGAACGGGAGCGGATCGCCTTCGAGGCGATGCTGCAGGAGATGGAGACCGACTACAACCGCGAGCACTTCGATCGCAAGGCTCCCCTGGGGCGGCTCCGCTCCCTCTCGGCAGAGGAGAAGGAGGCCTATGAGAGCTATCTGGTCCGCTCCTGCGTGTCGGAGTTCTCCGGCTTCCTGCTGTTCAAGGAGCTCTCCCGCCGCCTGCTGCAGCAGGGCGAGCAGGAGATGGGGCGCCTCTTCCAGCTGATGGCCCGCGACGAAGCCCGCCATGCCGGCTTCCTGAATCGCGCCCTGGTGGCCGAAGGCATCGAGATCGATCTGCCCAGCCTGAGCACGAAGCGCCCGATCACCTGGTTCCCGCTCAGCTGGGTGCTGTATTCGGTGTACCTGTCCGAGAAGATCGGCTACTGGCGCTACATCCTCATCGACCGGCACCTCAAGGCCCATCCGGACAACAGCTTCGCGCCGCTGTTCGACTTCTTCGAGCCCTGGTGCCAGGACGAGAATCGCCACGGCGACATCTTCAACGTGCTGCTGCGCTGCTGGCCCGGGCTGCAGCAGGGTCTGCGGGGCCGGCTGCTGAGCCGCTTCTTCCTCTGGAGCGTGTTCCTCACCCACAGCCTCACGGTCTGCGAGCGCGGCGACTTCTACCGCATCCTCGGCATGGATCCGGCCCGGTTCGATGCGGAGGTGATGCGCCAGACCAACCGCACCGCCCGCCGCGCCTTTCCGCGGGTGTTCGACCTCGAGCAGCCGGGATTCCTGCAGCTGCGGGACCGCATCGTGCAGACCTACCGCGCCATCAAGACCAGCGCAGGCCTGCGCAAGCTGGGGCTGCGGCTGCGCTTCCTGACCCTGCTGGCCCAGCAGTTCTGCCAGCCGATGGTGGCCAGCGGCAGCAGTGCCGATCCGGGGCGCCAGCAGGAGGCGGTGGCCTGACCAGCGCGCGGTGACGGAGCGGCACCGGACGGTGCGGACCCGCCTGAACGAGAGCACGGAAGGGCAAAGATCCCGCAACACTCGGGAACAACGGGATCACGAGTGCACGGCTCAACGCTACTGTTATTTCGTTGACCCACGCGTCGTTTCCATGGTCGCCGCCCCCTCCATCTCCGATCACGCCACCGCCGCGGATCAGCTCCGGCACCGCGGCTTCGGGCCCCGGGTGCGCCGTCTGCATGCCCGCATCGGCAAGGCCCACCACCAGGCCGAGGGCATGGCCTTCTCCCGCGCCCTGCTGGCGGGGGAGGCCACGCCGCTGCAGCTGGCCGCCCTGATCCGGGCCCTGGCACCGGCCTACGCCCTGCTGGAGCGGGAGGCACCGCTCCAGGCCGCGGCCCTGGGAGCCCTCTCCCTCCCCTGGAGCGACCTGGCGCGCCGGGCCGCCCTCGAGCACGACTGCGCCCTGCTCGCCGGCCTGCCGGCCACACCACCCTCCGCCGCCGCCGCGGCCTGGATGGGGCGGCTGCAGGAGCTGGTGCGCACGGCGCCCCATCGCCTGATGGCCCATGTGTACGTGCGCTACGGCGGCGACCTCTCCGGCGGCCAGCAGCTGGGGGTGCAGGCGCGCCGCATCCTGGCTGCCCAGGGGCTGCCGGCCCTGAGCTTCTGGAAGTTCTCCGCCGATCTGGGCGAACTCAAGCAGCAGCTGCATCAGGGCTTCGAGGAGCTGGATCTCTCCCCGGCGGAAGAGGAGGAACTGCTGGAGGAGTGCGAACTGGCCTTCCAGGCCACCCAACGGCTGCTGGCGGAGCTGGCGACCCTCGCCTGAGCCCCCCACACCACCTGATCCGCCTGCCCTGCTCCGCCCCTGCCGATGACCCTCGCTCCCTCCCGCCTCGCCCCGTCCGGCCCCTCCAGCCCGGCCGCCCCCGAGAACCTGCTGGATCTGCTGCTCCGCTACGACCAGCCGGTGCCGCGCTACACCAGCTACCCCACCGCCGCCGCCTTCCACGAGGGCGTCGGCGCCGGCGAGCTGGCCGCCCAGCTGGCCGCCCCCAGCGAGGCGCCCCTCTCGCTGTACGTGCATGTGCCTTTCTGCCGGCACGCCTGCTGGTACTGCGGCTGCAACCGGATCACCACCCAGGCCGGCTCCCGGGTGGTGGCGCCCTACCTGGAGGCGCTCGGCCGGGAGCTCGCCCTGGTGCAGCAGGCCTCGGGCCGGCGGAGACGGCTGGCGCAGCTGCACTGGGGCGGCGGCACGCCCAACTACCTCAATGCCGAGGAGACGGGCAGGCTGTGGGATCTCATCGCCCGCCACTTCGATCTCCCCGCCGAGCTGGAGGCCTCGATCGAGGTGAACCCGGAATTCCTCAGCCGTGATGCGGTGCTGGGGCTGCGACAGCAGGGCTTCCGCCGCATCAGCTTCGGCATCCAGGACGCCGATCCGGAGGTGCAGGCGGCGGTGAACCGGGTGGTGCCGGTGGATCAGCTGCGTCGGGTGATGGGCTGGATGCGGGAAGCCGCCTTCGCCTCGGTGAACGTGGATCTGATCTGCGGCCTGCCCCTGCAGACCCCCGAGCGCTTCGCCACCACCCTGGCGCTGGTGCAGGAGCTGCGGCCCGATCGCATCTCCCTGTTCTCCTTCGCCTACCTGCCGGATCAGCTGCCCCTGCAGCGCCGCATCTCCGCGGACGATCTGCCCAGCCCGCGGGAGCGGCTCACAATGCTGCAGAGCGCCCAGGAACACCTGCTGGCCGCGGGCTACGAGGCGATCGGCATGGACCACTACGCCCTGGCCGGCGACCCCCTGGCGGAAGCGGCGCGCAGCGGCAGCCTGCACCGCAACTTCCAGGGCTACACCACCGGCGGCGAGCTGGATCTGCTCGGGGTGGGGGTGACGGCGATCAGCCAGTTCCCCCACCTCTTCAGCCAGAACCACCGAAACCTGAAGGCCTACGTGCAGGCGCTGGAGGAGGGGCGCCTGCCGGTGGAGCGGGGCCTGGTGGTGCGGGATCCGGAGGTGCTGGAGCGGCGGGAGCTGATCCGCCAGGTGATGTGCACCTTCCGGGCACGCTTCGATGCCGAACGCTTCGCGGCGGAGGCGCGTCAGCTGCGGCAGCTCGAGCAGGACGGCCTGGTGCGGCTGGACCGCCGGGGCAGGCAGGCGGAACTGGAGGTCACCCCGGCGGGGCGCTGGCTGATCCGCAGCGTGGCGGCGGTCTTCGACCCCGGCCAGCAGCGGCGGGCGAGCGGTTCCCGCCTGGTCTGAAGCGGTCACGGCGGCGGGTGCGATTGGTTACATCCCCCGGTGACCGGTGGTCGAGGGGCGCGCGGAGCCGATTCCTAGCTTCCGGGCACCATCGCCAATCCGATGAACAGCATCCGAGGAAAACGGGCCATCCGCCGCACCCGTGTCGTAGCAGGCCTGGGACTGGGGACAGGAGCCCTGGCCCTGCTGGGCCTGGCCCCCTTCAGCCAACCCAGGCAGGCCCAGGCCCAGGCCAGGGAGATCGGCGTGTACTCCGGCCGGCACTACAACACCGACAAGGAGCTCTACCGCCAGTTCGAGCAGCGCACCGGCATCCGGGTGAAGCTGCTTGAGGGCAAGGACGACGCCCTGATCGAGCGCTTGCGCCAGGAAGGCAGGAACACCTCCGCAGATGTGCTCGTGCTGGTGGATGCAGCCCGGCTCGACCGCGCCAGCGATCTGGGCCTGTTCCAGCCCACCCGCTCCAGCACGCTGATGCGGGATGTGCCGGTGTCGCTGCGCGACTCCCAGGGCCGCTGGTTCGGCCTCACCCGCCGGGTGCGGGCCGTGATCGTGAACCCGAAGCTGGTGCCGCCCAGCCGGATCCGCACCTACGCCGATCTGGCCAGCCCGGCCCTGCGCGGCAAGCTCTGCCTGCGGGACAGCAAGAGCGTGTACAACCAGTCGCTGGTGGCGGATCAGCTCATCCAGCGCGGCGAGGCCGCCACGCGCACCTGGGTGCGGGGCATGGTGGCCAACCTCAGGCCGAACCAGCCGCTGTTCACCTCCGATACGCCCCTGGCCCGGGCCGTGGCCCAGGGCAACTGCGGCGTGGCGGTGGTGAACACCTACTACGTGGCCCGCATGCTGGCAGGCAAAAGCGGCGCCGCCGACCAGAAGCTGGCCCGGCAGCTGCGGGTGGTGTTCCCCAATCCGTCGCACGTGAACATCAGCGGGGCCGGCGTGACCCGCTGGTCGAAGAACCCCACCGCCGCCCGCCAGCTGATCGAGTTCCTGGCCTCCCCCACCGGGGGCAAGGGCTATGCGGAGGCGAACCACGAATACCCGCTGAAGGGCTTCGGCGGCAGCCGCATCCTCAACGGCTGGGGGCCGTTCAAGGCCGACAACGTGTCCGCCGAGCAGATGGGGGCGCGCAACAAGGCCGCCGTGGCGCTGATGCAGCAGAACGGCTGGAACTGAGATCCCTACTGAGATCCCTCAGGAGCCCTGGGCGGCCGGATCCCCCTCCGGCCGTGGGTGGCGCAGCTGGGCCAGGGCGCTGTCATGCAGGCGGCGCTCGTGCTCATGCTCCTGGACCCGGATTTCCTCCTCCTCGAGGGCGGAGCGCTGCTCCGTGCCCTGGGGATGGCGGGAGATCTGGGCCAGTTCGGCCCCATGGCGGCGCTCCTGCCGCTGGTGGGACTCGGCCCAGGCGAGGAATTCCGGCGGGGTGCCGGAGGGGGCGGTTTGTCCGCGGGCAGTGTCTTCGGTGGTGGCCATGGCGCAAGCCTCTCTCCTGCCTCCACCCTGGCGTGGGGCAGGCGCGCTGCCAGGGCCGCTTGATGAGTCTTCAGACAAGCCGATTTCCGGCCCGCCGGCAGACCCCGGCTGCTCAGGAGTGGTGCAGCTGCAGGTGGCGGCGGAAGGCGTCGAGGAAGCGGAGCCGCGCCGCGGAGCAGGCCGAGCGGCGGGAGGTGAGCAGATCGGTGGTGGTGGCGGCGATCTCGGTGCGGGGCAGACAACGGGCCAGTTCCTGCTCGAGCTGCTCGAACACCTGCACCGGTTCAGCCGCCAGCACCACCTCCTCCGGGCAGACCTCGGCGGCCGGCTGGGGGGACGCGCTCTGCAGCACCCGATCGAGGCTGGAAAGCAGGACGTTCCGCCGCCATGTGAGGTAGGACGTCATCGGCTCCGAAGGATCACCTTGCGGTTCCAGTGTGAACACCCGCCCCAAAAGAAAGCCGCCCAAGCTTGATCTTTCGTGACGCATGTGAATGGCTTCGGGATTGCTGTTGATCAGCAGATCCGCACCATTTCAGCAAAGAACTTCCCTGCCTGTTCCGCTCCGGACACGCCCTCTTCCCTGGAACTCCGGGCTGCCACTGCAACGGCTCCCGCCCTGTCTCCGGAGGCAGCCCATCGGCGTCAGGGCTCACGCACCCGATGGGCACCAGGGTGGACAGCGAGGTGGGCCAATCCACACCGGAGCCGCCGCTCAGGGCATCACCTCCAGGTCGGTGACGCCATGGCGCTGCACCAGATCGGCCAGGGCCAGAAGGTCGTGGGCCTCGATCACGCCGATGCAGCCGAGGGTGCCGCTCTCCGGTCCGCGGCCGGCGCTGGGATCGTGATGAATGCCCAGGGCCAGCCTCTCGGTGGGGAAGCTCGGCTCCAGGCCGATCCACACGAGCCGGCCGAGCTCGGCCGGAAGATCGGACTCCTCCGCCAGGGAGACCACCTCCGAGAGGCGGTAGTGGCCCGGGGGCAGGGGGGCGCCGCTGCCGAGGCGATGGCGATCGGCTTCCTGCCGGTCGGCCCGCCCGGAGAGTGCCGCGAAGCGGCGCGGAGGTTCGCCCGGGATCTCCAGCTGCAGGGTCCACACCGGATCGCCGCTGCCGGGGAGGGTCTGCTCGGTGCGCAGGAGCCGCAGCTGGCCCGCGGCCCTGGCGGGGGCGGCCAGAGCCAGCAGCATCCCAGTGATCAGCAGGAGCCGGAAGGGCCGAGGGAACATCGGCGCAGGGCGGGAGCCGGTGATAGCGCTCCCGGCTGCGGCGTCCAGACCGCCGGGCCAGCCCCGCAGCCGGCCCGGCAGGGGCTCAGGCGGGGCTGGCCTGCAGCTGCGGGGCGGTGCGGCGGATCCGGGCCCGGAAGGTGGCGTGGGCGGAGCCGTAGTGGGCGATCAGGGCATCGCGGGCCTCGTGGTGCAGCTCCTCCAGGGAGGGGGCAGTGATCGTGAGGCAGGCCCGGTCGGCCCGGGCCTCGAGGTAGCCGTGCTGCTCGCGGAGAACGTGAAAAACGATCTCGCGCATGGATGCGCTCCAGGAACCCAAACAGCCTGGTGCCGGCGGCGCAGGGGTGGTGGTCACCCGCGATACGGGGATCCGTTCCCCCGGCACCCTGCACAGAACCTGTCGATCAGTCGAGCTGGCGGCCCAGCAGCAGATCCCGGGCGCCGTTCACCAGCTGCATCGTGTCGTGGGCGCCGCCGCGGTCGGGATGGTGCTCGCCGGCGCAGCGCTTCCAGGCCTGATTCACCTGCGCCACCGTGAGCCGCCCCGAGAGGGGCAGGTGCAGGCGCTGGCGGGCCACGATGGCGTCGAGGTCGGGGTGCTTGCCAAGGGGGCCCCAGTCGGCCTTGCTCAGCGAAGGACTGCGCTTGCCGCCGCGGCGCTTCCCGCCCCGGGCGGTGCCGCCGCCGCCGAAGCCCCGCGGCTGGGCTTCGGACTCGGAGGGCCGCTCCCGGCGGCTGCCGCCCGGGTTGGCGGGAATCAGGGCGGCGGGGCGCTCGCGGGCGGTGTGGGGCATGGGACTACGGGAATCTCTCCAGCTTGCTGCAGCGCGGGGGTTCCCCCGAGTTCCCGCGGCGGCACGCCAGGGTGGCCAGCATTGCCCCCATGCCAACTCCCGAACCCTCTTCCTCCGGGCCCGCGCCGCGCCCCCTGCCCAGCACCGGAGCCGGCCTTGGCCTGCTGGAAACCCTGGCCTTCTTCCGCGATCCGGATTTCGCCCCCAGGCGCTTCGAGCGCCACGGCGATGTGTTCGAAACCTTACTGCTGGGGGAGCGGATGGTGTTCATCCGGGGCGGCCCGGCGATCAGTGATCTGCTGGCCCAGCCGGAAGCGGTGGAGGGCTGGTGGCCCGAAAGCGTGAAGCAGCTGCTGGGCAGCCGCTCGCTCGCCAACCGCAACGGCGAGGCCCACTGGGCCCGGCGGCGGGTGGTGGGGCAGCTGTTCTCGGCGGCGGCGCTGCGGCGCTACAGCCCCGGCATCGCGGCGCTCATCGAGGAGCTGGCGGCTGAACTGCGGGCCGCCTCCGAGGCGATTCCGCTGGCGGAGCGGATGCGGCGCTTCGCCTTCTCGGTGATCGCCACCACCGTGCTCGGGCTGGAGGGGAACGATCGCGAGGCCCTGTTCCGCGATTTCGAGATCTGGACCCGGGCCCTGTTCTCCCTGCCCCTGGCCCTGCCGGGCAGCCCCTACGCCCGGGCCCTGGCCGCCCGGCAGCGTCTGCTCCGCCGCCTGCGGCAGGTGCTGGCGGAAGCTTCCGAGCACCGCAGGGGCGGGCTCGATCTGCTGATCGGCGGGCTCGATGAAGCGGGCCTCCCCCTCGGCGACGACGACCTGGTGGAGCAGCTCCTGCTGCTGCTGTTCGCCGGCTACGAAACCACGGCCTCCTCCCTGAGCTGCCTGATGCGGGCCCTCCTGCTCGATCCGGAGCTGGAAACCTGGCTGCGCCGGGAAACCGATCAGCTGGCCTGGCCCCCGGCGCCGGAGCAGGCCACCACGGCCTACGAGCCAGGCCGGGCGCCGCGGCTGGATGCGCTGGTGCAGGAGGTGCTGCGCTTCACGCCGCCTGTGGGGGGCTTCTTCCGCCGCACCCGGCAGCCGCTTCTGCTCGCCGGGGTGGAGGTGCCCGCCAACCGGGTGGTGCAGGTGGCCCTGGCGGCTTCGAACCGCTACGCCCCGGGCAGCCCCGGCAGCGATCTGGAGCAGTTCCGGCCGCAGCGCCATCTCGAGGAGGGATGCCCGGCCCTGCTGCTGCCCTTCGGGGGAGGGGAGCGGGTGTGCCTGGGCAAGGCGCTGTCCGAACTGGAGATCCGGCTGATGGTGGTGGGGCTGCTGCAGCAGGTGCGGCTGCAGCTCGCCCCCGCGCAGGATCTCTCCCTGCAGTCCCTGCCCAGCCCTTCCCCCCGGGACGGATTGAGGGTGGAGGTGGCCGGCTAGAGCGCGATCAGTGGACGTGGCCGGGGGGATGTTCCTGGCTCTCCCCCTTGCTCTTCTTGCCGCCCTTGTTCTTGCTGTCTTTGTTCTTGCCGTCTTTGTTCTTGCTGTCTTCGCTGGCCTTGCTGCCGCCCTTGTTCTTGTTGTCGCTTGAGCTGCCGCCTGAACTCTTCTGCTTGCCGCCCTTCTTGTCGTCGCCGCCTGCCACGGCGGAGTCCGGCAGCCCCGGTGCAGGCGTAACGGGTTGACCCGCGGTTGCGGCAGCCCGGGCGGCGGGAGCCGGCAGGCAGGGGGCGCAGAGCAGGGAGAGTGCCAGAACCAGGGGCAGGGGCTGCCGCAGGCGGCTGGGTGCTGTCGGGGCGGGCATGGGGAGCGGCAGCGAGGCGGATCACGCCATCGGCCTCCTTCTCTAGCCAGCTGGGAGGGGAAGGATGCCCTTCCCTCTGCTTTTTTCCTTTTGCCGCTTTTGCGGCATTTGCGGCTTTTCCCACCGCAAGCATCGCTTCCCCACCCAAAAGCCGCGGTCTTCAGGCCTCCCCTCAGGCCTCCGCGCCGGCCCCGCCCCGGGCCAGCGCCAGGGTATGGGCAAGGGCCCGGCGCCATTCCCCGGGGGCAAACGCGCGCTGATGGCCATGCCCCGGCAGCAGCCAGGCCACATCCAGATCGAGCAGACGCTCCACCGAGCGCAGCTGCTCGTTCCAGTTCCACCAGCAGTAGCGCTGCGAGGCCACCACCTGCTCCAGCTGGGGGCTCCACCAGAGGTGATCGCCGCTGAACAGCACCTGCCGCTCCCGGCCCAGCACCGCCACCATCGAACCGGCCGTGTGCCCCGGGGTGGGGATCAGGCGCAGCGCAGGATCGAGAACCAGGGGATCGAGCCCCTCCACCCGGTGTTCGGCCTTGGGGGCCGCATCGGCATCGGCCGCATGGATCCAGCGCCCACAGCCGAAGGCCCGGGCCCAGAGCTCATGATCGGCCACGTCATCCCGGTGGGTGAGCACGATCGCCTGCAAGCCGCCGAGGGCAGCGATGCGCCGGGCGAGCGGTGCGCTCCAGCGGGGGGAATCGATCAGCAGATTGCCGCCGGGGCGCACGATCAACCAGCTGCTGGCGCCGAAGCTGCGGCGGGAGGCCCAGCCGCAGTAGTACACCGCTCCGGCGGGGTGGCGGGTGATCAGGCTGGGGAACCCGTCCTGGGGCATCCGGCGCATCAGCTCCGTGCTGGTGCCGATCGCCGCCACCGGACAGGCCTGCAGGGCCAGCAGAGCCTCCCGGCACTCGGCCTCCCCCTCGGGCTGGCGCTGCACGTGGGAAGTGCCGGCGCTGGGGGCGAAGTGGAGCGGATCGAACTGCCAGCAGGTGCCGCAGTCGATGCAGCGGCTGTTCACGTAGAACGGGCCGGCCACATTGGCCGCCACGGGCTGGGCTGCGCGGGTCATGCCTCCTCCCTTCGGGCTCCCTCCAGCAGGGCGCCGCGCAGATCCGCATGGCTGAGGTCGGTGCCGCGCAGATCGGCCTGGCGGAGATCGGCCAGGCGCAGGTCTGCTTCGCGCAGATCGGCCTGGCTGAGGTCGGCCTGCTGGAGGTCTGCCCGGCGCAGATCGGCCCCCCGCAGGCTGCTGCCGGAGAGATTCACCCCACGCCAATGGGCCCCAGGCACCTGGATCCGGTCGAGGTCGAACCCGCTCAGGTTCCAGCCCTCGAGGCTGAGGCCAGCCCGGCTGAGCAGCTCCAGGGCATCATTGCGGGCCGGGGCATAGCGCACTCCTGCCTGCTGGCACACGAGCAGCATTTCATGGGCTTCGAGGTGCTCGCGCTGGCGCCTCTTTCCCCCCTCCAGGATGTAGAGGAACGAGGCCGTCATGATGCTGAGCGCCTCCAGATTGCCCACGGTCACCACACCGCCCGCATCCTTCGCCAGACAGGCAGGAACCCAGTTCTGATCGCGGCATTGCTCGAAGCGGTTCACCCCGCCCAGGGCAGCCAGGGCAGCGCAGAGAGCCAGCAGCAGGCGGATCCCGAAGGAGTGGTCCACCAGCCGCAGCAACCGAGAGCGCCTGCGGCGCTGTTGCCGTTCCACCCAGCTCGGCCGTTGCAGGAGGGGCCCGGGGAGGTGCGCCATCGGAGTTGAGTCGCCGGCCTGGGATGCACAGGTAAACCAGGCTGGCACGCAGCTTCCGGCAGCGCCGCGCCGCGATCCTGCGCGAGCCGGGTCCAGCCGCTCACGCCACGCACCTGCAGCGGTGACGAATGGCACCGCCCGGCGGCACTCCCGCGACCGGCGAGCTCCCAGGAAAGCCATAGGGTCCACGGCCCGACCCACGTGACACCACGCATGAGAATCATTATCATTCCCGCATCGGGATGCCCCGGCTCCTGCCATTCCCCTGTTTCGGCGTGAGGACCCCATGAATGCCTTTCAGAAGTGGACGGTGGCGCCGGTGGCGCTCGCTCTGCTGGCCCCCAGCGCCGCCCGCGCCCAGGAGCTCAACCTGGACGGCGTGAACCGGTACGCCTCCCAGGAGCAGGTGAGCGGCATCAGCCAGTTCTCCGACGTTCGCCCCACCGACTGGGCGTATCAGGCTCTCAG